>CAYHQJ010000038.1:0-16298 GCA_964358595.1 uncultured Gemmatimonadales bacterium
CTCGAGTTCTTCGCCAACCAGCCGAGAGTGCGGCAGAAGCTGGAGACGCTGAACGACGTGGGCTTGGGCTACCTCCACATCGGCCAGAGCGCGACCACGCTCTCGGGCGGCGAGGCGCAGCGCGTCAAGCTCGCCACCGAGCTCAGCAAGCGGGACACCGGCCGCACCCTCTACATCCTCGACGAGCCGACGACCGGCCTCCACTTCGAGGACGTGCGGCTCCTCCTCGAGGTGCTCCACCGGCTGGTGGACAAAGGCAACACGGTGGTCGTGATCGAGCACAACCTCGACGTCGTGAAGACCGCCGACTGGATCATCGACCTCGGCCCCGAGGGCGGGGATGCGGGCGGCACCGTCGTCGCCACCGGAACGCCGGAGGAGGTGGTGCGGCGGCCGGCCTCGTATACCGGCCGCGCCCTGGCGGCGCTGCTGGCGGCTACCGCCAGGTCGGCCTAGATTGGCGGTTTAGGCGAAACCAGCCGGCTCTCGGGTCCGTTGTGCAACCGAGACCACCACGCATGGAGCACGGCCACTAGCGGGAGGGCCGGACTGATGCCGATGGAGCTGGTGATGGACGAGCTGCAGGAGCGCGTGGACTTCGCCGAGCGGCTGCTCGCGCAGGCGCGTGAGCGCGGGCTGCTGAACGCGGGCGAGCGCTGAGAACGGGTGATGGAAGGCATCCTCGCCATCCTCCTGATCTTCGGCGGCGGCACGGCGGTCATGATCTCGTTCAGCCCCATCGGCCGGGCGATCGCCGAGCGGCTGCGCCGGCGCCCCGGCGAGGCGGCGCCGCCGAGCGAGGAGCTGGACGATTTGCGCGAACGGCTCGACACGATGCAGCATCAACTGTCCGAGCTGGCCGAGCGCCAGGACTTCGCCGAGCGGATGCTGGCCCGGGTGCGCAACGACCGGGGCCTCCCGAGCGGTCCGGATGTTGCCGGCTGAAACCGTGCCGGCCGAGCGGCCGTAGGGCCGCCTACCCCAAGGAGTTGCGATGATCAGTCGCGAAGATCTCGAGCAGTTCATCGCGCGGCTCGAAAGCGAGGGGGTGCAGTCGCGCGAGGTGCAGCCCGGGTTGTGGTTGCTCACCTCCACCCCGGACGCCCCCGAAGTCGTGGTACATTTCAACCCGCCCGTGCTGGTTCTGCGGGTGAAGGTGATGCAGCTCGGACCGGGCAACAAGCGCGAGCAGCTGTACCGGCACTTGCTCGAGCTGAACGCGTCCGACCTCGTGCACGGCTCCTACGGCGTCGATGGCGACAGCGTCGTGCTCTCGGATGCGCTCGAGCTCGAGGACCTCGACTACAGCGAGTTCCTGGCCAGCTACGACTCGCTGATGCTGGCGCTCGCGTCGCACCTGTCCACGCTGGCCACGTACCGTCAGGCCTGAGACGACCATGGGAATCTTTGACCGCCTCGCCACGATGATCCGGTCGAATCTCAACGACCTGATCTCGCGCGCGGAGAACCCCGAGAAGATGCTTAACCAGCTGGTGCTCGACATGCGGAGCCAGCTGGCGAAGGCGAAGCAGCAGGTCGCCACGGCCATCGCCGACGAGAAGAAGCTGCAGGCGCAGGCCGAGCAGGAGAAGAAGCTCGGCGAGGACTGGGAGAAGCGGGCGATGCTGGCGGTGCAGGAGGGGCGCGACGACCTCGCGAAACAGGCGTTGCTGCGCCACGCGGAGCACATGCAAAACGCGGCGCAGCTCGACGAGACCTGGCGCAAACACGCCGCCGAGACCGAGCAGCTCAAGAACTCCCTGCGCGCGCTGAACGACAAGATCGAGGAGGCGAAGCGCAAGAAGAACATCCTCATCGCCCGGCAGCGGCGCGCCGAGGCGCAGCGGCGCATCCAGGAGACGATGTCGTCGATGAGCGACAAGTCCGCCTTCGAGACCTTCGAGCGGATGACCGAGCGCATCGAGGAGACCGAGCGCAAGGCGCTGGCCGCGGCCGAGCTGTCGGAGGAGCTCGAGGGCGACCAGCTCCAGCGCCAGTTCACGCAGCTCGAGTACAAGGCCGACGCCGACACCCAGCTCCTCGCGCTCAAGCAGCGCATGGGCCTCCTCGGAGCGGGCAAGGCCGAGGAGCCGAAACAGCTCGGCGCCGGGGAGGGGGAGGTTCACGAAGCCGAGCTCGTGGACGACGAGGGCGAGCACAAGCCGGGGGCGTAGCGCGACGTGACGGACGCCGTCCCACCCGCGCGGCGGACGGCGCCCCTGGTGCTCGTTCTGCTGGCCGCGGCGGTCCTCCTCTTCCTGTGGCGGATCGCCGAGCTGGTGCTCATCGCGTTCATCGCGGCGCTCATCTCAGTCTACCTCGGCGGCTTCACCGACATCCTCTGCCGGCGCCTCCGCTTCCCGCGCGGCCCCGGCCTCGTCCTAGCGCTGCTGCTCACGCTCGCGGCGCTCGGCGGGATCGGCGCCCTGCTCGGCGCGGCGGTCGCGGAGCAGACGCAGGACCTCATCGCCGCAGTGCCGCGTTATCTCACCGCGCTCGACCAGCAGCTGCGCAACCTCGCGAGCTCCTATCCGCTGCTGCGGCGCACAGGGATCGCGTCGGCCGAAACGGGCCTGATCACGTCCGCGCTCACGGAGCTCGCCGGATTCGTGCGCCGCGGCGTTTTCGGCTACGCCACGGCGACCGGGAGGGTGCTGATCGACACCGTCGCGGTGATCGTGATGGCCCTCTACCTCGCCCTGCGTCCGGCGCTCTACCGCGACGGGCTCGTGCAGCTCGTGCCGCCGCGCTTCCGCACGGTGGCCCGCGAGGTCCTCGACGACCTCGCCGACTCGCTGCGCGCGTGGGTCGGCGCGCAGCTGCTCGCCATGGTGGTGCTCGCCGTGCTCACCGGCATCGGGCTGTGGCTGCTGGACGTCCCCTACTGGCTCGCCTTCGCGATCTTCACCGGCGTCGCCGTGATGGTGCCGTTCTTCGGTACGATCGTCTCGACGCTGCTGCCGGCGCTGCTCGTGCTCGGCGACCGCGGGCCGCTCGCCTTCCTCGCCGTGGCCTCGATCGGCGTCGTCGTGCATCTGGTCGAGGCGAACGTCGTCCACCCAGTCATCATGCAGCATCGGGTCGCGCTGCCGCCCGTCCTCACGATCCTCAGCGTGCTCGTCATGGCGAAGGTCGGCGGCCTGGTCGGCATGCTGGTCGCCGTGCCGGCGCTGGCGACGCTCGTCGTGCTCCTCCGGCACGTCCTGATCTTCCAATTGTACGGCGAGCGGCCCGGCGCGGCCGGCGCGCCCGCCCACGCGGTCCTCCAGCCGAGCCGCGAGGTCCCGGTGGTCGCGCCCCCCACCTCGCCGCCACGGTGACCCCGTGTCCGACCAGCACCGCTACCTGATCATCGCCGAGGGCGCCTTCGGCCCCGCACCCCTGGTGGACGCGGTCGTCCGCGCCCGGGCGCGGGTCGCGAAGGCGCCCGCGTAGAATCGCGCCGCGACGCGGCGTTTCCGGTACCAGACTCTTCCCCGATTCATCCTAGGTTCGCGCTGCCCCGCACACGCGGGGCGGCGCGGCCGTCGTGGCCGCCCGGTCGTCCACCTCACGGCGGAGGTACCGATGCAATCCACGTCCCTCACCCTCGTGCTCGTGGTCGAAGGGCCGCCGCGGCTGGCCGCGCCCATTCTGGCGGAGCGGTTCCCGCACGTGCGGTGCGCCGCCGGTTCGCTGCTCGTCGGTCTCGAGCGGCGCGAGACGCCCGAGGGTGTCCTCGCGTACTGCCGGGAGCGCCGCATCGGCGTGCTGGCCTCGTGCGTCGTATCGCGGAGCGTCGCTGCGCCGCAACCCGTAACGCAGCAGGAGGTGCGATGATGAACCAGACGCGGAAGATGGCGGCCGTCGCAGGCGCGGTGTGGCTGGCGCTCGCGGCGGCGGGGTGCTCGCGCGATCGCGCGAGGGCCTACGTGACGGGCCCGCACGGAGCCGTGACGGAGGGCTCGCGAATCAGCGGCACCCTGGTCGAATCGCTGTCCCTGCCGGGGGCCTCCGGACGGGCAGCCGAGCCCCACGTGTCCCGGCGTTCCTTCGAGGCGACCGTGCGGAGCGGGCACGCGGAGATCGACGGGGCGGCGCTGGTGACGAGCCGGGGCCTGCGCGCGCCCTCGCACCAGTTCGAATTCACCGACCGCGGAGGACGGCGTGCACGGATCGTCGTGGGCACGCCCCGCGCCGGCCAGCCGGTGGAGCGGTTCCAGGTGTACCGCGACGGCGAGTTGCTGGCGGACGCGGTGTTCACGTGGCAGAACCGGACCGGCGCCTGGGTGCTCACGGAGCGGACGTTGACCGTGTATGATCACGGCCAGCCGGTGTTGCGCCATGTGCGCGGTCTGGAGGGGGCGAGCGCAACGCAGGCCTTCGGTGGTGCGCGGGTCGGGCCCGCCCTCGCCCGGCTCCTGAGCTCCGCCGTGCTGCCCCGCGCGCTCGAAGCCCAGTGGTGGCGCTGCTTCGACAAGGCTGCGGTGACGGTCGTTGCCGCCGGGGCGGTCGGGGCCGCGGCCGCCGCGTTCATCGCAGCGCCCTCACCGGTGACGTACGTTGCGCTCGCGGGTGCGATCGCGGCATACGACAAGGCGATGGGCGACTACGTGGACTGCGTCGTGGCGGATTTCGAGTGACCATTCAAACGGAGGCGACTGACCAATGGACTGGCATGGGCTCATCGGCGTCGGCCTGTTGACGTTCGGCGGTGGTGTCCTCGGACTCACGCTGTTTCAGGCGGTTGGAGGGCGGCTGCGGCCCACGCAGGTCGGCGAGCGGGTCGCGGCCAGCGCCGGCACGATCCTGGTGGGGCTCGCCATGCAGCCCGGAAACGGCGCCCACGGCACGACGCTGCTGGTAGCAGGTGCCGCAACACTGATTTCCTCGTCGCTGCTGACGGCCCGGCGCCTGCGCAGGCTGCCCGGCGCGCGGGAGGACGTGACCCGACAACTCCCCTGACGCGGAGGGCGGGCCGCGCCGTCCGGCCCGCCCAGCCGGAACTCCGCGTATCCCGCTCGCAATTCGCCGCGCTGGGTCCCTGCGCGTTCTCGACGCGCTCCAACCACCTCGCTAGGTTAGCCGTAGTCGGTCCGGTGCGTCACCAGAGGTGTCGCGTGTCACAGCCAACCGAAACGGCCGTTCCCTACGTGGCGCCCCGTCCCTCCGCGCCGCCACCGGCACGCGCCATCCATATAAGGAAGGTGTCCATGAACAGGAACACCGTGGCGGCGGCGCTCGCCGTCTGGGCGCTCGCTAGCGCGGGCTGCGCCAGGGGCCGCCGCGAAAGCGCCGTGAAGATCGATTCCTTGCAGCTCGCGATGTTCGCGCCGCTGCCCCCGGCGATCGTGCGGCCCGACCGGCCCATCACCCAGGCGAGGATCGAGCTTGGCCGGATGCTCTATTTCGACACGCGGCTGTCGCTGGCCCGCGACCTGTCGTGCAACAGCTGCCATCGCCTCGACGCGTACGGGGCGGATACCGGCGCCGTGAGCCGCGGCCACCGGGGGCGGCTCGGCACGCGGAACTCGCCCACGGTCTACAACGCCGCGGGCCACGTCGCGCAGTTCTGGGACGGGCGCGCGCCGGACGTCGAAGCCCAGGCCATGGGGCCGATCCTGAACCCGGCCGAGATGGCGATGCCGGGCCCGGGCGCCGTGATGGCGCGCCTCGCGGCGGTCCCCGCGTATCGCAACGCCTTCCTGGCGGCCTTCCCGGGCCAGCGCAACCCAATGACCTACGACAACCTCGGCGTCGCGATCGGGGCTTTTGAGCGCCAGCTCGCCACGCCATCGCGATGGGACCGCTTCCTCCGTGGGGAGGACACGATCCTCACCGATGCCGAGCGGGAGGGGTTCAACACGTTCGTCGCCGTGGGGTGCGCGGGTTGCCACGCGGGCACCTACGTCGGTGGGGCGATGTTCCAGAAGGCGGGCGTCGTGCACTCGTGGCCTGACAGCAGCGACGTCGGCCGCATGCGCGTGACGCAGCGGCCCGAGGATCGCTTCGTTTTCAAGGTGCCGTCGCTGCGCAACAGCGAGCGCACCGGCCCCTACTTCAGCAACGGGAGCGTGGCCTCGCTCGATTCGGCGATCGTGCGTATGGGCCATTACCAGCTCGGCACGGACCTGACCCCGCAGCAGGTGGCCCAGATCGCGACCTGGCTGCGGGCCCTGACGGGCGAGCTTCCGGCCGACCGCATCACGCCGCCGGCGCGCGCGACCGGCGGCGACTGAACTCGGCGCCGCGCCAGCGGTCCACGGCGCCCTGGAACCGGAACGCCGAGCCCGCGGCGAAGCGGAACTGCCACATCGCGTCCCGGGTCGCGATCTGCAGCGTGTCCGCGCGCTCCGTCGAGGTCGTGCGGATGGCGGCGTACGCGATGCGAAGCTCT
Organism: uncultured Gemmatimonadales bacterium; assembly: GCA_964358595.1. Lineage (GTDB taxonomy): Bacteria > Gemmatimonadota > Gemmatimonadetes > Gemmatimonadales > JACORV01 > CAYHQJ01. Next base: position 6,377 of record CAYHQJ010000038.1, read on the forward strand.
CCGAAGCCGAGCGCCTCCCGGTCGGCGCGCAGCTCTCCGGCGCCGAGCGGCGCCAGCGGACGGATCGGCCCGAACATCGCGGCTTCGCGCCATCCGGTCACGCGTGCGGCGAGCGGTGCCGTCTCCGGCCATTCGCGCACGGCGCGCCCGAGCGCCGCGAGGCTGTGCGCGGCGCCCGCCTCGTCCCGCAGGGCACCTTCGGGCGTTCCGGAGAACCGCGCGCCGCACGCCCCGCAATGCAGCGCCGCCGCATGCCACGTCGGCTCGTCGCCGCACCGCGGGCACCGCCACAGCACCCGCGCGATCCGCTCCGGCGCCAGCCCGTCGAGGCAGACCGGCTGCGGGTCCGTCGCGAGCAGGGCGCGGATCCCCGTGTCGATCGTGCGCTCGGGCGGCGTCGCCGGGTCGAAGCGCAGCGGCGGGCCCACGCGGATCGCGACCGGCCGCCGGCGCAGCGCATCCGCCCAGCGCGGCCCGCAGTCGTAGTTCCCGCTGACGCCGACCGGCACCACCGGCACCGGCAGCCGGGCGAGGATCGCGGCGACGTCCGGCCGCGCGCCTTGGTAGTCGCCCAGCACCGAGCGCTCCCCTTCGGGCGCGATGCCCACCAGCTCCCCCTCGGCGAGCAACCGGACCAGCTCGCGGCACGCGGTGGGATCCTGGCGGTAGCGCCGCACCGGCACGTTGCAGAAGTGGCTGACCAGCCACGCCAGCGCCCCGCCGCGATACGCTTCCGCGGTCGCCAGGTGGTGTACGTAGCGCGGCGTCGTCACGCCGACGTACGCCGGGTCCAGGTAGCAGGCGTGGTTCCACACGATGACGGCGGGTCCGCGCCGCGGGACGTGTTCGCGGCCGTGGACGCGCACCGGGAGGAATCCGAACGCCTGCACGAGCTGCGCGACCGGGTAGAGGTTCGCCCGTGGCAGCAGCCCGACCCGGCGGCGGTAGCGGCGGTAGGCCTCGCCGAAGCGGCGCTCGAGGCCGCGCTCCTCGAGTCGCGCATACCCGACCCACGCGGGCACGAACAGCGGCGCAACGACGCAGCTCAGCGCGGGCGATCCGCCGGCGAGGCCCGCGCCGAGCAACGCCACGGTGAAGCCGAGGTAGATCGGGTGCCGGACCAGCGCATAGGGCCCGCGCCGGGTGAACCGCGGCGGCGGGAGCGCGCTCACCGGCAGACCGCCGCCGCCGCGCCACAGCTCGGTCATCGCCCATGCCGCCAGCGCGAGGCCGGCGACCAGCACGGCGGCGCCGCCCCACCACGGGCGCGCCGTCCAGCCCGCCGCGCGATCGAGCACGCGCGCCAGCCGCCACAGGCCCCACGGGAGCAGCAACCAGAAGACGACCGCGTAGGCCGCGACGAGGGCCGCGCGCGCGCGCCGCGTCATCGCGCGGCGCGGGCGCCCGGCTCCGGCGCGAGCGCGAGCTCGACGCCGGCGAGGTCCTCGAACGTCTCGCGGCGCCGCACCAGCGTCGCGGCCGTGCCGTCCACCAGCACCACGCCGGGCCGCGGGCCGCCGAAGTTCGTCGCCGTGGGCGTGAAGTAGGCGCCCGCGTCCATCACGGCGACGATGTCCCCCGGCGCGAGCCGCGGCAGCGGGCAGTTCCGGTACACGACGTCCATCGGGCTCGCCAGCCGCCCGAACAGCGACGTGCGGCCCTCGAGCGGAGCTTCGCGATTGGCGAGCAGCAGCGCGTGGTACTCCGACATGAACATCATCGACACCGTCATCGCGCCGCCGTCGGCGACCGCGAACCGGCCGGCCCCGGGGCGTTCGCGCACGGCGCCGACGGTGAGCAGCAGCACCTGCGCGTCGCTCACCAGTGCGCGACCCGGCTCGAGGACCAGGTCCGGCACCGGGATGCCGCGCCGCGCGCAGCCGCGGGTGATCGCCTCGGTCAGGACGCCCGCGTAGCGCGGCACGAGGTCCGCCGGCCCGCACGGCCTGGGCCGTGGCAGGCGGCCGAAGCCGAGGTAGGCGAGCATCTCGAGCGTCGTGAACTCGTAGGAGCGGCGCACGCCGAGCCCGCCGCCGAGATCGATCAGATCGGGAGTCGCGCCCGCCGCGTGTGCGGCAGCCTGCGCGTCGAGCACCCGGGCCACTGCCGCCCGAAAGCTCGCGAGGTCGTGAATTCCCGAACCGATGTGGGCCATCATGCCGCGCAGCCGCAGGTGCGGGCTGCGCACGGCACGCCCGATGGCCGCGTCCAGCTCGCCCGAGCGCAGATCGAGCCCGAACTGGTTGCGGCGCGAGCCCGTGACCGACGAGAAGTTGACGCGGCGCGGCGTCACGCCGGGACAGACCCGCAGGGCGATCGGCTGTGCGCGCCCCCCCTCGGCGGCGGCCGCCTCGAGCCGCTCGAGCTCGGCGAGGTGGTCCACGACGACGAGGCCGGCACCCGCGTCCACGGCCTCGCGCAGCTCGCCCGCCGTCTTGTTGGGTCCGTTGAAGACGATCCGCTCAGGCGGCACGCCGAGCCGACGCGCGAGCCACAGCTCGTAGCCGTCCACGACCTCGGCGCCCACGCCGCAGGCATGCAGCACCTGCAGCACGCCCGCGACCGGGTTCGTCTTGTAGGAGAAGTGGAGCTGCACGTCGCGCGGGTAGTCGCGGAACGCCGCCGCCATCTCGCCGCAGCGCTCGCGCAGCGTCCGTGCCGAGGCGACGTACAGTGGACTGCCGTGCGCCTCGGCGAGGGCCACGAGGTCGTGGCCGTCCAGGTGGAGCCGGCCGCCGCGGCGCTCGAGGCCCCACTGCGCCGGGTCGGGCACGGCGCCGCCGTTCAGCGCCATCGCACCTCCTCGTGGACGGCCCACCCCTCACAGCCGTCGAGTGTGGCCCTCGCCGCCCAGCGCGTTTGGTGTGGGTCGATCATCCGGCGGAGCACCGAGCCCAACGCGCCGAGGCTCAGTGCTTCCATGTCCGCGACGCGCATCGAGAAGAGGGTGCGCCCCTCGCGCAGCGCGGGTGGATCGGACGCGACGAACACGCCGTCCGCCCACCGCGTGCGGAACCGCTCGGCAGTCGTTTCGGCGTCCATCCAGCTGGTGGCGTGCTCCGCCGCGGCCGCGCGACCCCACCGTACCGTGAGCAACGGAATCCTCCACGGCAGGATGTCCGTCCACACGCGGTCCCGGTAGCCACGGCCTTGCACGGCCAGCGAGCCGCCCGGCCATCGGAGCTCGCCGCTCGTGTCGGCGTCGGGCACCTCCATGGTCCAGCCAAGCCGGGTCGCGCCCACGGAGAAGAGCGGGTCACGCGCCGTCGCGGGAGGAAAGCGGGGGACGACGCGCAGGTCGCCGGAGAGGCCGGGCGTCTCGAAGGTGAAGCGCTCGCCGTCGATGCGCGCGGGGCCGAAGGACAGCCGGTCGAGCCCGCCCTCGACGCGAGCGGCCGCGGCGTCGCCCTTGATCGGCGCGCGGCCTGCCGGGTACAGCTCGGCGGTGACGCGCCCGCGCCACAGGCCGCACAAGCGGATGCCGGCCAGCAGCACGATGAGCACGTCGCCACCCGGCGTCAGGGTGTCGAAGTACCACTTCTCGAGGTGCCACGGCCAGCGGCCGTGGTGGAGCGCGTACTCCATGGCGCCTTCGCTGCGCGTCTGGGACAAATGGACGCCACCGCCGGAACGCGGTCAAGGCTTGAGGCAAGGCCTGGCCGCGGGAACATTTCGCGGCGTGCTGACTGAGCGCTCCGTGGTGGACGCGCTGGCGCGCTGGGCGAGCGCGCCCGGCGGCGGGCTCGACCGCCGCCGATTGGCCGTGATCTGCCTCGCCGCGTACCTCGCGTTCGCGGCGAGCTACCTGGCCATCAACGTCTTCAGCATCGGACGGCCCGCGCACCGCCTCTGGCTCCCGGGGGAGGAGCGCATCCCGTTCGTGCCGGAGTTTGAGTTGCTGTACGTGCTGTCGTACGTGCTGCCGCTGCTCGTCGTGTTCCGGCTGCCCGACGTGCGGCGGTTGCGCCAGGCGATCCTTGCCTTCCCGCTGATGCTCGCCGTGGCCTACACGACGTACCTGCTCTTTCCGGTCTACCTGGAGCGGCCCGCGCTCCGGGTCGACTCGATCGCGACGTTCCTGCTCTCGCTGGAGTACCACGATCCGTCGTACAACCACTTCCCGAGCCTGCACGTCGCGACGAGTTGGTTCGTGTACTTCGCCTGCCGCGACGCGATCCCGCGGCGCGGCTGGATGGTGACGCTCCTCGTGGGCGTTGCCGTATCGACGCTCTTCGTGAAGCAGCACTACCTGGTGGACGTGCTGTACGGCGTGGCGCTCGCCGCGGCGGCATGGGTCACGGCGGGCAGGGCGCTAGGGGGCGCGTCGCGTGGGTCCGCGTCGGCGACCGGCCCGCGATGAGTTGACCCTTCACGCCGCGCCTAGCTACCCTCCCTGCGCGATGACGCTCCGCCTCCATAACACCCTCTCCCGCCAGCTCGAGGAGTTCCGGCCGCTCGCGCCGCCGCGCGTGACGCTCTACACCTGCGGGCCGACGGTCTGGAACTACGCCCACATCGGCAATTTCCGGACGTTCGTCTTCGAGGACGTGCTGCGGCGCTACCTCGCCTACCGGGGCTTCGAGGTCGTGCACGTCATGAACCTCACCGACGTGGACGACCGTACCATCAACGCGGCGAAGGCCGCCGGCGTGCCGCTGGTCGAACACACCAAGCCGTTCACCCGGGCCTTCTTCGAGGACCGCGACTACCTGCGCCTGGTGCCGGCGCATCACTATCCCGCCGCCACGGGCTTCGTCCCGCAGATGGTGGCGCTGGTGAGCCGGCTGCTGGAGAAGGGCGTGGCGTACCGCGGCGAAGACGGCTCCGTGTACTTCGGCATCGAGCGGTTCCCGAGCTACGGCCGCCTGTCCCGGATCGACACCCGTGAGATCAAGGTCGGGGCACGCGTGTCCTCCGACGAGTACGCCAAGGAGGACGCGCGCGACTTCGCGCTCTGGAAGGCAGCGAAGCCGGAAGACGAGGCCGTCGGCGCCGCGTGGGACGCCCCCTTCGGCCGCGGCAGGCCCGGCTGGCACCTCGAGTGCTCGGCGATGAGCCAGCACTACCTGGGCGACACCCTCGACATCCACTGCGGCGCGGTGGACCTCATCTTCCCGCACCACGAGGACGAGATCGCGCAGAGCGAGGCCGCAAGCGGCAAGCCGTTTGCGCGGCACTGGCTGCACGGCGAGTTCCTGATGATCCGCGGCACCAAGATGTCGAAGCGCTACGGCAACTTTCTCACGGCGCGCGACCTCAGGGAGCAGGGCGTCGAGCCGGCGGCGGTCCGGTATCTGTTCGGGCAGACCCACTACCGCAAGCAGCTCGACTGGAGCGACGAGGCCCTGGAGGGTGCGGCCGCCGCCGTGCGCCGGCTCGGCGAGTTCCGCGAGCGGTTGGCGAAGGCGCCGGCGGGCGGGAGCGCCGAGTGGGGCGAGCCGGTGGCGGTGCTCGAGCGCCGCTTCGTCGAGGCAATGGACGACGACCTCAACGTCCCGGGCGCCTTGGGCGCGCTGATGGACTTCGTCCGCGAAGGCAACGCGGTCCTCGACCGCACCGGGGCCGTCCCAGTGTCGGCCCTGGCGGCGTTCGACCGCATCACGGTCGTGCTTCAGGTCGTGCCGGCGGCGGGGGGAGCGGGGGACCTGGACGCCGAGGTCCGCTCACTGGCCGAGGAGCGCCAGCGCCATCGCCGGGAGCGGGATTGGGCGAGGGCCGACGAGATCCGTAACATCTTGCTGGACAAAGGGTTCGACGTCCGCGACACGAAGGACGGCGGCTACGAACTCCGCCGGGTAAGTACGCCTCGCTCCGCAACTTGACCCGCTTAGAATGCCGGCTTATGTTTCAAGGCTTGTGCAGTCCTGATTTGAGCGCGCGCTGACGTAGCTCAACTGGTAGAGCAGCTGATTTGTAATCAGCAGGCTAAGGGTTCGAGTCCCTTCGTCAGCTCCAGTGGTCAGGGAGGAGACGTTTTGCCGCAGACAGGCCACCCCGCGTCCGAGCCCGCGGGGTGGTCTGTTCAGCGGACCTGAGAAGCAGACGGCGGGAAGGTGGACGCTGGTGGGGTGCCGGAGCGGTCAATCGGAGCAGACTGTAAATCTGCCGGCCTAGCGCCTACGAAGGTTCGAATCCTTCCCCCACCACTGCGGGCGTAGCTCAGTTGGTAGAGCGTCAGCCTTCCAAGCTGAGGGTCGCGGGTTCGAGTCCCGTCGCCCGCTTGCTCGCGTAGCTCAGTCGGTAGAGCGCGTCCTTGGTAAGGACGAGGTCACCGGTTCAATCCCGGTCGCGAGCTTGAAACAGGAGAGGCCATGCCGCGCGAGAACATCATCCTGGCGTGCAACGACTGTAAGGAGCGCAACTACTTCACCACCAAGAACCGCCGGAAGCATCCCGAGCGGGTCGAGTGGAAGAAGTACTGCCCGCGCTGCAACAAGCACACGCCGCACAAGGAGACGAAGTGAGCCCTTGGGCCATCGCGCTTCTGATTCTCGCGGTGGCGGCGGCGGCCGCGCTCGTCGTCTGGCGGGAGCAGGTCAAGGGCGGCGCGCGCACGTCGGTGGCTCTCGTCGGCGAGGTGAAGGGTGAACTCCAGAAGGTCACCTGGCCCGACCGCCAGCAGCTCAAGAACGCCACGCTGGTCATCCTGGGCTTCGTGGCGCTGGTCGCGCTGCTCATCGGCGTGCTGGACATCATCCTGCAGTGGCTGGTAGTGACGCTGCCGGCCCGCGTGACGTGATGGTCGAAGGCGTGGCGATGGAGCATCGCTGGTACGCGATCCAGACGACGGCCGGGCACGAGAACAAGGTGCGGTCGCTGATCGAGCGCCGCATCAACGAGGACCCGCACCGGCCCGACGAGCGGCCGATCCGCCAGGCGCTGGTGCCGGTCCAGGAAGTGACGGAGATCAAGAACGGGAAGAAGATCGCCGTCGAGCGAAAGCTCTTCCCGGGCTACGTGCTGGTGGAGATGGTCTCGAACCAGGAGACGCTCCACGCCATCAACAGCATCCAGGGGGTCATCAAGTTCGTCGGCACGGGCCGCGAGCCGATGCCCTTGCGGCAGGACGAGGTGAACCGGCTGCTCGGGGTGGAGACGCCGGTGTCGGAGGCGGAGCCGAAGGAGGAGATCCCGTTCCTCCACGGCCAGGTCGTCGAGATCATCGAGGGCCCGTTCTCCGACTTCAGCGGGACCGTCGAAGAAGTACTCCCGGACAAAGGCAAGGTCCGGGTGGCGGTGAGCCTGTTCGGCCGGCCCACGAGCGTCGAGCTGGACTACCTCCAGCTGCGCGCGCACTAGCGGCGCCTCCGCGACCGCGCGGGTCATCGCGGCAGCTCGCGGCGGGCTTTCCGCCGCAGCGCTAACGCAGTGAGGGAGAGATGCCTCCGAAGAAGGTCCTTGCCGTCGTGAAGCTCCAGATCGATGCTGGAGCCGCGACGCCCGCGCCGCCCGTCGGGTCGGCCCTGGGCCCGCACGGGCTCAACATCATGGACTTCTGCAAGCAGTTCAACGCCAGGACGGCCAGCCAGGCCGGCATGGTGATCCCGGTCGTCGTGACTATCCACAGCGACCGGTCGTTCACCTTCCTCACCAAGACGCCGCCGGCCGCCGTGCTGCTGCGCAAGGAAGCGGGTCTCGAGAAGGGCTCGCCGACGCCGAACCGGCAGAAGGTGGGGAAGGTGACGAAGGCGCAGGTGCGCCGGATCGCCGAGCTCAAGATGCCCGACCTCAACGCGAACGACGTCGCGGCCGCGATGGCGATGATCGCGGGCACGGCGCGCTCCATGGGCATCGAGGTGACGGACTGATGGCCACCCACGGCAAGCGCTACCGGAGCGCGGTCGAGGGCCTCGACCGCCAGACGCGCTTCCAGCCCCGCGAGGCGCTGGACAAGGTGAAGGGCGCCAAGCCGGCGAAGTTCGACGAGACGGTGGACATCGCCATCCGGCTCGGGGTGGACCCGCGCCACGCGGACCAGATCGTGCGCGGCACCGTGGTCCTGCCGCACGGCACCGGCAAGAAGGTGCGCGTGCTGGTCATCACGCAGGGTGAGAAGGTGAAGGAGGCCGAGGGGGCGGGCGCCGATTTCGTCGGGACCGAGTTCGTCCAGAAGATCAAGGACGGCTGGCTCGACTGCGACGCGATCGTGGCCACGCCGGACGTGATGGGCCAGCTCGGCCAGCTCGGCCGGGTGCTCGGCCCCCGCGGGCTGATGCCGAACCCGAAGGCCGGCACCGTCACGATGGACGTGGCGAAGGCGGTCCGGGACATCAAGGCGGGCAAGATCGAGTTCCGCGTGGACAAGACGGGCAACGTGCACGCGCCGATCGGGAAGCTGAGCTTCAGCGTCGAACAGCTCGAGCAGAACTACACGGCGTTCATGGACACCATCGTCCGGGCGAAGCCCTCGGCGGCGAAGGGGCAGTACGTGCGCACCGTCGCCGTCAGCAGCACGATGGGTCCCGGCTTCCGCGTTGACCCGGCGCTCTATCGATGAACAAGACGGAGAAGCAGACGATCGTCGATGCGCTGAGCGCGAGGCTCCAGGGCGCGCGCTCCGTGTACGTCACCGACTTCACCGGCCTGAACGTCGCGCAAGTCTCGGACCTCAGGCGCCGGCTCCGGAAGGCCGGGGTCGAGTACGTGGTGGTGAAGAACACCCTGGCCCGCCGCGCCTTCCGGGACGTGACGGTCACCGGGCTCGACCCGCACCTCAAGGGGGCTACCGCGCTGGCGCTGTCCGCCGACGCGGCGGCGGCGGCGAAGGTGCTGTCGGAGTTCGCGAAGGAGTTCAAGAAGCCGTCCGTGAAGGGCGGCGTCGTGGACGGCCGGGCGGTCACGCCCGAGCAGATCAAGCGGCTGGCCACGCTGCCGCCGCGGGAGCAGTTGCTGGCCGAGCTGGGCGCCGCGATGCAGGCCCCGATGGCCGGATTCGTGGGCGCCCTGTCGGCGCTCCTGTCGTCGTTCGCTGGCGCCCTCGAGGCGCTCAAGACGCAGCGCGAGGGCGCTGCCTGATTGGGGGGAGAAGACCACGCCATGGCAACCAACACCACGCTGTCCAAGGACGAGATCCTCGAGGCGATCGGCACCATGACGGTCGTCGAGCTGGCGGATCTGATCGAGGCGTTCAAGACGAAGTTCCACGTCACGATCGCCGCGGCCATGCCGGCCGCCGCGCCGGGTTCGGGTGGCGCCGCCGCCGCCGCCGCCCCGGCCGAAGAGGAACAGACGGAGTTCGCCGTCGTCCTCAAGGAGACGGGCGCGAAGAAGATCCAGGTGATCAAGGTGGTGCGCGAGCTGACGAGCCTGGGCCTGAAGGAGGCCAAGGACCTCGTCGACAGCGCGCCGGCCACCGTGAAGGAGGCCGTCGGGAAGGCGGAGGCCCAGGCTTGGAAGGCGAAGCTCGAGGAGCAGGGCGCCACGGTCGAGCTGAAGTAACGGCGTCGTACGTCGCGTTCCGTCGCACGTCCGGTTGTTGTCGTGGTCTGCCCCCCCGCGGGCGGGGGGCCTTTTGCGCTGCGCGCAGGGATGAGCAATGGCTGACATGCTTCCGGTGATCTCCTTCGGCAAGCTCGGCGAAGGGATGCCGATGCCGCACCTGCTCGACATCCAGACGAAGGCGTTCCAGGCGCTCCTCGCCCAGGGCGAGCGGGAGAAGCGACCCGACGTCGGGCTGGACCGGGTCTTTCGCGACCTGTTCCCGATCGCCGACGTCAACGAGAACTACTCGCTCGAGTTCGTGAAGTACGCGATCGGCGACCCGAAGTACTCCGTCGAGGAGTGCATCGAGCGCGACATGACGTACTCCGCGCCGCTCAAGGCGACGCTGCGCCTGATCATTATGGAGGAGGTCACGCCGGGGACGCGGCGGCCGAAGAACATCCTCGAGAAGGAGGTCTACCTCGGGGAGCTGCCGCTGCTC
>CAYHQJ010000039.1:0-16242 GCA_964358595.1 uncultured Gemmatimonadales bacterium
CGCAGCCGCTCGGCGACGAACGCGTCGCGCGCGTGGATTGAGTCCGTGAGGGCGAGGGAGCCGGCGCTGGTGTGCATCCGGTCGGCGGTGTCGATGTTGTCCTTGATCAGCACCGGCACGCCGTGCAGCGGGCCGCGCGCCCCGCGGGCGCGGCGCTCGGCATCGAGCTGGTCGGCGATGGCGAGCGCGTCGGGGTTCGGCTCGAGCACGGCGTGCAGGTTCGGCCCGCGCCGGTCGAGCGCGTCGATCCGCGCCAGATACTGCTCGGCGAGCTGGCGCGCCGTGGAGCGGCCGGCGCGCATCCACTCCTGGAGCTGGGTGATGGTCGCTTCATCGAGCGCGAAGGCGTCCTGCGGCTCGAAGGGGAGGGGCGCATGCACGGCACGCGCGGTGCGGATCGGTGGTGCGCCGGCCATGGCGGCGGCGCCCACGAGGCTGGAGGCTACGAAGGTTCGCCGATTCATGCGGGCTAACGGTGCCGCTGCGCCCGTTCAGCGCGGGCGGTCGCGGCCCCGCCCGCCGCGGCGACCCGTGAGCGCGCGGTGCGCCAGCGAGTCGGCCTGCTCGCGTTGGGCCGGCGTCAGCATGGCGTAGGCGCTGTCGTGCGCCGCGCGGATCGCCTCGCGCAGCTGGTCGAAGATCGGCCGAACCCGCGCGTCCATCACACTGTCCCGCCCCGGGGGCGTGACCATCGCGGGCCGCTCGAACCCGCCCTGCGGCCCGTCGGGCAGCAGGGAGTCGAGCCGCATCTGGAGAAAGCGCTTGCGCCGGAAGAAGCGCAGGTTGAGCTGCACGAGCTGGGTCACGACGCTGTCCGCCAGGCGCAACGAGTCGCGGCGCTCGAGCAGCGTCCCGATCGGGTCGGCGTCGCCAAGCACCATCTCTGGCTGTCCCGGCGGGCCGGGCGGGCGGCCCGGGCCCCCCTGCGCGAGCAGCGGGACGGAACCGGCGAGCAGCACGGTGACGAGGACGGCGAGGGGTCGCGACATTCCCCAATCTACCCAGCGGTGGCTAAGTTCGGCATCGCAGTCCCTTCACCCTGAGGGAGGCGCGTGTGACGGCGAATGAGCGGCAGCGACTGATCGAGCGCTACGAGCGGGGGCCGAAGCTCATCAAGGAGGCCCTGGCGAAGGTGCCCGCCGAGGCGCTCATGTGGCGTCCGGCCCCGGGGAAGTGGTCCGTGCACGAGGTCGTGTGCCACTGCGCGGACAGCGAGACGACCGCGTCGGTGCGGATCCGGTTCCTCATCGGCGAGGACAACCCGACCATCGTCGGATACGACCAGGACCGCTGGGCGCGGCGGTTCGACTACCACGGCCTCCCGCTCGATCTCGCGCTGCGGCAGGTCGAGCAGGTGCGCGCCTGGACCGCGGACCTGATCCGGCGGCTGCCGGAGGCGGCGTGGGCGCGCGCGGGCACGCACAGCGAGTCGGGCCACTACACTGGGGCGCAGTGGCTCGCGCTCTACGCCGAGCACCTCGAGGTGCATGCGCGGCAGATCGAGCGGAACCTGGAGGCGTGGAAGACGCGGGCGGCCTGAGGCGTTCCGGTTGACGGATGCGAAATGGATGCGTTATGCTTCCATTATGCATCCATTGTGGAGGCGGCCGTGAAGACGCTGACCATCAGGGGCGTGCCGGAAGCGCTGTACCGGGAGTTGAAGCGCCGGGCGAAGGCGCACCGGCGCAGCCTGAACGCCGAGGCGCTGATGTGTCTCGAGGAGTGGGTGATGGAGCCACTCATGACCGAGAGCGATATCCTGGCGCGCATCGACGCGGTTCGCGAGCGGATCACAGGCGTGTACCTGACGAACGAGGACATTGACCGGGCCAAGCGCGAGGGCCGGCCGTGATCGTCGTGGACACCAACGTCCTCGTGCAGTTCGTCGTGCAGGGAACGCGATCGGCGCTGGTACTGGAGGTACGTCGTCGGGACTCCGAATGGGTGGCCCCGTCGCTGTGGCGCAGCGAAATGCACAGCGTGCTGAGTGGCCACCTACGGCGGGGTGCGCTGAGCCTCGGCGAGGCCGTACTCGTGTTGCGTAACGCGTCGCTCGCCTTGCGTCACAGAGATGAGCGGCCGTCGAGCACGCGCGTTCTGTCCCTGGTCGCGACGTCGCGCTGCAGCGCCTACGATTGCGAGTTCGTCGCCCTCGCCCGACAACATCGGGTCCGGCTCGTCACGTTCGACCAGCAGGTGCTGAACGAGTTCCCGGAAACCGCCGTCGCGCCGGAAGCGTTCGCGGCGGGCTCCTAGGGCACGGGGGCCGGCATCGGAAGCGGGGGCCTCTCGGCGTTTCAATCCACGCCCGCGCGCGAGCGGGCGACGCCGGCCTCGGCGCACATCGCCATCAGCCACGGGCTGCACGACACGTTGCCGAAGCACACGATCCCGCCCAGGTGGTGGAGCGGCACCCGCAGCTGCGCCTCGCCGTCCACCTTCACCGTGACGGCCTCGCGGTCCTTCGCCAGGTACGCGCCCTGTGTCGTGACGAACAGCGTGTTGACGTGGTGCTTCATGCGTCACCCTCACCGTCGGCCTGCGTGCCGCCCAGGCTCGCCGTCAGGGCGTGCTCGAAGAAGCGCGCAGCGGAGAGCCGAGGCCGCAGGGCGTCGGGCAGGCACAAGTCGAGGAGCGAGCAGCTCTCGCACTTGGGTTCGCGGACGGCGCGCGGCGTACGGCCGCCAGCGATCAGCTCGTGGAGGCGCGACGCCGCCTCCTCGGTGCTGCGGCGTAACGTGGAACTCGACCACGTCGGCCCGCCCCACCAGGCCGAGGCGCAGCGAATGGATGCGTCCGGCCGGCGCCTTGCTCGGCGGCCCGCGTCACGGGCAGGGCGCTGGCCGAGGGGGGAGTGACATCGTACATTCGACCGATGCCGCGAGAGTTCCGCATCGGCAGCCGCCCCCGTCGCCACCCGCTATGAAGCCAAGCGACGATCCGGTGCTGGCGGAGATCCTCCGCCGCCTCCTGGAGGCGTACGAGCCGGCTCGGGTCTACCTGTTCGGCTCGACGGCGCGGGGCGCCCCGGGGCCCGACAGCGACTACGATCTGCTGCTGGTGGTCCGTGATGACGCGCCCGAGCGCCGCCGTGGCAGCCGGCTTGCGTACGAGGCGCTGCGCGGTACGGGGACAGCGGCGGACGTCCTGGTCTGCACCCAGAGCTACTTCGACGCGCGCCTCCATCTGCGCGCCTCCCTGCCGGCCACCGTCGTTCGGGAAGGCGTTCTCCTGCATGCCGCATGATCCGGTGCGCGTTGCCGACACGCGGGAGTGGCTGACAGTCATCCGGTCACGCCTCCCGGCCGAGGCGGCGCCGTAGGGGACGAGGGCGCACCGCCGCATCGCCGCAGACGAAACTCCGCGCCGACCGCCCGGCGCCCCTTGCGACCCATGATATGACATGATATGATGGAGTATGAGTCTCGTCCGTGTCACGTGTACCCTGCCCGCCGACATCCTCAAGGCCGCCGACCGTCTCGCCAAGCGCCTGGACCGCTCCCGAAGCTGGGTCGTCGCGGAGGCGCTCCGGCGCTACGTGAGCCAGGCGGGCGAACCGGCGCCGTCTGCTCGCGCGGTGCGTGAAGTGGCGGCGCCGCCCTATGTCGCGCCGGCACCCGGCCTCGGCGAGCAACGCCTGGCCCAGCTCGAGGCCGACCTGCGCCTGACGCCCGAACAGCGCGTGCGCGAAGCCGAGGAGATCGTCGAGATGGCGTTCCGGTTGCACCGGCCGCCGCGCGCCGGTCAGGTCCTGGCCTTCGCCACGTACGAGGACTACCTGGCGTGGAAGCGCCGGGACGTGTTGTGGTAGCGCGCTCCAAACTCGCGGCTATCTGTGCGGCGCTCAACGAGGCGGGCGCTTCGTACGTCGTGGTCGGCGCCCAGGCGATGATTCTCTGGGGTGGCGGCCGCGCCACGCGCGACGTGGACATCCTGATCGAACCGACCCCGGAGAACGCGCAGAAGGTGCTCGACGCGCTTGCGTCGCTTGGCTTCATCCTGGTCCGCGACCTCGACGCAGCGGACGTGGCCGCTCGGCCGGTCACGGTGATCGGTGACCTGTGGCACGTGGATCTCTTCACGGTGGCGTGGTCGGTTCGCTTCCGTGAGGCAAGGCCGGAGTCGCGCACGTTCGAAGTCGATGGCGTGCCGGTGCCCACGGCCTCGGTGCGTCACCTGATCGAATCCAAACGCACCGGCAGAGTCCAGGACGCGCTGGACATCGAGGTGCTCGAGGAGATCCAGAAGCGCCTCGGCTGAACGTGGCAAGGGGGCGACCACACCGGCCGCCCCCTCCTCGACCCCTAACGCCTAACCCGGTCCGCTACACCATCCCCTTCTCCATCCACTGGTGCTTGCCGGCCAGCACGTCGCGCGCGACGGCGTAGGTCGGGACGTCGTCGTTGTCGAATACCCGGCGGAAGATCGCCCGCACGCGGCGCCGCGCATCCTTGCAGAACAGATCGGCCACTTCGACCGCCTCGCGCTGTCCCTTCCTGCGCAGCGACTCGGCCTTGGCGATGGTGACCGCCATCGCGAACAGGTCGGCGCCGATGTCCACCAGGCGGAACAGCACCATCTGCCGCTTCTCCAGCTTCGGGCCGAAGCGCAGCATCGCGTGGAACGTCGTGCGCGCGAGCTTGCGGCTCATCCGGTCCACGAACCGCAGGTGGCCGGCCAGCTTCCCGAACTCCCCATGCTTGAAGACGCCGGGCAGCGCGAAGTAGCGGCTCGGATACCAGCCGGCGTAGAACAGCGCGGTCTTGAGCAGCGCGCCGACCTTCTTCCCTGCCGGCACGTGGGGGTCGAGGAGCGGGCCGACCACCCGGAAGTGCTTGTCTACCGCCTCGCGCGCGATGAACAGGTGCATGATCTCCGAGCTGCCCTCGAAGATCAGGTTGATCCGGAAGTCGCGCATGATCCGCTCGACCGGCCACGGCTTCTCGCCCCGGGCCTTCAGCGAGTGCGCCATCTCGTAGCCACGCCCGCCGCGGATCTGCACGGTGTCGTCGATGATCCGCCAGGCGCGCTCCGAGTTGTACAGCTTCGCGATCGCCGCCTCGAGCCGGATGTCGTAGCCCCCCTTGTCGGCGAGCAGCGAGCAGACCTCGGCCACCGCCTCGAGCGCGAAGGTGTTGGCCGCCATCAGGCCGATCTTCTGGGCGATCGCGTCGTGCTTGCCTACCGGCGCGCCCCACTGCACCCGCTCGTTCGCCCACTGCCGCGAGATCTCGAGGCAGCGCTTCGCCGCCGCCACGCTCGCGGCCGGCAGCGTGAGGCGCCCCGTGTTGAGCGTCACCAGCGCCAGCTTGAGCCCCTTCCCCTCGCCCCACAGCAGGTTCTCCTTCGGCACCCGCACGTTGGTGAACCGCAGGACGCCGTTCTCGATCCCCTTGAGGCCCATGAACTCGCAGCGGTGCACGACCTCGACGCCGGGCCAGTCCCGCTCGACGATGAAGGCGGTGATCTGCTTGCGCTCTTTCCCTTTCACGACCTTGGGCGGGGTCTTCGCCATCACCACGAAGACCTCGCCGTTGGTGCCGTTGGTGCACCACAGCTTCTCGCCGTTGAGCACCCAGTCGCCTTCGGGGGTCGGCTCGGCGGTCGTCTCCATCGCCGCGGGGTCGGACCCGACGCCCTGCTCGGTGAGCGCGAACGCCGAGATCATCCCCTTGGCGAGCCGCGGCAGGTACTTCTTCTTCTGCTCCGGCGTCCCGAACAGCTTGAGCGGCGTCGGCACGCCGATGGACTGGTGCGCCGAGAGCAGCGCCGTCGTGGCGCCGCACACGCTCGAAACGAGCCCGATCGCCCTCGTGTAGTGGTACTGCGAGAGGCCGAGGCCGCCGTACTCGAGCGGGATCTTGATGCCGAAAGCGCCGAGGTCCTTGAGTCCCTGAACGACCTCGGGCGGGACCTTGGCGTTGCGGTCGATCGCGTCCGCGTCCACCCGCTCGCGCATGAACCGGGTCAGGCTCTCGAGGAACGGGCGCGCCCGCGCCTCGTCCTCGGCGTCGGGCTCGGGATAGGGATGGATCAGGTCCATCCGCAGGTGGCCATCGAAGAGCTCGGCGACGAAGCTGGGCGACGTCCACTCGGTTTCGCGGGCCGCTTCCGCGACGGCGCGGGCTTCGGCTTCGGTGACCTTCGGGGCAACGGTGGGTGCGCTCATGGATCTGTGGCCGGGCTCTGAGGTCGGGGGTCCGTTGACTACTCGCCGTAAGATAGCTCGCCGTCCCCCGGTTCGCGTGGTAGGTTAGACCGTGATGGCGACCATGTGGATGGCCGTCCTCGGGATTGCCCTGCAGGCGCGGATCGCCGCGCCACCCGAAGGCATCATCGATCTGACCGGCCCCTGGCGGTTCCGCACGGGGGACACGGCGGCGTTCGCGAGCCCCGCGCTGAACGACGCCGCGTGGACGACGATGATCGTGCCGGGCCGCTGGTCCGTGGCCGGCGCGCCCGCTTACCGCGGCTTCGGGTGGTACCGGCTCCGCTACACGGTTGACAGCCTGAGCCGCGAGCCGCTGGGCCTCAGGCTGCACGCCGTCGCCGCGGCCTACGAGGTATACGTGGACGGCCTGCGCCTCGGTGGCGTCGGCGCTCTGCCACCCCGCTACCGCGCCCGCTCCGGCATTCCGGTGGTCTTCGGCCTGCCGACCCTCGCGCAGCTTCCCGGCGAGCACCTCATCGCCGTGCGCGTGTATTCCGGCGAATCGAGCGGCGGGCTCGTCGGGCGCGTCTCCCTCGGCTCGCTCAAGGACCTCGTGGACGAGGAGCGGCGCCGCGACTACTCGCTCCTCGCCACTGCGCTCCTCCTCCTCGGCATCGGGCTCTACCAGATCTTCTTCTGGCTGCGCCGCCCCCAGGCGCTCGAGCACCTCTACATCTTCCTCTCCTGCCTCGCGCTCGCCTGCTTCTTCGTGAGCTGGATGCCCTCGGTGCGGCTGTTCCTCGAGCCGGCTATCTACTGGCACCGGCCCTATCTCGCGTTCGCCGCGACCTCGCTCGCGGCCTTCGGCTTTGCGTTCCGCCGCATCTTCGAGCTGGACGACAACCGGTTCCTCGCAGCGCTCAGCGTCTTCTTCCTGGCGTTGGTCCCGGTCGTCGTCTTCGCTCCGACCCCGGGCCAGGTCCTCGCCGTCGGGCGCTACCTTGTGTACCCGGCCGCGCTGGTGTGGGGCGTGAGCATCGTCGGACTCGCGGCCGTGCAGGTACGGCGCGGCGTCACGCACGCGCGGCCGCTGCTGTGGGGCACGCTCATCCTGCTCGCCACGCTCGCGCACGATATCCTCGCCGACTGGGGGATCCAGCTCGTCCAGTCCAGCTTCTCGTGGCTGATCCTGTTCGGTGCGGTCGCGTTCGTGGCAAGCCTCGCGATGACCACGGCGACGAAGTTCGTCGAGACCGAGACCGCCGCGCTGTACGACCGCCTCACCGGCCTCTACCGGCGCGAGGTGGTCCTCGACGCGCTGACCCGCGAGATCCGCCGCGCCGCGCGCATCAAGCAGCCGCTGGCCGTCATCATGCTCGACGTGGACCGGTTCAAGCAGATCAACGACACCCTGGGCCACCAGGCGGGCGACAAGGTGCTCACCGAGATCGGCCGGCGGATGGTGGACGCGGGGCGCGCCGTGGACTGGCTCGGGCGCTACGGGGGCGAGGAATTCCTCGCCGTGCTCGCAGCGACGAGCAAGGCCGGCGCGGTGCTGGCGGCCGAGCGGCTGCGCACCGCCGTATCCGCGCTGCCCATCGCTACCGGCCGCACCGCCCGCACCGTCACCCTCTCGGCCGGCATTGCGGCGTTCGAGGGCGCCGGCGAGTGGCCCACGACGGAGACGCTGATCGGCGCCGCCGACGCCGCCCTCTACCGCGCCAAGAACGACGGCCGCAACTGCGTGCGCGACTGAGCAGCAGCGATTCACTTCCCATCAGCAGAGGCAGTGCCATGAGCGAGTCACCGCAGGAGCACAAGCATCCCATCGGCACCCTGGCGATCGTGGGCGTCTACGGCCTGCTGTTCGTGGTAGGGTGGCTGCTGATCTATTTCCTCGTCTTCCGCGCGCGCGGGGCGGTGACGCCGTGAACATCGACTTCTACGAGAAGGTGTGGATGGCGGCGGCCGTGGCGATCATCGCGGTCTTCATCACCATGGTGGGGATCGCGACCTTTGCCTACGGGACCCGGCCGCCGAGCCACGTCGAGACGATCGATCCGACGCAGGTGATGGCCGACGCGCGGTTCCAGACGCAGGGCGTCACGACGAACGCGGACGGCAGCGTGCGCGCGGTCATGGTGGCGGGGACGTTCTTCTGGCTGCCGGCGGAAGTGCACGTCCCGGTGGGCAAGCCGGTCACCTTCCGCCTGACCTCGATGGACGTCGTCCACGGCTTCGAGGTGGCCGGCACGAACGTCAACACGATGGTGGTGCCGGGCTACGTGAGCCAGCTCACCTACACCTTCGACCGGCCCGGAGAGTACCTGATCGTCTGCAACGAGTACTGCGGCGTCGGGCACCACGCGATGAGCGGCAAGATCGTGGTGGAGGCGGCCCCATGACCCGGTCCAACCGGCTCGCCACCGCGAACATCGGCGTCGCCGTCGTCGCCTTCGGGGTCGCCGCGGCGATGGCGCTGATGCAGGCGCTCTCCCGCGCCAGCCTCGACCTGCCGTTCCGCTCGGCCCGGATGTACTACCTGTCGGTGACGGCGCACGGCGTCCTGATGGCGCTCGTGTTCACGACGTTCTTCATCATGGGCTTCGGGTACGTCGTCGCCACGCGCGCCCTCGGCCGCCCGCTGCCGCACCCGAGACTCGCGTGGACGTCCTTCTGGGTCGCGCTGGCCGGCACGGTCGCGGCCACCGCCGCCATCCTGTCGGGCAGGGCGTCGGTCCTCTACACCTTCTACCCGCCGCTCAAGGCGCACCCGGCCTTCTACATCGGCACGACGCTGATCGTCGTCGGCTCGTGGGGCTGGTGCTTCGTGATGATCCGTGCCCTCCAGTTGTGGCGGAAGGAGAACCCCGGCGCGCTCATCCCCCTGGCGATGCACGGGATGATGGCGACGGTCATCGTGTGGATCCTCGCGACCATCGGCGTCGCGTGCGAGATGCTGTTCCAGCTGATCCCGTGGTCGCTCGGCCTCACGGAGCGGGTGGACCCGATCCTGGCCCGCACCCTGTTCTGGTGGTTCGGGCACCCGCTGGTGTACTTCTGGCTGCTCCCCGCTTACGTCGTCTGGTACGCGGTGCTGCCGCGCGCCGCGGGCGGCAGGCTGTTCAGCGACCCGCTGGCGCGGCTGGTGTTCGTGCTGTTCATCATCCTCTCGACGCCGGTGGGCTTCCACCACCAGGCGATGGACCCCGGCATCTCGGCCGGCTGGAAGCTGTTCCACACGTTCAATACGATGTGGATCCTGTTCCCGAGCTTCCTGACCGCCTTCACCGTCATCGCCTCGCTGGAGATGGCGGGCCGCGCGCGCGGGGGTGGAGGGCTCTTCGGCTGGCTCGGCAAGCTCCCCTGGAACGACCCGCTGGTGGCGAGCACGATCTGCGCGATGATCCTGTTCGCGGTTGGCGGGTTCGGCGGCGCCATCAACGCCGGCTTCTCGATGAACGCGATGGTGCACAACACGGCGTGGATCCCCGGCCACTTCCACACCACCGTCGGCAGCGCGGTGGCGCTCACCTTCATGGGCGCCTCGTACTGGCTGGTGCCGAGGCTGATCGGGCGCGACCTCGAGCTGAAGCCGCTGGCGAAGGTGCAGCCGTACCTGTGGCTGGCCGGGATGCTGCTGTTCTCGATCCCGACGCACATCACGGGGCTGCTGGGGATGCCGCGCCGCGTCTTCGATGCGAGCTACGGCGGCTCCCCGGTCGCGGCGGGATGGAAGATCCTGACCGAGATGTCGGCGGTGGGCGGCCTGATCCTGTTCGCGAGCGCGCTGTTCTTCGTG
Source organism: uncultured Gemmatimonadales bacterium (assembly GCA_964358595.1). Lineage (GTDB taxonomy): Bacteria > Gemmatimonadota > Gemmatimonadetes > Gemmatimonadales > JACORV01 > CAYHQJ01. Next base: position 9,954 of record CAYHQJ010000039.1, read on the forward strand.
CTCGTGATGCTGTTCACGGTCACGTCCGGGAAGAAGCTCGAGCCGGTCGAGCCCGTCGAGTTCGCCGAGCCGCTCGAGGCGCCGAGTCCCAAGGCGGCCCTCCTCGACCGGCTCGGGCTGTGGACCGTGGTCGCGGTCATCCTGGTGCTGCTGGCGTACGGCTATCCCATCTACCACCAGCTCCAGATGCCGCGGTACGGGTCGCCGGGCTTCACGCCGTTCTGATCGCTACTGGGCTTCGTTCTTGTAGACGACGCCCCCCTTCATGACGAACCGGACCCGCTCGAGGACGCTGATGTCCGCGAGCGGGTCGGCGGCCACGGCGACGAGGTCGGCGTAGCGACCCGCTTCGACGGTCCCGAAGTTCTGCTGCTGGCCGAGCAGCTCCGCCGCCACGCTCGTCGCCGCCTTGATCGCCTGCATCGGCGTCATCCCGAGGCGCACCATGATCGAGAACTCGCGAGCCAGCGGCTGGTCCCAGGCGTAGCCGCCGGCGTCGGTGCCGTAGCTGATCTTCACGCCCGCCCTGAGCGCCGCCTGGAAAGCCTGGCGGTGGAAGTCGAGCATCCGCGTCCAGATCGGGTTGCCCGCCCGGGTCCTGCCCTCGGCCACGTACTCGCCCACGAACAGGGTCGGGCACCAGTAGATGCCCTGCTGGGCCATCCGCCGCGCGATGTCGTCGGTGATGCCCTGGCCGTGCTCGATGGAGTTCACGCCCACGCGGAGGGCGATCTCGAGCCCCTCGCGACCGACCGCGTGCGCCGCCACCGGCCGGCCGAGGCGGTGCGCCTCCTCCACCAGGACGCGAGCCTCCTCCTCGGTGAAGTTGGGCTGCGAGTGCAGGATGCCGTCCTCCCCGACGAAGTAGCGGCGGTCGGCGTAGAACTTGATCCAGTCGGCCCCGTGGGCCACCTGCTCGCGCACCGCGCGCCGGATCTCGTCGGGTCCGTCCACGACCTGCACGCCGTGGGGCAGGTCGATCTCCCAGTTCGGCGTCGTGATGCCGTACGCGCCGGTCGGTGCCATGGCGCGCGTGGATACCCACAGGCGTGGCCCCGGCACCTCGCCGGCGTTGATCGCGCGCTTGATGTCCACGTCGGCGTACATCGCTCCCTCGGTCTCCACGTCGCGCAGGGCGGTGAAGCCCTGCAGCAGCGCGCGGTGCGCGTTGCGGGCGCCGAGGATCGCGCGGTACGGGATCGACTGGTAGAGCAGCTGCTCGTCGTAGTCCCGCGACGTGATGTCGCCCTGGAGCAGGAGGTGGGTGTGGTTGTCGATCAGCCCGGGCAGCACGGTGGCGCGCGAGAGGTCGATCACGCGCGCGCCGCGGGCGCGGCGCGAGAGCTCGGCCCACGCGCCGACATCGGCAATCCGGTCGCCGACGACGAGGATGCCCTGATCGGCGCGTGCGGCGTCGGTGCGGCCGTCGATCAGGCGGCCGGCGTGGATCAGCGTGGTCTCGGGCCGCTGCTGGAGAGCGGCGAGTGCGAGAAGGAGCGCGAGCGTCATCGGGACAGCCTCGGCATGGGTCGTGACTGAGCGCGGCACAAGCTACGGCCCGCGCCCGGCGCGCGCGACTGTGCGGTTCGGGCCAGTTGCTGCCCCGATCGGGGCAAGCGGACGCTCGTTCGAGGCGACACGCGGAACCCGCACCGCTCCGCCATTCTCACCATCCGCAACGAGTTAGCCCCGCAGGCAGCGGGATGCGGCGGCGCGGCACCACTCGTGCCTCTTAGGAGTGCGGAAGTCCGGAGCGAACGCACAGCAGGAGGCAGCGATGAACGCCACCATCAACCGTCCCCAGGCAGCGGTGCCGACCACGGCCGCGCCGAAGCGCGAGCTCGAGCTGCCCGCGCTGGTCGCCATCATGTGGTCGCTCGCCGGCGGGATGCTCCTGGGCGGCGCGGGCGTCGCGCTCCGGATGTTCACCGGCCAACTGAGCGCACACCTGATGCTCGTCGCCAGCACGACGCTGTTCGTGGTCGGCGCGGTGCTCGGCCTCGCCCACGGCGTCGTGCTCGGCATCTTCGGGCGTCCGGAAGGACACACCGTCCAGCGTGCGGGCAACGCGCTCTTGCACGGGATGCTCTACCTGGCCCCCGCGCTGCTCCTGGGCTGGCTCCTGGCCGGGTGGGTGGCGGCGCTGCCGCTCGCGCTGCACGGCCGCCACGGCATCGCGATCGTTGTCTCCGTGCTCGCCTGGCTGGCGATGGTGGTGCCGGTCTGGCTCGCCGTGAGCACCGGCGCGCACGCGGCGACGCTCGCCTACCGGCGTTGGCCGGAGCGCGTGCTCGGCACCGCGCTCACCGGCCTCGTGCTGGTGTCGCTCCTGGTGAGCTTCGGGGTCGAGCCGCCAGCGCTGTGGTTCACCGAGATCCAGCTCACGCGCACCGGCGGACTGCTGGCCGCCGTGGGCGCCACCCTGTGGTTCTACGGTCCGCTGATCACCGCCGGGCTGTGGCTCGCGCAGCGGATGCGCGCGGCGCGGGGCGTCGAGCTGCCCTCACGTAACCCCCGGCTCCGCCAGCTGGCCTGGCCCGTCCTCGCGGTGCTCGCGGGCGTGCTCGTGACGCTGATCGCGATCCCGTTCTACCACGGCGCGACCGGCCTGCCGTCGGACGCGGAGCGGTTCGGGTTCGTGAGCGCGCTGCTGCTCGTCGCCGCCAACGCGGTCGCCGACGAGCTGCTGGTCCGGCTGTTTGTGATGGGCGCCGCCTTCGCGCTGGCGATCCGGCTCCTGCCGAATAACCGCACCTGGGCCGCGGCGCTCGCCATCGCCGTGGCGACGGTGGTTGACCTGGTGCTCCACGCGCCGAGCGTCCCGGGCCTCGGGCTCCCCGGCGCGACGATGACGGTCGCCTACGTCGCGGTGCGGATGGCAATCCCGGCGGCCTTGTTCGGGTATCTCTACTGGCGGCGTGGCCTGGGCTCGGCCGTGGCGGCCCACGTCGCGGCGAATGCGTCCCTGATCCTGCTCGTCGCCTAGCTTCTCCGGCGCTGCGCGTCGCGGTTCCGCGTGCCCCCTTGCCGGGGGCACGCGGATTGCGCATTTGGGGGGTCGGAATGGGGATTCGCGACCTGTCGATCCGGGCCAAGGTGCTGGTCACCATCTTGGGGGCGCTGGTGGTTACCCTCGGGGTGGCGACGACGCTCTCGCTCCGCTACTGGGAGCGGGAGCAGTTCGAGCTCACCAGCGGCCACGCCCTGATGCTGGCCGCAACCGTGACGCGGCCAGTGGAAGCGGCCATCGCCCACGGCCAGGTGCGGGCGGCCCGGGACCAGCTCGAGCAATTGGTCGGGCGCCCCCCCGTGGACGGCTACCGGATCGTGGCCCGGGACGGGACCATCCTCATGTCCAGCGTGCCCTCCGAGGAGGGGAAGCGGCGCACCGGGAATCCCCTTCCGGACCCGTGGGACATTCCGCCCGACGGGCAATTGGTGGGACGACGCGGAGCGTCCGAACTCGCTGTCGTGATTCCGCTTTCGGGTGTCGTCGGGGTGGGGGGCCGCGCCACCCTCGAGCTGGTGCTCGGCGCGGGACGGATCGAGGCGGCGATCCGCCGGGGCCGCACCTTCGGCATCACCCTCACCCTCGTCCTCACCCTTGGCTACGCGGTGATGCTCGGCGCGATGATGGAGCGCGAGATCATCGGGCCGTTCCGCCGGCTCGAGGACCTCGCGGCGAGCCAGCAGCGCCAGCTCGCCGAGCGCGCGGGGTTCGCCGAGGTCGGCGCGCTCGCCTCGGAGGTGGCGCACGAGATCAAGCGGCCGCTGGCCGGCATCCGCGGCGCGATCGAGCTGATCGAGCAGGAGTACGCGATCAGCGACCCGGAGCGCCGGCTGCTTGGCCAGGTCGAGAACGAGCTTGCGCATGTGGACGAGACGCTGCGTGATCTGCTGAGCCTCGCCAAGCCGGTGGGGCTCCAGAAGCGCGAGGTCTCGGTTCCCGAGACGATCGACGCGGCCCTCGTGCGTCTGTCCGGGCTGCCGGGCGCCGACGCGGCGAAGGTGGAGCGCGACTACAACGGCGCCGCGCCGCGCATCAGCGCCGACGGCTCGCGCCTCGAGCAGGCCTTCCTGAACCTGTGCGTGAACGCCGTCGAGGCGATGCCCGACGGGGGCCGCCTGACGGTGACGACGCGCGCCAGCGGCGACGAGGTCGAGATCGCGGTCGCGGACACGGGCGTCGGGATCCCGCGGGAAAACCTCGACAAGATCCTCAAGCCCTTCTTCTCGACCAAGGCGCACGGCACGGGGCTCGGCCTGCCGCTGGTCGCGCGCGTCGTCGCGGCGCACGGCGGGCGGGTGTGGGTGGAGAGTGAGGTCGGGAAGGGGACGACGTTCCACGTGGCATTGCCGGTGAGGGGGGACGGATGGCAGGCGAACGGGTCCTGATCCTCGAGGACGATCCGCTCCTCCAGACCGTGCTCGCGGAGCGGTTCGGGCACGAGGGCTGGGAGGTGTTCACCGGCGGCACGATTGCGGAGGCGCGGTCGGTGCTCGAGGCGAAGGAGCCGGACGTGGCCCTCGTGGACCTCCGGCTGCCGGACGGCGAGAGCGTCGAGCTGCTCCGCGAGATCGGGCCGAGCATGCCCACGGTGTTCGTGGTGATGACGGCGCACGCCACCGTCGGCTCGGCGGTCGAGGCGCTCAAGCTCGGCGCGCGCGACTACCTCGAGAAGCCGTTCTCGCTCGAGCGCGCCGTGGCCACCGTGCGCCAGGCGCTGGAGCTGACGGTGCTGCGGCGGGAGGTCGCGGCGATGCGCGAGGGGAGCCTGCATGCCGGTACGACGGTGATCGGTGAGGGGCCGGCGATGCGCACGGTGTTCGAGCTGATCGAGCGGCTCGCCGCGGCCGACACCGCGACCGTGCTTATCGAGGGCGAGAGCGGCACCGGCAAGGGCGCGATCGCGCAGGCGCTGCACCGGCTGAGCCGCCGCGCGTCGGGGCCGTTCATCAACGTCACCTGCGCGGCGCTCCCCGAGACGCTGATGGAGAGCGAGCTGTTCGGGCACGAGAAGGGCGCCTTCACCGACGCGCACACCGCCAAGCGCGGCCTCGTCGAGCTGTCCGACGGCGGCACGCTGTTCCTCGACGAGATCGGCGAGCTGACGCCGGGGGTGCAGGCCAAGCTGCTGCGGTTCATCGAGGAGAAGGCGTACCGGCGGCTGGGTGGCACGCGCGACCTCACGGTCAACGCGCGCATCATGGCCGCCACGAACCGTGACCTTGCGACCGAGGTGGCGGCGGGCCGGTTCCGTCCGGACCTCTACTACCGGCTGCGCGTGATGCCGATCACGATGCCGCCGTTGCGCGAGCGGCGCGAGGACATCCCGCTGCTGGCGAAGCACTTCACGACCCACTTCGCCACGGAGTTCGCCAAGCGCATCACCTCCATCTCGCCCGAGGGACTCGAGATGCTGGCGGCCTACGACTGGCCGGGGAACGTGCGCGAACTGCGCAACGTGATGGAGCGCGCCGTACTGCTCGCGGACCGCGAGGAGATCACAGTGCGCGAGCTGCCCTCCGAGGTCACGCGGCCGGGTGCCACCCTGGCCGGCGGAGCCGTGACCGGCGCGGCCGCCGGCGTGCCGGCCGGCGGCACGCTGGAGGCCGTGGAGCGCAAGCTGCTCGTGGACGCGCTCGAGACGGCCCAGGGGAACCAATCGAAGGCGGCCCAGCTGCTCGGCATCAGCCGGCACCAGATCCGCACGCGCATGCACCGCCACGGGCTGCTCGGCGCGCTGCTGGCGCTGGCGCTGGCCGCGCCGGGCGTGCTCGGCGCGCAGGCGGGCCGCGGCGCGAGCGCGCTCGCGTGCGCGCGCTGCCACAGCAGCAAGGAGTTCCTGGTCGGCGCGGCGCCGCGGACCTTCGTCCACGACTCGCTGGTAGTGCGGCCCGCCACGCTCGACTCCAGCGCGCACCGGGGCGTCGCTTGCGTCCGCTGCCACCCGCGCGCGGAGCAGTTCCCGCACGTTGCCGAGGCCGGCATCGCCGCGCCGTGCGAGTCGTGCCACGCGGCGGCGGACTCGACGTGGCGCGCCGGGGTACACCACTTCGCGACGGGCGACTCGGCGCGGGCGCGCTGCGTCGAGTGTCATGGGTCGCACCGTATCGTCCCGGTGGCGCGGCTCGCCCATCTGGCCGGCGCGGCGACGATGAACGGCGCGTGCGTGCGGTGCCACGCGGACATGGCGCCGGTCCCCGGCGACGTGCACGCGGACAGCGTCGCGTGCATCCAGTGCCACGGGGCGCACGGCATGCGGCCCGTGGCGGACCCGGCCCCCCC
>CAYHQJ010000040.1:0-13039 GCA_964358595.1 uncultured Gemmatimonadales bacterium
AAGTCCATCTGCGACATCATGCGGCGCTCCAACTGCGCCGGCGCCCTCCAGTACGTCCCCGAGCTGACCTGGATCCTGTTCCTCCGCATCCTCGATGAGCGCGAAGCGACGGAGGCCGAGCAGGCCAGGGCGGTCGGACACGACTTCACGCCGACGCTCGAGGCACCGTACCGCTGGTGCGATTGGGCCGACCCGGCGGGGGCGAAACGCAAGCAGCTCGCCGCCAGGGCCCTTGGCGGGCTGATGGCATTCGTGAACGACGACCTGATCCCCCGCCTGCGGGGTTTGGAAGAGCGCTCCGACGCTCCGCCCCGCCAGAAGGTGATCTGCGAGATAATGTCGGGCGTCGAGCGCACCCGCATTGATACCGAGCGCAACCTGCTCGACATCCTCGACAAGGTGCACGAGATCAGCGCCGAGGCGGTGGACCCAACCCACGTGTTCACCCTCTCCCAGGTGTACGAGGGGCTGCTCCTCAAGATGGGGGAGAAGAACAACGAAGACGGCCAGTTCTTCACGCCCCGTGAGGTCATCCGCGCCATGGTGCGGGTGGTGGACCCCCGGATCGGCGAATCGGTGTACGACCCGGGCTGCGGCACCGGCGGGTTCCTGGCCCAGAGCTTCGAGCACATGCTGCCGCAAGCGAAGACCCCGGACGCTCTCGAGACGCTCAAGCGCGACACCTTCTTCGGCCGGGAGAAAGACAACGCGGTCTATCCCATCGCGCTGGCCAACCTGGTGCTGCACGGGATTGACGAGCCGCGCATCTGGCACGGCAACACGCTCACCCGCAGCGAGACGTACGGCGGGCTGTTTTCCGGCGCGCCGGACCTGTTCGACGTGGTGCTGATGAACCCGCCCTTCGGTGGCAAAGAGGGCAAGGAGGCGCAGACCCGTTTGGCGTACAAGACCGGCGCGACGCAGGTGCTGTTCCTCCAGGAGGTGATCGAGAGCCTCAAGCCGGACGGGCGGTGCGGGATCGTGCTGGACGAGGGCGTGCTGTTTCGCACCAACGAAACGGCGTTCGTTTAGACCAAGCGCAAACTGCTCGACGACTGCAACCTGTGGTGCCTCGTGTCCCTGCCGCCGGGTGCGTTCGTGAACGCGGGCGCAGGCGTGAAGACCAATCTGCTGTTTTTCACGCGGGGCGGGCCAACCGAGAAGATATGGTACTACGACCTGTCGCAGGTGAAGGTCGGGAAGAAGACGCCGCTCACCTTGGCGCACTTCGAGGAGTTCTTCCGGCTGCTGCCCGATCGCGCGGACAGCGAGCGCAGTTGGACGGTGACGCGGGCGGAGATCGAGGCGCGCGGGTTCGACCTCAAGGCGGTCAACCCGCACGCCAAGTCCGACGAGGACACGCGCACGCCCGCCAAGCTGCTGGACGTGATCGAAGCCAAAGGCCGCGAGGTCGCCGACGCGGTGGCTGAGCTGCGAAGGCTCACCGCCCTGCCGTAAGGCTCAGCTCAGCTTCGTCGCTTTCTTCACGCCGTAGCTGATCCCCGCCACCAGGCTTCCCAGCAGGCTCAGCACCAGCGGCGCGTAGCCCAGCAGCCACCAGATGTTGCGCCGCCACAGCCCCACGAACCGCGCCAGGTGCACCGCGCCCACCTGGATACCGCGCGGCATGACCCCTGAGAACAGGCGTGCCAGGCCGACCTCGATGCGCGGCCACGCCGCCCACAAGGTGACCAGCACCGCGGCCCCGCCCAGCGCCACCCAGCCGCTCCACCGGTTGTCCACCATCAGGGTGTAGCCGCCGAACAGCAGGGGCCAGCGGATGAACCGGCCCACCGCCTGGCGCAGTTCCACCAGCGCGCCATGGACCGGGAAGCCCACGAACCACACCAGCGCCGCGAGACCCGCGGCCGCCACCACGCCGAGACCGAGGGACACCAGCGGGCGCGCGGGGAGGAACCGGAGGAACCGCCAGCTGCCAGCCTGGAGCGTGCGCCGCAGCGACTTGAGCGCCGGCTCCGTCGTCGGCAGGCGGATCGGCCGGTCCTTCGCCGGCGACAGATCGAGCGCGTACGGCTTGCTCAGGTAGCGACGCACGAACCGGTCGGACAGCTGGTAGCCCTGGTAGACGAGCGCGTCCACTTCGTCCTTGTGGAAGCCGTCGAGGTCGGTCCGGATCGCGGCGATGTCCTCGGCGAACGGATGCGGCGGGTGCCCGTCTGGCGCGCCGTCGTTGGGGTTGCTCGTCATGTGGAAGAAGACCACCGACTCCAGCCGGTAGCGCGCGCGGATGTCCATCATGCGCGGGCCCTTGGCGAACGTCGCCTCGGCCGCGGCCTCGGTCATGCGTCGCCGCTCCCGAAGATCGTCGAGCTGCTGATCGCGCACCTCGGCCATCAGCATGTCGAGAATGCGGGTGCTCATCGCCAGCCGGCCGCCGGCCGGCCGGCCCTGGGTTTCGAGAAGCCGCCCCGCGTCGCTGACGATGAGATGGGTGCAGCCCTCGTCCAACAGCGTCATCAAGCCGGTATTGTCGTGTACGCCCCCGTCCGTCAGCCCCAGCCGCCACACCGCGCCGGGATCGTACAGGCCGATCACCTCGAAGGGCGCGAACACCGGCGGGAAGTTGGCCGACGCCGCGACCGCCTGGGCCAGCGTGAGGCGCTGGATGGCGTGCTTGGCGGTCCACGCGAAGGCCACCGCGCTCCGGAGGAAGAACAGGTCGAGCGCCAGCTCGGCGACCGGCGTCAGGCCGTCTTCGCCGGCGGGGACGGCCTTCTTCAGGCGTTCGACCAGCGGACCGTCCACGTCCTCGATGGCGGTCCACAGGCGCTCGGTGTGCTGGATCGCCGTGGCGCCGCCGGTGACGGGCGGGTCCTTCCGCGCCCCGTCGCGCAGGTACCAGGCCGCCAGCTTGGCGCGGCGCAGCGTGTCGAACTCGGCCGTCACCAGGCGCCGGGTGACGTCCCAGTCGCCCTCGAGCGCGGCCTGGAGCCAGGTGGCCTCGCGCGCGATCTCGTTCTTGAGCGCGGCCAGCTTCTCGCGATAGGCGGTCTCCCCCGCCTTGGGGTCCGCCGGCTTGGCGCGCTCGGCTTTGAGGCCGGCCTGGGCGGCGAGCCACCAGGCCAGGTGCCACGAGGTCCGCTCCCGGAAGTCGCTCTTCTTCTCCTTGTCGAGCTCGCGGTCGCGGAGGGTGTTGAGCGTCCGCGTGGTGCCGCGCCTGGTCCAGGTGCCGAGCAGCAGGGCCTTGTAGCGCAGCACCGTGTCCACTTCGTCGAAGCGCAGCGAGCCCAGCACCGGGTCGCCCAGCTCGGAGGGGCTGAGCCGGAACGGGCGGCCGGTGTTGAGGCAGGTCGCGTTGACCACCCACTTGGGGACGCGATCGTCGGCGGCGTTGTAGGTCTCGATCTCGGCGTCCAGCACTTTGCCGCCGGGCTCGACCCGGAACCGCTCCAAGGGCACCTCCCTGATCCACTCGGCACGGACCTGGCTCGCCGCGTTGCGATACAGGTGTTTGTGGTAAAGCCGCGCCATTCTGCGGCTCATGCCGAAGGTGGTGCAGAACATCCGGAGGTTCTGGAGCGGATCCACCAGCAGGCGGGTGCGCAGGTCGCGCGAAGTGCCGGCGCGGAACTCCTTCTCCACGTCGCCGATCAGCGCCACGTAGTCGTCGCGGCTCAGCTTGGCGCTCTTCTTGAGGCGCTTGGCGAGGTGGAGCATATAGGCGGCGCCGATGACCGAGCCACCCGACACCGTCGAGAGCACGCTCACGTGGCGCAGCAAGTCGAGCTCGGCCAAGCGGCGCAGCGCGCCGAGGTGGAAGAAGGAAGCGCGGAACCCGCCGCCGGAGAGCGCGAGTCCCAGGCGCGGACGATCGGGCATCGCGACGCCTTGTTGGGGGCGCGGCAATTGTGCCCCCGGGCGGGCGGGCGCGCAAGTCGCGTGGCGCTTCGCACCCGGGCGGGGCGTGGCGATATTCCGGCGTGGTCTTCTCAGGAGGAAACCCGTGACCACGACACCGAAATCGCCGCTCGCGGCGGCGCTCGCGCTCGCCGCGCTCACTGCATGCTCCGGTGGCGGTGCGTCGGACCGCGCCGCCGCGAGCTCCACGCCGAACGGCGCCGCGACACAGCCCGCAGGAACGGTATCCGCCGCTGCAGCAGCGACCGCGACCGTCGCCGCCAGCGCGACCACGAACGCCGCCACCCAGGACGGCCGCGCCGTCTTCCGGCGCACCTGCGCGACCTGCCACCAGCAGAATGGGCAGGGGATACGGGGCGCGTTCCCACCGCTCGTGGGCTCGCCGTTCGTGACCGGCGACAAGGGCCGTCTCGTCCGGCTGGTGCTGCACGGGCTCACCGGCCAGCTTGTCGTCGGTGGCGTGCGCTACAACAACGTGATGCCGCCGTGGAAGACGCTCTCGGACGCCGAGCTGGCGGCGGTGCTCACCTACGTGCGCTCCAACTTCGGCAACACCGCCGGCCCGGTGACGCCGCAGGACGTGGCACAGCAGCGCGCCGCGACGGCCTCGCGCGCCACGATGTGGACGGTGGCCGAGATCGAGCGGCCTTAGCTCCTCCGTGCCCCTCGAAGCGCTGATCCTGGCGGGCATCGCCGCGTTCGTCGTCCTGGTCGCGGCGGTGCCGGTCATCGTTCACCATCGCCGCCGCGACCGCTTCATCCGCGAGAAGCTGGAGCGCGCGAAGCGCCTCGGCACCAGCGAGACGCTCTCGCTGCACCCGGTCGTGGACGAGGGCAAGTGCATCGGGTGCGAGGAGTGCGTGCGCGGCTGCCCCGAGCAGGACGTGCTCGCGCTCTACCGCCACAAGGCCGTCGTGATCGACGCGGTCGAGTGCGTGGGGCACGGCATCTGCGAGCGCGTCTGCCCGGTGGATGCGATCGCGCTCGTGGTCGGCACGGAAACGCGCGGCCTCGAGATCCCCAAGCTCACCGAGAACTTCGAGACCAACGTTCCCGGGCTGTACGTGGTCGGAGAGCTCGGCGGCATGGGGCTCATCCGGAACGCGATCTGGCAGGCGGCGCAGGCGGTGGAGCACATCCGCCGCAGGCCGCGCCCCGCGCCCTCGGGCGGCGTCGAAGTGCTGGTGGTCGGCGCGGGCCCGGCCGGCCTCGCCGCGGCGCTCGCCGCTCGCGAATCGCGGCTCAGCTGCCGCATCATCGACCAGGAGACGCTGGGCGGCTCGATGCTGCACTATCCGCGCCGCAAACTGGTCATGACGCACCCGGGATCGCTCCCCGGCGTAGGCGAGTTCCCGTTCCGCGAGATCGAGAAAGAGCCGCTGCTGGCGTTCTGGCGAACCACCGCTGAGCGCGCCGAGATCGCCGTCGAGGAGGGCGTCGTGCTGCAGCACGTCGAGCGCGCCGATGGTCTGCTCGTGGCGCGAACGTCGGCCGGCTCCATCCGCGCCGGGCGCGTCATCCTCGCCCTCGGCCGGCGTGGCACGCCGCGCAAGCTCGAGGTGCCGGGCGAGGAGAGCGCGAAGGTGATGTACCGGCTCATCGAGGCGCACCGCTTGGACGGCCAGCGCGCGCTGGTGGCGGGTGGCGGGAGCGCGGCGATCGAGACGGCGCTGGCGCTCGCGGAACGGCCCGGGGCCGTGGTGACGCTCTGCCACCGGCGGGACACGTTCTCCGGACGCGCGGCCTTGATCGAGAAGCTCCTGGGTGCGGAGCGCGCCGGCCGCCTCGAGGTCCTGCGAAACGCGCGGGTGATGGCGATCGAGCCGGATCGCGTGACGCTCGATGTCGCGGGCGCGTCGGCGGAGCGGCCGAACGACGCCGTGTTCGTGATGATCGGCGGCGTGCCGCCCTACCAGATCCTCCGCGACTCGGGCGTGAACCTCGAGACGAAGTTCGGCACCCCCCTCATTCGCCGCTGACTACGGCCGCCGCCTCTGCGGCGCGCCGACCCGGAACCCCGCCGCTCACGGCTTCCGGCCCTGCGGATGGCAGCGCAGGCACGCCGCGGCGTCGGGCGTGTAGCCTGCGATCCCCCTGTGATGGTTGTCCATCTCCGTCTGCTGGTGGCAGCCGCTGCCGGTACAGGTGAAGACGCTGCGGCTCGAAGGATCGGTGTGACACGTGGCGCAGCTGGACCAGCGGTTGCGGTGCGGCCCGGAGTAGATCGGGAACACCGCGTCGTGCTGCGCGAAGGTGCCGCCCCGGCCGTCGGGATGGCAGCTGTAGCACTGCGTCGCCGTGTAGGCGTAGCCGGGGATACTCTGGTGCGACGGGTCGGTGGTGGCCTGCGGATGGCAGCCTCCGGTCATGCACGAGAACACCTGCCGACTCGACGGATCGGTGTGGCAGTCCGCGCAGGCCTGCCACTGGCTGGCGTGGGTGCCGCTGAAGATCGGGAAGCGTGCGTCGTGGAACGAGAGGTCGCCGCCGGTTCCGCGCGGGTGGCAGCCGAGGCAAGCAGTGGACTCCCAGACGTAACCCGGAATCCCGTTGTGCGAGCGATCGGTCGGCGCCTGCGTGTGGCAGGCCGTGCAGGTATAGGTCCGGTAGTCGCTCGCGTTCGTGTGGCAGGTCGAGCAGTCGCGCCACACGCCGGCGTGGCTGCCGCTGTAAATGCCGAAGATGGCGTCGTGTTCGGCGAACAGCGCGAACTCCCACGTGGCAAACTGGTGGCAGGTCTCGCACCGGGTCGCGAAGCCCAGGGTGCGGTGCTGCGGGTTGGTCGTGGCGTCGTAGGTGCGCTGGTGGCACGCGATGCACGGGGCGACCGCACCGGTGAACTGCTGGGCGCCGGTCTGGCGGTGGCAGTCCTCGCAGCGGAGCGCCGCGTGCACGCCGAGGTCGGGGAGCCGGGTGCGCGCGTGCGCCTCGAGCGCGCCGACCTGGCGCCAGCCGGTCTCCGAGTGGCAGCGCTCGCAGTCCAGGCCGGCGTCGCCGCGGTGCGGATCGGCGTGGCAGCTGCCGCACGCGCGCACCGCGCCCTGGAAATTGCGGACGTCGTGGCAGCCGGCGCACGGCACGGTCTGGTGCTGGCCGAGGAGCTGAAAGCTCGTGCGGCGGTGGTCGAAGCTCACGTCCCGCCAGTGGGTGGTGCGGTGGCAGTCCGTGCACTCCATGGCGCCGAGGTTCTGGTGTGGAGAGGCGCGGCCCTGCGCCGCGGCCCCCCGTGGAGCGAGCAGCGCGGCGAGCAGCACTGCGCCGAGCGCGACACGGTGGCGGTCGTTCCTCATGGCCGTCTCCTCCGGTCAGTTCCGGTCCCGTGGCAGTCCTCGCAACGGTGCGGCAGCGGGCGGAAGCGCGCGACGGGCGGCGTCCCCTCGGGCCGGTGACACGCGGCACAGGGGACATTCTGGTGCGCGCCGTCGAGCGGGTAGTCGCTGTCCCGCTGATGATCGAACTGCGCGGGACGCCACATCGCCTCGGAGTGGCAGGTGATGCACGCGCCGCCGCGGCCGCGGTCGGCGAACTGGCCACCGTGCGGATCGCCGTGACACTCGGCCGCCTCACACGAGGTGGGCAGGCCGCGGAAGCGCACGGCGCCGCGCGGGTCGTCGGCCGGGCGCGTGTGGCAGCGGCTGCACGCCAGGCGGACGTGCGGGCCGCGCAGCGGATAGCGGGTGCGGTCGTGATCGAACGTCACACGGTTCCACGCCGCGGTGGCGTGGCAGGTCTCGCACGGCTCCGGGGCGAACTGCCCGGCGTGCGGGTCGCGATGGCACGCGGCGCACCGGGTGTCGGCCCAGCGGAAGCGCAAAGCGCCGGAATGCGCGGCGGCCCCGGGCAGGGCCGGATGACAGGCGCTGCACGGCGTGGCCGCGTGCGCACCGGTGAGCGCGAACGCGGAGCTGTCGTGCATCGCCTGAGTGAAATGCGTGGGAGCGAACGCCGTCTCGTCGTGGCAGGCGTCGCAGTCGCGCCGCGGCGCGAGCTCGCCCTGGTGCACGTCCGCGTGGCACTGGCCGCAGCGGGCGAAGCCGATCTTCTGGCGCGCGAACGGGCGCTGGAAGTTGGCGCGCATCAGCTGGACGCCGCGCGGGAGCGGCGCGGCCGCCGAGGAGAGGTGGCAGCTCTCGCAGCGCGCGCGGGCGTGCGCGCCGCGCAGCGGGAATCCGAGCGGCGCGTGGTCAAAATGCCGCATGGAGTCGGGCAGGACGAACCACCCCTCGACGGTGTGGCAGCGCTCGCAGCGGCCGACGCGGCTCGTCTCGCGATGCGGCGACGTGTGGCATCCCGCACACCCGGCGCTCGCGGAGCGGCCGGCGCCGAAGTCCACGTACGAGGTGTCGCGCGTGCCGCCCGGTCCCGTGGCGTCGGCGCGCCGCTCTTGGTGGCACCCGGAGCACGGGACGTCGCGGTGGCGGCCGGTGAGCTCGAAGCGCGTCCGCGCGTGGTCGAACCGCGGGGCGGGCTTCCACTCGGTCGTGGTGTGGCAGTCCTCACAGGTGCGGCTGACGCGGCCCCGGTGCTCGTCGAGATGGCATGCCACGCACTGGCTGCCCAGTCCGAGATACGTCCTCTGCGTCGAGAGCGACTGGTCGCCGCGCACCGCCGCGTCCGCGATCAGTTCGGCGCGGTGGCAGGACTCGCAGCGCGCGCGCGTGTGGGCGCCCTCGAGGTTCCACCGGGCGTCGCGGTGGTTGAACTGCTCCTTCGGCGCGTTGCTCGGCCAGCGGACGAGCCGGTACGGGCGGCCGTTGTGCTCGCTGTGGCACGAGGCGCAGGCGAGCTGGGTGCCGCCGCGCGTGGCGCCGGCGTGGTAGCCGAGGCCGGCGCGGATCCGCCGGGCGAGCGAGACGTGGCAGTCGAGGCACTTGCGGCCCGAGAGCTGGCGGCCGGCCTCGTGGCACAAGAGGCACCTGGTGATGTCGTCGAGCCGCGCGTGCGGAGCGGCGAGCGGCCCCGGCGAGGCGAGGCCTTGGGCGCGCACCGGGGCCGCCGCGCCCGCCACGAGCGCGGCCAGGGCGAGCGCGATTCCGGTGGAGGCGTTCACGTCCCCGCCATCGCCGCGCCGAAGAGCACCCCAGAGCCCACGTGCAGAACGAGCAGCACCAACATGGCGACGAAGAAAATCAGGTGCATCACGTGCCAGTACAGGAACAGCCGCCGGAACAGACCGAGGAACGCGAGCCGGCGCGCGATCGTGATCTGCTCGTGCACGAGCGTGATGACGGCCCGCACCTCGGCGCGGGGCAGGCGGCCCAGACGGCGCACGCGCCGGCGCAGGGCCGCAAGGCGGAACGGCCTCGCGACGTCGTCGAGGAAGAGCCACGGAAGCGTGAGCAGCCCGTGCGCGGCCCTGAGGCGCGCCACGCTGCGTTCCGCGAAGGCGTCGGCGGCCGCAAGCGCCGCCGGGGCGTGCGTGTGTGCGCGCTCGAGCAGCTCCCGGACGAACGCCTGCTCCTCGCGGATCTCCGCGAGGGACATCTCCTTGCCCCTGATCGTCCGCGGGAACTGCTGGTAGAGCCACCGCCCCAGGATCCCGCTCCCCGCGACGATCATCATCGACCAATACGAGTAGACGCCAAAGCCGTGCAACTTGAGAGCGGTGTGGAACGAGACGAGCAGCGGGCCGGTCAGGCAGAGGTAGATGTGGACGTTAAGCCAGGTCCGCATCGGCCCGCGGCCCTGGAGCGCGCGGACGCGTTTGCGGCTCGAGTACATGATGACGCCGCCGACGATCAGCGACGCTCCTACGATGCCCAGCGTGTGCCCGATCGAGCCCGAGGGCTTGAGCGCGCGGTGCAGCGGCGCGTCGGGGCGCTCCCACAGCGGCAGCAGGTAGTATTCGCCGACGCGGCCGAGGAACGCGATCGCGGCCGCCGCGGTCAGGATGCCGACGAGCAGCACGGCGCGGTCGATCCACGCCGCCACCCCGCCCTCGCGGGCGCCCGGCATCGCGACTGCCGCGCCGCTAGCGGAAGCGATACGACGCCCCCGCGTGGAGCCAGGTGCTCGAGCGGCCCGCGTACCGACCGATGTCGCCGCCGAAGGTAATGAGCAGGCCGCGGCCGATGGTCCGCGAGATCTCGGGCCGCAGACTGTAGCGCCACAACGTCATCTGGCCGTTCGCGGTGCGGGTGGCGCTCGCGCTCCCTCCGAGCGACGCACTGAAGGGCAGGGCGCGCTGGGCGAAGAAGAGGCGCGCCGTCACGTTGCCGTAATCGAACAGGTCACCGTGCTGGCCGGTCCCCATCAGGAAGAACGGTCCCCTCGCCGCGCTGAACGTGGCGCGCAGCGTTGCTGTTGGGTCGCCGGTGCGCTTGAGGTACCCGCCCGCGGCCTCGAGCGCGACGCCCCCGACGTCGTGGCCGAGCGAGGCCGTGAGCCCGTTCAGGCGTCCCGGCAGGGGCGTCGCGTCGAGCGCGACGGAGGTGTCCCAGATCCGGACCGCGCGGTGGGACTCGACGCCGAGGCTGCCGCGGAAGCCGAGCGGTAGCCGCGCGCGCGCGGCTGCGTAGACCGTCGTGATCTGCGCCTTGTCGGCGGGGCGCCACGTGACGGCGAGATCGGCGGCGCCGTAGAGGGAGAGCGACAGGCCCGGTGTGGGGCGCCAGAAGGAGCGCGCCGAGAGCTCGGTGCGGCGGTGCGCTCCGGCGGCCCAGTCGGCGGCCGCGGCAACCGCGCCGTCGAAGACGTCGCCGGCGGCGAACGCCCAGTACGCCGCTGCGCGTGTGGTGGTGGTCGAGGGCCGCAGCTGCTCGACGCGCGGCACGAATCCGGCCACAACGCCGAGGCGCTGCGACGGCGCGGGCCGCGCCTCGAGCTGCACGCCGTCGAGGTAGCCGAGGCCGGGCGCGGCGTCCGGGGCGAAGCGTCCCAGCGACGCGCTCCATCGGCCCTCGGGCGGCGCGATGCGTACCTGGAGAAGGTAGATGAGCGCGGTGACGCCCTCGAGGCCGGTGGTCGTGGCGGAGGCGCCGCTGCGCCAGCGGCTGGTGGTCCGCACCCTGAGCTGGAGCGCGCTCGCGAGCGGCGCGACGAGATCGAGCCCGAGGGCGGTCTGGCGCGTGGTCAGGCTCGGCGCGCCGCCGGCCGACGAGGCGATCTGCTCGAGCTGGAGTCCGCCCCGCCAACGCGTGTCCGCCCGCGACCGCTGGGGAAGCTCTGACGGCACGTACGTGGATTCGGCGGGCGGCGGCGCGGCGCCGGCTGTGTCCGCGGGCGCCGCGGCGATCTCCTGGGGCGGGTGGCGGGGGAACCGCACCGTCGCGCCAATCGCGACGGGCGCATCGGGCGTGAGGAGCCGGGCGCTGGCGCTCCGGCGGCCCGTGCTCACCACGACGGCGAGCGCGAGCGTCGCGCCGTCGCTCTGGAGCACCGCGACGGTATCGCCCACGACGACGCCGTCGTCGCGTCCCGCCGCGAAGAACACGATCTCGCGGGTGCGGTATGTGACGCGCGCTGTGTCGCCTTGCGCGATCGCGGGTGCCGGAAATGCGACGAGGAGCGTCCCGATGACGGCTGCCAGCGTTGTGACCCAAGTCACGGGACGCCGCATGGCACTCATCCGGGCATCATACCTCATCCCGGCGCCGGCGCGCCGGGTCGAAGGTCACATTCCGCCGCCCGGGGCCAGGACGGCCGCGCCGCGCACCGCGCCGCGGCGCAGCCGGTCGAGCGCCTCGTTGGCGCGCGTCAGCGCGTACGGCTCAACCTCGGTGCGTACGCCCGCGCGCGGCGCGAGGCTGAGAAACTCCTCGCCGTCCCTGCGCGTGAGGTTCGCCACCGAGCGCACGACGCGCTCGCCCCACAGCAGCTCGTAGGGAAACGCGGGGACGTCGCTCATGTGGATCCCCGCGCACACCACGGTGCCGCCGCGGCGCACGGCGCGCAGCGCGGCGGGGACGAGCGCACCCACGGGAGCGTAGATGATCGCGGCGTCGAGGGGTTCGGGGGCGGGAGCGTCCGAATCGCCGACCCACGCGGCGCCCAGCTCGCGCGCGAACCGCTGTGCGGCTTGGTCGCCGGGACGCGTGAAGGCGAACACGCGCCGGCCCTGGTGGCGCGCCACCTGCGCCACGATGTGGGCGGCGGCGCCGAAGCCGTAGAGACCGACGGACGCGGCATCGCCGGCGGCGACGAGGGAACGCCAGCCGATGAGGCCCGCGCACAGGAGCGGCGCAGCCTCCAGGTCGGAGAACCCCTCGGGAATGGCGAAGCAGAAGCGCTCGTCCGCCACGGTGTACTCGGCGTAGCCGCCGTCGAGCTGGTAGCCCGTGAAGCGGGCGCGCTCGCAGAGGTTCTCGCGCCCCGCGCGGCAATCGGCGCAGTGACCGCACGTCCAGCCGAGCCACGGGACGCCCACGCGCGCGCCGCGGCGGAAGCGCGTGGCGCCGGCGCCGAGCTCGGCGACGACGCCGACGATCTCGTGACCCAGGACGAGGGGCAGCTTGGGATGTGGGAGCTCACCATCGGCGACGTGGAGGTCGGTGCGGCACACGCCGCACGCGCGAACCTCGAGAAGAACTTGCCCCGCCCCCGGCTCGGGTCGCGGCAGCTCCGCGTCCAGGAGCGGACGGCCGGGGGCTTCGAGGAGCATTACGCGCATGAACCCGTCCCGCCGCGCACCGTCGGCGCTCAGGCGTGACGGGTGGTCGGCGCCGGCGTCAAGCCGGCACGTGGCGGCACGTCAGTTCGTCGCCGCCACCTTTGCGCGGAGGCCGCCCTTCACGCACCACTTGCCGCACTCGATCGGCCCCTCCCCCCACCGCTCGCAGCGGCGCAGGTCGGCGTACGGTGTCGGCAGGTCCGTGCGGGTGAAGGCGGCCGGGATGCCGTTCACGCGATACGTCGTGCGCACCACCGGGCACCACACCGCACCCCGCACGCCGCGCCGGTCGCGCAGCATGTGGTACGTAGAGTACCCGAGCACGAAGACGATCGACGCGAGCACGACGAACGCGAGTCCCGCCCAGATCGCCAGGATCGGCCACAGCGCCAGACCGAGCATGGGGCCTCCTTCCCACCGTGGATCCCCATGTCAAACGTCACGCATATTCCGCGCCGCCGCAATGCGCGGCGTCACGCATTTACGAGCGAATCTATCGGCCCCTTGCTACAGGCGGAAGAAGTAGCTGACCTTGCCGAAGAAGCCGTCGCT
>CAYHQJ010000040.1:13139-15935 GCA_964358595.1 uncultured Gemmatimonadales bacterium
TCGTACTGTCCGACGAACCGCACGAAGATGGCGCGGGTGGCCTGGTACTCGACCTTGAGCCGGGGAATCCCCTCGGTCGAGAACCGCCCCCCGCCGGCGCGGCCGATCATCACGCGCGTGTACTGGAAGGCCACGCGCATCTGCGTCGTGGGGCGCCAGTCCACCGTGCCGCCGAAGCGCCACTGCCGGCCTTCGGACGCCTCGTCGAAGATGGCGACGGCGCCGTAGCCGGCGTTGGCGGAAGCGGTGAACTGCCGGTACGTCGGGGTGGTCGCGTTGAGCGACGCGCTGAACAAGTTCGAGATCGGGCCCGGCACCGTGAAGGGGACGGTGTCGAGGCCGGGGCCAGCGGCCGTTTCCACCGAATAGGCCGCAAAGCGGGCGGGGTCGAAGCTGAAGAAGTCGCGCTCGATGTTCCCGCCGACCAACCAGCCGCCGCGCAGCGTGGCGGACCAGTTGGCGCCCTCGCTCCCCTCGATCGCGCTGTCCGCGCGGAACCCGTCGTAGTCCCAGGTGCGGTGGAACTGGAGGAAGGTGCTCGCCGTCTCGATGAGCGCGCCGCGCCGGCCGTAGGCGGTGAGCCGGTTGAAGATGCTCGCCTGGACGATCCCGGTGCGGTTCACGAACCCGGCGGCCGCCTGGAAGTCCGGCGCCACGGCGGTGATGGAGTAGTTGAACCCCCAGTTACGGCCGGTGCGGTCCCACATCACCTGATACAGCGGCCCGTGCGCGCGGGCCGTGTCCGCGCGCGTCCATGACTGGACGGCCTGGAGCTGCACGAAGTAGAGCCGCGAGTGCACGAGCCGCAGGTCGAGGCCCGCGAGCCGCGAGTAGTCGGCGCCATCCTCGCGCAGCGTCCCCACGAAGCCGAGCGTCGAGTTGCGGCCGAGGTCCCCACGCAGGCGGGTGACGCCGAACAGCGGGTGGTGTCCCGTGGCGGACTGCGCGATCTCGTCCACAGCGAGCAGTGTGGCCACGTTCATCGCGCCCACCTTGCCCGCGAGCTTGACCCCCGCGTCGGGGTTCACGATCTGGCGCGTGTAGATCAGCCGGCTGGGGGAGTCGAACAGCTCGAGCCCCTCGAGGAAGAACGGCCGCTTCTCGGGGAAGAACAGCGCGAACCGCTCGTTGATCGTGACCTGGCCGACGTCGGCCTCGACCTGGGAGAAGTCGGGGTTGACCGTCGCGTCGAGGCTGAGGTTCTGGGTCACGCCCCAGCGCGCGCTGAGTCCGAGCTCGGAGCGGCCGCGGTAGTCGAGGCCGCTGGAGTCGGGCGTGCCGTCGTAGCGCGTGGTGCCGGTGGGCGTCAGCTCGATCACCATGCCCCGGTTGAGGTCGTGCAGCTCCTCCAGCGCGCCCGACTGGCCGAGGAAGCTGGCGCTGGCGCGCACCACCGGCGCCCAGGAGTCCTGGTAGCCGGAGTGCTTCACCCGACGCAGGACGTTGATCCCCCAGGTCTGCCGTGCGCCGCTCTGGTAGCGCAGGCTCTTGAACGGGATCCGGATCTCGACCTCGTAGCCGCCCGGCACCAGCCGCCCGCGCGACTCGAAAACGTAGTCGGGGTTGAGATCGACGCTTCCTTCGAGCGGGTTGATGTTGCCCACGCCACCGCCGCCCCGGAACTCGCCGCCCGCTGCGGAGAACTGGTCGCTGCGCGTGCCGTCCTGCTGGACGCCGAACGGGTTGACGCCGAACAGGAAGGCGCGGCGCCGGTCGTTGTAGGTGTCGAGCAGGATCTGGACGTTGTCGTCGGCGCCGATGTTGTCGCGGTCGGCGCGGGTGGCACGCACGACCTCGCCGTGCGCCTCGCGGGCGCGGATGCCGAAGTAGATGGCGGTGGGCCCGTACCATACCAGGACTTCGGTCTCCTCCTCGGCCGGGCGCGAGTCCACGGGCTGGTACTGGGAGAAGCCGGTGAGCCGCGCGGCGCGCGCCCAGACCGGCTCGTCGAGCACGCCGTCGATCGTGACTGAGGTGTCCACGCGGGGGATGCGCACGGCGAGCTGCCGCTCGCGGCCGGAGTAGGCGGGCCCGGAGTCGGGGTGCTGGCTGAGCGCGGTGAGCAGCAACGCAACGGTGGTCAGCATCGGCCGCGGAATCTAAACCGCCGCCTGATGACTGACCACCGACTGCGCCCTCGGCGCCCTCTGCGCCTCTGACGACTGAGGTCTATTCGTATCTCAGCGCCACGATCGGGTCCAGCAGGCTCGCCCTCCTCGCCGGCCAGATCCCAAAGAACAGCCCCACCGTGAAGCTGAACAGGAACGCGAGTCCGACCGAGAACGGCGAGATCAGCGTGTTCCAGTGGAAGATCTTGCTGAGTGCCACGGCGCCGCCCGAGCCGAACAGCACGCCGATGCCGCCGCCCACGAGGCACAGCACCAGCGCCTCGACCAGGAACTGGAACAGGATCTGGCCGCGGGTGGCGCCGAGGGCCTTGCGTACGCCGATCTCGCGCGTGCGCTCGGTCACCGAGACGAGCATGATGTTCATGATCCCGATCCCGCCCACGAGCAGCGAGACCGCGGCGATCCCCGCCAGGAGGAACGTGAACGTCTCGGTCGTCTGCTGGAACGTGGAGAGCAGGTCCGTCTGGTTGCGGATCATGAAATCGTTGTCGCCCGACGGGCGGATCTTGTGCGTGCGCCGCACGGCGCGCTCGACCTCGATCATCGCGACGTTCATGTTCTTCGCGTCGTCCACCTTGACCTGGATGCTGCGCACGCGGTCGGTGCCGTGGGTACGGTAGCGCGCGGTCTGGAGCGGGACGAAGATCTGCTCGTCCGGGTTCATCCA
>CAYHQJ010000041.1:0-15840 GCA_964358595.1 uncultured Gemmatimonadales bacterium
GCACCCCCCACCAGGCCCTGAGGCCGGCGGTGGTGGCCGGAAACATCCGGAAGAGCGCCACAACGGCGGCAATCCCGAGAAGCAACGCGACTCGGTGTCGGGCCACAGACAGTTGTCGGATCACGGCGGAGCCTCCAGCGCGTAGGGGTGCACCCGGCACAGTCCTCCAGCCAGCATCGCCAACTCGGTCTGGAAGTCAAGGCCTTGCCGCGTTGCGCTCACCGGGACGGCGGCGGCAGGCCGAGACCGTGAGCCCCTGCGTACCCAACTTCCGCTGCTCCATGGCCCCACCTGCCGCTACTCGTATCGCAGCGCCACGACGGGATCCACCCTGGCAGCGCGCCGCGCGGGTAGCCAGGCGGCCAGCAGGGTCGCGGCCAGCAGCACGCACACGGCGGCGCCGAGGGCGGCGGGATCGGTGGGTGCGACGCCGTAGAGCAGGCCCCGCACGAATCGCATCAGGACGAAGCTCCCCGCCAGTCCCACGGCGGCACCCGGCAGCGCCATCCCAAGCACCTTCCGCACCACCAGCCACACCACCGCGCGGGCCGGTGCGCCGAGCGCCATCCGCACGCCGATCTCGCGCGTGCGCTGCGACACGTCGAGCGCCAGCGTCCCGTACACCCCGATGGCTGCCAGCAGTACCGCCAGCGCACCGAACAGGCCGACGAGCTTGGCGTACAGTCGCTGGTCGGAGAATTGTCGGGCCACCCAACGCGCGGCGCTCTCGACCGCCACCGGCGGCAGGCCGGGGCCGAGCTGCCGCAGTTCTCCGGGCAGGGCCGCGGCCACACGTTCGGTGCCGCCTGCGACGCGGACCAACACGGTCGTCGGCTCGCGATGGAAGTGTTGCGCCAGCGGGACGGTCAGCTCCGGCCTCGGCCGCTCGTCCTGGACGACGATGCGCACGTCCGGGACCACGCCGACGATCTCCACCGGGTCGCTGAGCCCCATGAACCGCACCAGCCGCACCGTTCGGCCGATGGGGTCGGCGCCGGGCCAGAACTGCCGCGCTGCCGTCTCGTTGACGACCGCTACGGCCGGCGCCCGCGCGTCGTCCGCCGCGGTGAAATCGCGCCCGCGACTGAGGCTCAGCCCAAGGGTCTCGAAGTAGCGCGGCGTGATCTCGTTGTACTCCACCGGAATGCCGCGGCTCCCCGGCGCCGGTCCCTGCCCCTCGACTTCGATGTCCCGGGGGCCCCAGAATCCGCGATTGACGGGCGCTGCGCTGGCGAGGCTCACCGCCCGCACGCCCGGCAGCGCGAGCAGCCGCTCGGTCAGCCGCTGCTGGAACTCGCGCGCGCCGGCCTCGTCGTACCCCGCCTGGCCGAGGTTGATCTGGAACTGCAGTAGGTGCCGGGTCTCGAACCCGACGTCCAGGGCGGCGGCCTTCTGGAGCGTCCGCACGAACAGCCCCGCCCCGGCCAGCAGCACCAGCGACACGCCCACCTGACCCGCGACGAGAGCATCGCGCAGCCACGACCGCCGCCGGGTGCTGGCCCCCTGGTCCTTGAGATCGGCCACCAGGTCGCCGCGGGTCGCGTGGAGCGCCGGCACCAGCCCGAACGCGACGCAGGTCAGGACAGCCACCAGGCCCGCGAACAGCAGCACCCGGAGATCAACGCCGAAATGGAGCTCCGCTCCCGCCTCGGCGCGGATCAGCGCGGTGAGCCACACCGACACCAGCAGACCGGCGAGCGCACCCGGCACGGCGAGCAGGACGCTCTCGCCGAGCAGCTGGCGGACGAGCCGCGCCCGGCCCGCGCCTAACGCCAGCCGTACGGCGATCTCCCGCTTGCGGGAGGCGGACCGGGCGAGCAGCAGACCGGCCAGGTTGGCCGCCACGATCAGCAGCACTAGCGTGGCTGCGGCAGCGAGCGGCGTAAGCACGGTCACCGCGTAGCGGCGAAATTCCGGGTCCGGAAAGCGGACGTGCGGCGTCAGAACGACGCGGGGTCCCTGCCCCTGGGCGTCACGCCGCTCGAACCGGGACGAAAGGACGGTCAGCTCCGTCACGGCCTGAGCGCGGCTCACGCCAGCCCTGAGCCGGCCAACGACCCGCAGGCTCGTGAAGAAGTCGCTGTTCAGCACCGGGAACATCGGCCGCGCCTCGACTTCCATCATCAGCGGCAGCCAGACGTCCATCGCGTCGCCCAGTTCCAGACCGCGGAAGCCAGCGGGGGCGACCCCGACGATGGTGAACCAGGTGTCGTTGAGGCGGATCTGCCGCCCGATCGCGGCCGGGTCGGCCCCGAGCCTGGTTCGCCACAGCTCGTGGCTGACGATGGCCACCGGGTGCGCGCCGGGCGTGCTGTCCTCCTCGGGGAGGAAATCGCGGCCCGGCGCGATGACAACGCCGAGCAGCGCGAAGTAGTTGGCGGTCACCAGCTCGCCGTCCAGCGGGACGGTCTGCTCTCCCTGGTGCCACAGCAGCGTGGCGCCGCGCTTCGCGAGCAGACCGGTGAACGACCGCGCCTGCTCCCGGTACTTCAGGAACGCGAGATGCCCGAAGCCCTGGTAGCCGCGGTCCGGCGTGACGCGGCCCAGCGCCACCAGGCGGCCGGCGTCGCGGACCTGCGGCCCTCGCAGGAACACCTCGTTGACGACGCTGAAGATCGCGGTGTTTGCCCCGACGCCGAGGGCGATCGTAAGCGACGCCACCGCGGTGAACGCGGGACGCTTCGCGAGAATCCGCAGGGCGTGGCGAACGCTTTGCAGGGTGTCCACGTCCGCGCCACCCTAACCCACTCCCTGGGGACCGTCAAGCAATCGCGCCTGTCGGCGCGCCCGGACCCTCCCGACTTGCCACCGGCCGCCCCTTAGCGCAGCTTGGCTCCTGACCTTTCTCCCGAGGGACCCCGTGCGCACCACGCTGACGCTTCTCGCCGCCGCCGCGCTCGCCGCTCCAGCCGCGGCCGCCGCCCAGACCGTGACCGAGCCGTCGAGCCGGGTCGCGTTCCCCGTTTCGCTGACCGGTGCGGACGGCAGCCGCCAGGTCCTGACCGGCACGGGCCTGCGCACCCGCACCGTTCTGAAGGTCAAGGTGTACGCCTTCGGCCTGTACGTGGACGAGGCGCAGGCGCGCACCGCGCTGGCCTCGTACGCCGGACAGACGCCGGAGCAGCTGGCCGGCGCTACGGCGTTCTACGACGCGCTGCTGCGCATGAGCTTCCCGATGACCATGCAGCTGGTCATGACGCGCAACGTGACGGGCGAACAGATGTCGGAGGCGTTCGACGGCGCGTTGCGCCCGCGGGTGGTGGCCGCGGCCGGGCGCGGGATGCCGGGAGGCGAGGCCGCGCTCGACCAGTTCCGCGGCTACTTCAGCGTGGAGCGCCTCACCGAGGGCACCGAGCTGGTGTTCACCTGCGCTGGCGGCTCGCTGCACAGCACCGTGGCCGGC
This sequence comes from uncultured Gemmatimonadales bacterium, assembly GCA_964358595.1. Taxonomy (GTDB): domain Bacteria; phylum Gemmatimonadota; class Gemmatimonadetes; order Gemmatimonadales; family JACORV01; genus CAYHQJ01. The sequence goes on from CAYHQJ010000041.1 coordinate 3,404, forward strand.
GACCCCAAGGCGGCCATCCAGTCGCCCGCGCTGTGCTGGGCGCTGTTCGACGTCTACCTGGGCGCGCAGCCGATCTCGCCGCGCGGCAAGCGCACCGTGGTGTCGCGGTTCCCGGCTGTGCTGCGGCCGTAGCCCGAGGGCATGAGCTAGCGCCTCACGCCCGGCCGGCGCGGCGGAGGCCGACATGTTCGTTTTGATCCGCGGGGCCACCTACGCCGCGCTGTTCGTCGGCCTCGCGCTCGTGTTGGTGCCAGCCCGGCTGCTGTCGTGGTCGGGGATCACCGGGCCCGCGGTGGTGGCCGAGACTATGAAGGAAGGAACCGAGTGAACGTCCTCCTCATCTACCCCGAGTGCCCGGACACCTTCTGGAGCTTCAAGCACGCCTTGAAGTTCGTGCACAAGAAGGCCGGCTCCCCGCCGCTCGGACTCCTGACCGTCGCCGCGATGCTGCCGGCGGAGTGGCCGGTGCGCCTGGTGGATGTCAACGTTCGCAAGCTCACCGACAGGGACCTAGCATGGGCCGACTGCGCCTTCGTCAGCGCGATGGCCGTGCAGCGGGCCTTCGCGCGCGAGATCATCGCCCGGTGCCGGGACGCGGGAGTAAGGGTCGTCGCGGGAGGGCCACTCTTCACGGCGGGGCACGCGCAGTTCGAGGCGGTGGATCATCTGGTGCTGAACGAGGCCGAGCTGACGCTGCCGCCCTTTCTTGAGGACCTGGCCCGAGGGAACGCCGAGCGGCTCTACACGACCTCCGGCTTCGCCGACATCGAGCGGACGCCGGCTCCGCGGTGGGAGCTGGCGGACCTCAAGGCGTACCGCTCGATGGGCGTGCAGTACTCTCGCGGCTGCCCTTACGACTGCGAGTTCTGCGACGTGACGGCGCTGTTCGGCCACCGCCCGCGCACCAAGACCGCTCGGCAGATGATCGCGGAGCTGGACGGTCTTTGCGCGCTGGGATGGCGCGGACCCGTCTTCTTCGTGGACGACAACCTGATCGGCAACAAGCGGCGCCTGATGACCGAGCTGCTCCCCGCGCTGGTCGAGTGGCGGAAGGGCAAGCGGGGACTGCCGTTCAACACGGAGGCCTCCATCAACCTCGCCGACGACGATGAGCTGATGCGGATGATGGTCGAGGCCGGCTTCTGCACGGTGTTCGTCGGGATCGAGACGCCGAACGAAGAGAGCCTGGCGGAATGCGGCAAGAAGCAGAACCTGCACCGGGACCTCGTCGCGGACGTGAAGCGCATCCAGCGGGCGGGGCTGCAGGTCCAGGGAGGCTTCATCCTCGGCTTCGACAGCGACTCGCCTTCCACCATCCCGCAGCTGATTGACTACATCCAGAGGAGCGGGATCGTCACGGCGATGGTCGGCCTGCTGCAGGCCCCTCCCGGCACCAAGCTCTATGCGCGCCTCAAGGAGGCGGGGCGCCTGCTCGAGCGGGCATGGGGGGACAACGTGGACGGCACGACCAACATCGTCCCCCTCATCAGCCTCGACGCGCTGCGCCGGGGATACAAAGACCTGCTGCACCACATCTACTCACCCAAGGCGTACTACCGACGGGTCAGGACCTACCTCAGGGAGTACCGGCCGCCGAAGGTCAAGGTCAGGCTGGACTTCGGGTACCACATGGAGCAGGCTCTTGCGTTCCTGCGCTCCGCCGTGCGGCTGGGCATTGTGGGCAGGGAGCGCTTCGAGTATTGGAAGCTCTTCTGGTGGACGCTGTTCTGCCGGCCCCGGGCGCTGCCGCTGGCGATCACGCTCGCCATCTACGGCCACCACTTCCGCAAGATCTGCGAGTTACACGTCCAGTAGGTAAGTAGCCTCGTCTCCCCGCGCTCCATGCGAGCAAGAGTGCCCGTTCGGGGCCACCGACCCGCCGTCCGACCATCGCGCGGCGCGCGCGGTCCGGCCGGATCGCAGTCTTGGACGAAAACCTTAGTCTGCGCGCCTCCGCCGCTGCGCTATGGCCGCGGCGGTCTGACCGCTCCCGGGCCCATCCCCGGGCGCGGACCGATCTGGAAGCTCCGCACCGACTCGGGGACCTTGGCCCACTGCGCCTCGGTCAGGATCGCCCGCACCGTGACCACCGCCTGCGCGACGTCGTTCCGGGCCGCCTCGAACAGCGGGCGCAGGATCGGCAGCAGCCGGGCGGGATCGGGGTTGGCTCCCTCGCGCTGGATCACCGAGCGCAGGGAATCGAGCCGCCGGCCGTTGCGCGCGGCGAGCGAGTCCCGGACCGGCTCCAACAGCGCGACCTGTGCCGAGTCGAGCACCAGCGAGTCGCGCAGGTCGAGCACCATGCGCGCCGCGTTAGGCAGCACCGACTCGATGCGCTCCATCATCTCGGCGGGTGAGGTCGCCGGGCCGCGAAATCCTCCTGCGCCGCCGCGTCCGCCCGGGCCCCCCGGCCCCGCCCCGCCCGCCCCGCCCACCCCACCCATGGCCATGACCGCCCGGACGCCGCCGGCGCGCATCGCATCCAGCGCCTGCCGCACCCGGTCCGGCCCGACGGTCATCCGCACCTGCACACCGATCTGGAACGGCGGGCGGAACGCCGTGGCCGTGCCGTAGGTCGCGCCGAACCGCTCGTTGACCTGGTAGACGTACCGCTGCGCCACCGTGTCGAAGCCGGTCACGTACAGCAGGGTGTTGTCGGGTCGCGTGTTCAGGCCCCACCCCTTGGCGCCGTTCACGCCGTGCAGCAGCTCGTCGAGCCCGCGCAGGAAGTTCACCGTCACCACGGACACGGTGGCCCGGCGGTTCAGCCCGAGCAGCGCCGGCCGCCAGTTCAGCTGGAAGTCGAACGTGTACTGCCAGGGCCCGGTGCAGGAATTGCGCGCGGCGACCGTCCCGGCCTGGCGCTCGAGGCAGGTGCGCACGCCGGGCGACGCCGCGGCCAGGAGCCGCTGCATCCCCGCGGCCTCCGCTCCCGCCGCACCGGGGGCGAACACGTAGGCGCGGTCGTTGCGCGAACCGTCGCCGTTCACGTCGCCGCCCACCACGGGCGTGAAGGGCGCGCCCGACGTGAGCCGCCCGATGGACGTGATCTCCAGCGCCTGCGAGAACGGATAGGTGATCGTGGCAAGGGCGCTGTGCCGCCGCTCGAAGTCGCTGCGCGCCCACTCCACCACGTTGGGATCGCCCGCGGTGTTGCCCCCGCGCATACCCGTGGCCTCGCTGCGGGCGCGCTGCCAGGTGTACGAGGCCTGGAGCTGGATGCCCCGCCGCACGATCCCACCGAGGCCGGCGGTGAGCTGCACCGCGCGCGAGCGCAGGTCCGAGCGCGCCTCCAGCACCTGGCCGAACGCCGTGTCGGCGCGCGAGGCGGCGAAGCGCGGCGTACCAGTCCGCGGGGCGATGTCGGCCGGCGCCACGTACACCGGGCGGTTCCCCTCCGGCGCGAGCGTGAAGCGCGGCGCGCCCACCAGGTTGAGGTCGCGGAATCCCGCCTGGCTCGTGCCGAGCGCGAGGCTGCCCTCCAGGGTGACCCGGAACAGCTGGGTCAGCCGGCGCTCAACGCCGAGCGATGCGCGCCACGCCCGCGGTGCCTCGAAGCCGTCGCCGAGGAGCGTCACCGTCCGCGCCGCCAGGACGGCGCCCGGGAGCGGCGCTCCCGCCGCGGCGCACTGGTCGGGAATCGCGCCCGGGTCGGTCCAGTACGCGCCCCAGGCCGGCGTGGGAACACCCAAGCCGGTGCACACCACCTCGGCCGCCGATCGGTCGAGCCCGGTGGCGCCGCGCGCCTGCGCCACCAGAGCGCTCGGCGGCTGGCTCCGGAACTCGCCGGCGCCGCCGCGGATGACCAGCGTGGGCGGGGTCGGCATGCGGCCGCGCTCGAACGGGGCGCCGCCCAGCGTCCAGGTGAACCCGGCGCGCGGGCTCAGGTGCCATTCGCTGGGCAGCTGGTCGGTGCGGCGGCCGAACGCCGAGTCCACCGCGGGGTTGTAGGCCGGCGCCTCGCCGAACGCCGAGCCCTCGAGGCGCAGGCCGTAGGTGAGCTGGAACGGACGCCGGATGACCCACACGTCGCCCGCGTAGAGGCCCCACCGGTAGTTCTGCGACGCGCGCCCGGTGAGGTCCAGCGTGCGGCGGAACGACGCCGGCCGGCCGGTTTCCAGGTCGGCGAGCGAGTTGTAGACGAACGTACCGAGGGTGTTGCCGCCAGCCACGGTGCGGGTGCGCTCGGTGAGGAACGAGCCGCCGAGCTTGAGCCGGTGCGTCCCGGTTCCCGGGAGCCACGACAGCTCGTCGGTGGCCTCGAAGCCGGTCGCGGTGGAGCGGGTGGGCAGGCCGGCATTGCCGCCGAAGACGAGCGTCGAGACCCCGCGCGTGCTATCGGGCAGGTCGGAGGCCACCTGTACCCGCCCCGCGGGCAGTTGGGTGAAGGGATCGCCGTCGGTGCGCGAGCCCTGGAGATACCCGCGGGCCTCGTTGATCACGGTGGCTCCGAAGCGCGAGGTGAGCGTCAGCATCGCCCCGCCGCCGCCCGTCGAGAACACGCCGCCCGTCTGCGGCAGCGCGAGCGCGCCGAGGCGCGCCGGATCCTGGCTGGTGCCCTGCCAGTCGCCGCGCAGGGTCAGGGTGTGTGCATTCGACAGGACGTAGTCGAGCCGCAGCAGCGCCGAGAGGTTGTCGTTGGAGCGCGTGTGGCCGCTGGGAACGCTGGCCGGCGGCACGCCGAGCGAGTCCACGATGCCGAGGAAGCGCGCCACGGAGTCGGGATGCACACCGAGGCGCGCGTAGTCGGTGCTCCCGCCCGACAGCAGGGTCTGCTGGGGATCCGAGCGCAGCCGCGCCTGGAACGAGCCGTACACGAACAGCCGGTCGCGCACGAGCGGCCCGCCGAGCCCGCCGCTGATGACGTGCTGGGTGAAGCCCTGCGCGTACGGCGAGTCCTCCTCGGTCACCGCCAGGTTCTCGTCGCGCAGCTGGTACTGCGAGGATCCCTGGACGACGTTGCTGCCGCTGCGCGTCGTCGCGGCGATCAGGCCGCCGGAGAACTGGCCGCGCGAGACGTCGTAGGTGCTGGTGACGACGCGGGTCTGCCGCAGGCCCCCCGGGGGGCACGACCGAGGTGCCGAACAGGAGGCCGTCCAGCGTCAGCGCGTTGGCGTCCGGTCCCAGCCCCGCGACGGAGAAGGCGGTCGCGGACGAGTCGGTCGCCCCGATGGTCAGGACGCCCGGCACCAGCGAGGTCAGCAGGGCCAGGTCGGTGGCGTCCGTCGGCAGCCGAGCCAGCTGGTCGGCGTTGAACGCCCGCTCGCTCGAGCCCGGCGTCGGACCCTCGGGGGCGCGGGCGATCTGCGCTCCGGCGCGCACGGTGATCTGCTCGAGGGTGATGGGGCCGCCCGTCAGCCGCACGTTCCAGACCAGGCGATCCTCGTCGGCGTGGCGCTGGAGCAGCTCGATGCGCGGCGACATCCCGATGGCGCGCGCAGTCATCCGGTACTGCCCGCCACCGTCGGGGAACAGGATGGTGAACCGGCCGCGGGCGTCGGTGTGCGAGCGCCGCGTCACCTGGGTTTCGAGTGAGTACGCCTCGACCGTGGCGTCCAGGATCGGCGTGGCGTCCTCCGCGCGCGCCACGACACCGGTGATGATGTCGGTCGCCGACCCGATCTGGGCGGCGGCCGGGGCCGGCGCGAAGAACGGCAGGGCGGCGGCGATCGCCAATGGCAGCCAGCGCGAGCTGAGCCTGAGGGGCACGGGACCAATCCGGGAACGGTTAACCTTCATACGGCCAACAGGTTGACGTCGTTGGCCCTGGCGCGTTAATCGTAGAATCCGCCGGACCTGGCACTAGCTGAAGGAATCCTCACGCTGACTCGCAGAGCGCTTCATGGGCCCGTCCCTCACTTGCAGCGTGGGGAGGAGGGCCCATGGAGATCACGCTGAGCCACGCGGAAGCCGAGGCGCTGCGGGACACGATCGAGGGCTTCCTGCACGAGCTGCGGATCGAGATCTCGCACACCGAGACGAGGCAGTTCCGCGAGCGGCTGCGCGAGCGGGAGCGGCTGCTCGAGCGGCTGCTGGAGGCCCTCGGCCACGAGGCGGCGGCCGGCACGGCGCCGTAGGCGGCTTCCCGGCACTCCGGCGACTTGCTCTACCTCCGGCTCGCCGACCTCGTCCTGCTTGTCCACCTCGCGTTCGTCGTGTTCGTCGTCGCGGGCGGGCTGCTCGTGCTGCGCCGGCCGAAGCTCGCCTGGGTCCACGTGCCGGCGGCAGTCTGGGGCATCCTGATCGAGTACGCGGGGTGGATCTGCCCGCTCACGCCGCTCGAGCTGGAGTTCCGCCGGCGGGGCGGCGGGGCCGGCTACCCGGGCGGCTTCATCGAGCACTACGTCACGGCCGCGCTGTACCCGTCGGGACTGAGCCGTGCGGTCCAGATCGGGCTCGGCACGCTGGCGCTGGCGATCAACCTCGTGGTCTACTGGCGGCTCGCCGTCCGGCTTCGCGCGGTCTCCAGCCGCGGGCATCCCTAGCCGAGGCGACCCCGACTTCGTAGCTTCGCCGTCTCGTGCAACACATCTGCGTCTACTGCGGCTCCAACCGGGGAGCGCGGCCGGAGTACGCCGCCGCCACCACCCGCCTCGGCCGGCTGCTCGGCGAGCACGGCATCGGTCTGGTGTACGGCGGCGGGAACGTCGGCCTGATGGGCGTGCTCGCCGACGCCGCCCTCGCCGCCGGCGCCGAGGTGATCGGCGTGATCCCCCAGGCCCTCGTGGACCGCGAGGTCGCGCACCAGGGGCTCACGGAGCGGCGCGTCGTCGGCTCGATGCACGAGCGCAAGGCGCTGATGGCCGAGCTGGCGGACGCGTTCATCGCGCTGCCGGGAGGCCTCGGCACCCTCGACGAGCTGTTCGAGATCTGGACCTGGTCGCAGCTCGGCTTCCATGACAAGCCGTGCGGGCTGCTCGACGTCGCCGGGTACTTCCAGCCCCTGGTGGCCTTCCTCGATCGCGCGGTCGCCGAGGGGTTCGTGCGGCGGCAGCACCGCGACACGCTGCAGGTGGAGGCGGACCCCGAGCGGCTCCTGGCCCTCCTCGGCGCCTACCAGGCGCCGCGGGTCGGCAAGTGGCTCGACCGGGCAGCGCTCTGACCCCCCCCCATGGAGGATCCGTGGACGCCGTGATCATCGCCTTGCGCATCGTGCACATCGTGCTCGGCGTGTTCTGGGTCGGCACGATCTTCTTCGTCGTGACGTTCCTGGCGCCGAGCATGCAGGCCCTCGGCCCGCAGGGCGCGCCGCTCATGCAGCAGCTGTTGCAGCGACGGTACTTCAGCATCCTGCCGCTGACCGCGGCCCTGACGATCGTGACGGGGCTGTTGCTCTACTGGCGCGACTCGGCGGGGTTCACGGGCGACTGGATGGGAACGCGGGCGGGGATGGCGCTGGGGACCGGCGGCGTGCTGTCCATCGTGGCGTTCGTGATTGGCGTGTTCCTGATGCGCAACCCGACCCTCAAGGCGCTCGCCCTCGCCCCGAAGGCGCAGCAGCTGGCGGAGGGTCCGGAGCGCGAGGTCGCGATGCAGGAGATCCAGGCGCTGCGGCAGCGCGCGGCGACGGCCGCGCGCTGGGTCGCCGCGCTGCTCGCCGTGGCCACCATCGCCATGGCGGTGGCGCGCTACCTTTGACGCGGGCGCTTTACCCGTCCCCGCGCGCCCGCCCCGACTGGATGAGCCGCTGCCGGTAGGTGCTGCCCGGCACGGCGATGTGGGTGGCCGGATCGTACTCCCGGCCCACCGCCCGGCTGCCATCGGGCACCCAGATCTCGACCCGCGTCGAGGAGTACCCGGACGGCAGGTAGCGTACATAGTAGCCGTCGGGGTGCCGCGACCACCGGCCGCGCGGCAGCGCGCGGTCGTGCTCATCGCGCGGGGCCGCACCCACCAGCACCGCCACGCGCTCCATGTCCTCGAACCGGCTGTCGGCGGTGGTCATCATCTGCCTGAGCTGCGCCTCGGCACGGAACACCTGCTGCACGAGCGGCGGCATGTTGTTCAGCGCCTGGTCGAGCAGCGGCCCAGGCACGAGATCGAGCGCCCCGCGGTTCAGGGTCGCGAGCTGTGGCGGCGAGAGGAGCAGTGCCGCCGTCGCCTTGAGGCGCGCCGGGAGCTGGTCGAACTTGGCGCGCGCGATGATCGCCCAGAGCAGCACCTGGACGTCGTGCTGGTCCACCTCCGTGTGCCGGACCGAGTTGCGGACGATCGACATCACGTGATCGTCCATCGGACCCATGGGGGGCGCGTAGATGTACCCGTCGCCGCCACCCGGGCCGTGGGTCCCCGCCTTGAGGCAGTAGCTCTGCGTCTGCATCGCGAAGGCGCCGGCGCGCAGCAGGAACCCGCCGTTCGGCCCTCGCTCGAGCGACGGCAGCGGGGTGAACTCGCCCGGCGTGAACGCGTCCATCGTGTCCACTGCCCAGCGCGCGTCGGACAGGCTGGTCGTGATCGGCGGCGTGCCCTGCAGCAGCAGCGCGGGGTTCGGCAGCTCCTGCGCCGCCTGGCCCACGACGCGGCGCAGCCGGCCGATCTGCGCCTCGAGGCGGACCGGGAGCGCGGCGGCCAGCAGCAGCAGGAGCACGACGGGACCCGGCGAGCGGGCACGGGTTGGAGCGCGCACGAACACCTCCGGCTCAACGATGTGGGGGACCACGGGAAGTATAGCCCCGCCGGCACGGCGCCAGCTAGATTGGCCGCGTGGCCTTTCACATCCCCTTGTCGCTCGGCGAGATCCGCTCGTGGCGCGAGTCGGACGTGACCTCGCTCGCGCGCCACGCCGACAACCGGAAGGTGTGGCTCAATCTCCGGGACGCCTTTCCGCACCCGTACGGCGAGGCCGACGGCCGCGCATTCATCGCGCGGGCGCTCGAGCGACGCCCCGAGACGCACTTCGCGCTCGCCGTGGACGGCGAGGCGGTGGGCGGCATGGGCTTCGTGCTCCACGACGACGTCGAGCGCGTCTCGGCCGAGATCGGCTACTGGCTCGGTGAGGCGCACTGGAACAAGGGCATCACGACCGAGGCGCTGCGCGCGGTGACCGCCTACGCTATCGCGACGCATGGCCTCACGCGCGTCTACGCCCTGCCCTACGAGTGGAACGCCGCCTCGTGCCGCGTGCTGGAGAAGTGCGGGTACGTCCTCGAGGCCCGCATGCGCCGCGCCGTCATCAAGGACGGCCGGGTCATCGACCAATTCCTCTACGCCTACGTGGTGAACCCATGAGACGCACCGCGCTCGTTGCCGCACTCGTGCTCGCCGCCGCCCCACTCAGCGCCCAGGCGCCCGCGCCGCTACGCGTCCAGCCGGCCGACCGGCAGATCGCCGCGGCCGTACTGCCGCTGCCAGAGGACGTGCGGGCAGGCGCCGCCGTGCTGGGCTACGATCCGCAGGGGCGGCTGGTGCGGCTGCGCGAAGGGACGAACCACTTCGTCTGCCTCGCCGACGACCCGCGCGACGACCGATTCCACGTCGCCTGCTACCACGACGCGCTCGAGCCGTTCATGGCGCGCGGGCGCGAGCTGCGCGCGCAGGGCGTGCAGGGCGACACGGTGGACAGTGTGCGCTTCGCCGACGTGGCGGCGGGCCGGATCCGCGTGCCTCCCGTGGCGAGCCTGTACTCGATGACCGGCCCCGCGACCGGCTACGACCCGGCGACCGGCGCCGTAACCGGCGCGCGGCGGCTGTCGGTCGTCTACGTGCCCTTCGCCACCGAGGCGTCCACCGGCCTCTCCACGACGCCGCGCACCGGCGCTCCATGGCTGATGCATCCCGGGACTGCCAAGGCGCACATCATGTTCACGCCGGAGATGTAGGCGCGCGTTCTTCATGCCGCCTTTCACTTCCCTTCACAGTCCGGTGCCCATCGTTCAACCGTTCCGGGACACGGGTGCCGGAGCGCGTCATGATCGTGACCAAAACCGGAGATGAGGAATCGGATATGGCTGTCGCCTCCAAGAAGCCCCTCCGCAAGAAGTCGCCGGCGAAGTCCGCGCCGACGAAGGCCGACCTCAAGCGGGCCGACCTCGCCGGGCCGGGGATCGGCACCTACGAGGATCTCGAGAAGGTCCTCCCGACCGCTTACCGCTCGCTGCTCGACGTGCGCGAGACGCAGCGCGCGATCTTCGCCGTCAAGGACTACATCGAGGAGCACCTCTGCAAGGAGCTCCACCTCATGATGGTGACGGTCCCGCTGATCGTGGACGTCGAGAGCGGCGTCAACGACATGCTGGACCGGGACGGCTCCCGCACGCCGATCCAATTCCACATCAGCAACGACCACGACAAGCACCCGATCGACGCGCAGGTCGTGCAGGCGGCGACGAAGTGGAAGCGGGTGGCGCTGAAGCAGCTCGGGATGGCGCACGGCGAGGGCCTCTGCACCGACATGCGCGCGGTGCGCAAGGACTACTTCCTCGACCACGATCACAGCTGCTACGTGGACCAGTGGGACTGGGAGCGGGTGATCAGCGCCGAGGAGCGCAGCCTCGACTTCCTCACCAGGATCGTGCGGAAGATCTGGAAGGTGATCAAGGGCGCCGAGCAGTTCGCGATGCGCGAGTTCCCGAAGCTGCGCGACCCGCGCTGGCCGGAGCTGCCCGACGAGCTGACCTTCCTGCACGCCGAGGACATCCTCGACCGGTTCCCGGACCTGCCGCGCAAGCAGCGGGAGACGGCGATCCTCCAGGACTACCCGGCGGTCTTCATCTACGGAATCGGCTGGCCGCTCGCGGACGGGTACCCGCACGAGATGCGCGCCGCGGACTACGACGACTGGGTGACCGAGACGCGCTCGAAGACCGGCCGCCCGATGCACGGCCTCAACGGCGACATCCTGGTCTGGAACCCGGTGACCGAGCGCCGCCACGAGCTGACGTCGATGGGCATCCGGGTGAACGCCGAGTCGCTGAAGCAGCAGCTCGAGATGAGCCACCAGCTCCACCTGCTCAAGACCCCGTACCACCAGGGGATCGTGAAGCACGAGCTGCCGCTCAGCATCGGCGGCGGGATCGGGCAGAGCCGGACGCTCATGCTGCTGCTGCGCAAGGCACACCTGGGCGAGGTGAGCGTGACGGTGTGGCCGAAGATCCTGAAGGAGATGTGCGCGAAGAAGCACATCTTCGTGCTCGAGTAGGACAGAGCGCTTGCCTTAGCCCATGACGCGAGCCACGCGGCTGTTCTTCATCGTTCTCGCGCTCCCCTGCACCGCCGGCGCGCAGGCCCGCGGCGGCCGGGAGCCGAATCCCCGGGCGAATCTCACGCCCGTTCGGCGGGTCCGGCGTGAAGGAACCTTCAGAGAAAATTCCTCCCATCCCAAGGACTCCGCTCCCATACTCCACACGCGGGCTCTCAGGCCCGCGCATGCTCGTCAGGCGGCGGGCGGCCATGAAGACGAACGTGGGCAAGGATCCGTCCCGGCGGCCGCGCGGCCGTGCGGGCACCGAGCCAGCGTGTAAGCCCGCCGCCCCGGCGACACCAGGCACCTTGCAGGGGCGAGTGACATGACGGTCACGTCGAGCCTTTCCGTTCCCGCGGCGGCACCCGAGGCCGGTCAGCCGGCCATCCCAGGGCGGCTGACGGTTCGCGAACACACCCTCGAGATCGTCTCCGACTCCGGCGAAGGCGCGCAGCGCTGCGGCCAGCTGTTCGGCACGGTGTCGGCCAGGATGGGCAACGGCGTGTGGACCGTCGAGATCATCCCGGCGGAGATCGAGCCCCCGCCGCGCACGCCCACCAGCGCCAGCGGCAACCGCGTCCGCATCGGCACCGCCCCGGTCACGAACTGGGGCGACCACGCCCACCTGGTGGTGGCGTTCAACGAGCAGGTGCTGCTCGCGCGCCACCGGTTGGGCGCGCTCGCCGACGACTGCATCGTCCTGGTCGAGAACTGCTGGGCCACGCATCCCGACGAGACGATCCGGCACGCGTGGGATGAGGCGATGGCCGAGCTCGGCACGCGCGGCTACCGGATCGTGGGCGTGCCGATGGAGGAGCAGTGCCTGAGCGTCGTGGACGAGCCGCGGAAGGGCAAGAACATGTTCGCGCTCGGCATCCTCACCACCGTGTACGAGCGCGAGGCGGAGGTCCTCCGCGAGCTGATCGCGCGCCAGTTCCGCAAGAAGTCCGAGGAGGTCGTCAAGGCCAACCTCGCGCTGTTCGAGCTCGGCCAGCGCTGGGCCGTGGAGCACCTCGACCTGCGCATCAACGTGCCGGTGGAGAAACCGGCGCAGCCGATGGTGGTGATGAACGGCAACCAGGCGGTGGCGCTCGGGGCGATCGCGGCGGGGCTCGACCTGTGCGCGATGTACCCGATCACGCCGGCCACGTCCGTGTCGCACTACCTCGGCGACATCTTCGAGCGGTTCGGCGGCGTGGTGCACCAGGCGGAGGACGTGATCGCAGCGGCGGGGGTCGCCATCGGCGCCTCGTTCGCG
>CAYHQJ010000042.1:0-15436 GCA_964358595.1 uncultured Gemmatimonadales bacterium
TCGTGGACGCCGGCGTGGGCACGGCGTCGGACGCGTGCATCACGATGGAGCAGGGCGTGGACGGGATCCTGATGAACACGGCCCTCGCCGAGGCGAAGGACCCGGTGGCGATGGCGCACGCGATGCGGCTCGCCAACGAGGCGGGGCGCACCGCGTTCCTGGCGGGCCGGATGCCGCGCCGCGAGATCGCGGTGCCGTCGAGCCCGACCGTGGGGATGCTGTCGTAGAGCGCCGGGTAAGACCAGTTGGCAGAGGCGCGGGGGGCGCAGCGGGCACAGTGCCCCCGAAGCGCCCGTCCGGACGCGCCACGTCGCCCGGCCGCCGCTCGGGCGGCCGGCTGCGGTGGCTGCTGTATGCCGTTGCCGGCATCGCCGTGACCGCGGGCGCGGGCTATCTTGTCGCGGCGCTCGTGTTCTTCCCCGCGCCGCTGCTACCGAGCGAGCGCCAGGTGCCGCGGGTGATGGGGCTCTCGGAGACGCAGGCGCGGCGCGAGCTGGAGGGCGCGGGCCTGGTTGCCGAGCCGGCCTCGCGCGAGCCGCATCCGCTGGCGGGCGCGGGGATCGTGACGTGGCAGGACCCGCCGCCCGGCGTCGCCGCGCCGCGCGGGAGCCAGGTCGTGCTCACCGTGAGCACCGGCACGCCGCGCGTCCCGGTGCCCAACGTGTTCGGGCTCGACGCCGAGCTGGCCCAGCGGCTCGTCCTCGCCGCGGGCCTCCGGGTGGACGCGGTGGACAGCCTGGACGACAAGCGGGTCCCGCGCGGCATCGCCGTGGGGTCCGAGCCCGCCGCGGGGGACAGCCTCCCCCTCGGCCGCGGCGTGATCCTACACCTGGCGCGGTAGGAGCCGACGTGACCGTTCGCATCGCCCCGAGCATCCTCTCCGCCGACCTCGCCCGGTTGCTGGACGACGTCCAGCGCGTGCTCGCGGGCGGAGCCGACCAGATCCACGTGGACGTGATGGACGGCCGGTTCGTGCCCAACCTCACCTTCGGGGCGCCGGTGGTGAAGGCGCTGCGCAACCACACGGACGCGATACTCGACTGCCATCTCATGGTCGCGGATCCTGAGCGCTACATCGCGCCGTTCGCGGAGGCGGGAGCGAGCATCCTGACCATCCACGCCGAAGCGACAGATCACCTGCAGCGGCACGTCGCGGCGATCCGGGGTGCGGGGATGCAGGCGGGCGTCGCGCTCAACCCGGCGACGCCGCTCGCCGCGATTGACGAAATCGTGCCGGAGCTGGATCTGCTGCTGATCATGTCCGTGAATCCGGGCTTCGGCGCTCAGACGTTCTGGGAGCCGGCGGTGGACAAGGTCGCGCGGGCGCGGGCGTTGCTGGGCCGCGCGGGGAGCCGTGCCATGCTCGAGGTGGACGGCGGCGTCGCGCGTGCCACGATCGGCCGGCTGGCCGCCGCGGGGGCCGACACCTTCGTGGCGGGGAACGCCATCTTCACGACCAACGACCCCGGCGCCGAGGTGCGCGAGCTGCGGCAGCTCGCGACGAAGGCGCAGCAGGCCGGAAGGACGGCGCTGGCATGAGGAAGCAGTGGATCATCGTCGGACTCGTCGTCGGGCTGCTCACCGCGGGCGCGGTGCTCGGCCTCAAGCTCGCGCCCGAGATCTTCCCGGTGGAGGTCGGTGCGAAGGCGCCGGCGTTCAAGGCGCTCGACCTCGACTCGCGCGACACCGTCGGCCTTGCCGTCTACCGCGGCCAGGTGGTGCTGGTCAACATCTGGGCCACCTGGTGCGAGCCGTGCCGCGTCGAGATGCCCTCGATGCAGCGGCTGCACGAGGAGCTCGGCCCCGCGGGGCTCAAGATCGTGGCCGTGAGCATCGACGAGGGCGGCGCGGACGTCGTGAAGGAGTTCCGGCGCGAGTACGGCCTCACGTTCCGCATTCTGCACGACCCGTCGCGCACGATCGAGCGCGCGTACCAGACGACCGGCGTCCCGGAGAGCTTCGTGCTCAACCGCGAGGGCGTCATCGTGAAGAAGGTCATCGGCGCCACCGACTGGAACTCGGCTGCGAACCGGGACCTGATCCGGCGGCTCCTGGCGCAGCGCGGGGGGTGAGTGCCGGCCCTCACGACCGTGTTGCTCCGCAACTGGCCGCTCAAGCTGGCGGCGCTGGTGCTCTCCCTCATCGTGTGGGTCATCATCGCCTCCGAGGAGACGACCTCGGCGCTCATCCCCGTGCAGCTCGAGCTGGAGGTGCCGGCGGCGCTCGCGCTGACCAGGCCGGCGCCGGGCGTGCGCGCGCTGGTGATCGGCTCGGGGCGGGAGTTGATCAAGCTGTACGCGTCGCCGCCGGTGGTGCGCGTGGTCATCCCCGCCGGCGCCGCGCCGCCGCGCTGGCGCCTGGCCGTGGCGCCGTCGGACATCCAGGTCCCGCGTAACGCCAAGGTCAGCATCCAGGACGTCGAGCCGCGCGAAGTGGAGGTGGAGATCGACCGGATGGTGCAGCGCGCGGTGCCCGTCGCGCTGCGCGGCGTGGTCGAGCCGGAGTCGGGTTTCGCCCTGGGCGGCGCGCCGACCCTCGCGCCGGCCGAGGTGCGGGTGAGCGGCCCGCGCGCCCTGGTGTTCGACCTCGACTCGGTGCGCACCGAGTCGATCGAGCTGCGCGGCCTCACCGCACCGGTCGAGCAGCGCGTCCCCCTCGACACCGCCGCCCACCCGATGCTCCACATCGCGCCGCGCGAGGTCACGCTCACGGCTCGCGTGCGGCGGTCGTGAGCCTGCTCACCGTCCTCGGCATCGAAACCAGCTGCGACGAGACGTCCGCGGCGGTCGTGCGCGGCGCCGCCGGCGACGACGCGGCCACCCTCGCCTCGTGCGTCATCCTCTCCCAGGACGTGCACCAGGTGTACCGCGGCATCGTCCCCGAGCTGGCCTCGCGCGCGCACCTCGTCGCCATCGGCCCGGTGGTGGACCGCGCGCTGGAGGACGCCGGCGCGACATTGGATGACGTGGACCTCGTGGCCGTGACCGCGGGACCGGGACTCGTCGGCGCGCTGCTGGTCGGGGTGAGCTATGCCAAGGGCCTCGCGCTCGCGGCGGAGAAGCCGCTCGTCGGCATCCACCACCTCGAAGCGCACCTCTTCGGCACCGCGCTCGAGGATCCCGCCGCGGTCCCGCCGTTCGTCGGGCTGATCGTCTCGGGCGGCCACACCCTGCTGATGGACGTGAGCGCCTGGGGCGACTACCGCCTCCTCGGCGAGACGCGCGACGACGCCGTGGGCGAGGCGTTCGACAAGGTCGGCGCGCTCCTCGGCCTCGGCTTCCCCGGCGGGCCGGCCATCGAGCGCGAGGCGGCAAACGGCGATCCGGCGCGCTACCGCTTCCCGCGGCCGATGCTGCGCGGCGGCCAGAAGCCCGGCGACAGCGACTGGTTCGATCTCTCGATGAGCGGCCTCAAGACGGCGCTCGTGCACGCGGTGCGCGCGTCGCTGGACCTCGACGCCGACCGCCCCCACCTGGCGCGCGGCTTCCAGGACGCGGTGATCGACGTCCTCGTCGCGAAGGTCATCCGCGCTGTGGAGCTCACCAACCGCCCGCGGGTCGTGCTCGGCGGCGGCGTGGCGTGCAACAAGGCCCTGCGCACCGCGCTCGCCGGGGCACTCGCCAAGCGTGGCACACACCTGCACGCGCCCACCCCGCGCATCGCGACCGACAACGCGGCGATGATCGCGCGCACCGGCCTGTTCCGCGCCGGCGAGGCCGGCCGGCCCGTGGACGCCGACGCGCGCCTGCCCTTCCCCGGACTCGTGGCCCCCCAATGACCGTCTATCCGTTCCTCATCCACTTCGGCAGCTTCACGGTCACCGGCTACGGGATCATGATGATGTTCGCCTTCCTGATGGCCGGGTGGGTGTACGCGCGCGAAGTCGAGCGCGCGGGGATGGACCCGGCGATCGCATGGGACACGGTGGTCTTCGCGGTGCTCGGCGGGCTCGCGGGCGCCAAGCTCTACTACGCGGCGCTGGTCGGCGACCTGGGCGCGCTGTTCTCGCGCGGCGGGCTGGTGTGGTACGGGGGATTCGCCAGCGGGATGCTCGCCGTGTTCGCCTACATGTGGTGGAAGCGGCTGCCGTACCGGCGGCTGCTCGACCTGATCTCACCCGCGCTCGCCGCCGGCTACATGATCGGCCGCGTCGGCTGCTTCCTGGTCAACGACGACTACGGCCGGCCCACAGGCCTGCCGTGGGGCATGAAGTTCCCGCGCGGCTCACCGCCCACGACCGCCGGCGCGCTCGAGCAGCAGTTCCACGTCACCATCCCGCCGGGCATGCCGAGCGACCAGGTGCTGGCCGTTCATCCCACGCAGCTCTACGAGGTCGCGCTCGCGTTCCTGATCTTCTGGTACCTGTGGAGGATCCGCGTGCACCGCCACGCGGCGGGCTGGCTGTTCGGGCTGTACTTGGTCCTCACCGGCGGGGCGCGCTTGTTCGTCGAGTCCTTCCGCGCCAAGGACGACCGGTTCTTCGGCCCGTTCACGCTCGCCCAGCTGCTGAGCCTCACGGTCGCCGTTCTCGGCGGCTGGCTCATGCTGACGTACCGGGCGCCGGAGACCACGCCGCCAGCCACGTCACCGTAGCAGCGCCGCCGCCCGGAGCGCCCGCCTAGAACGCGGCAGTCGTCCTGAGGACCGGGCAGTATCGCCCATCACGCTGCAACGCCTCGTCGAAGAAGTTCCAGTCGAGCAGCCCGTCGTCGCTGCGCGGTTCGAGCAGAAAGAACGCGAGCCGCCCCAGCGGCTGGTCCACCCGCACCACGACGGTGCCGGCGGGCAGCTCCTGCTGCACCTGCTCGTACGCGCCCCGCACCGTCCGCTCGCGGTGGTTCTGGAACGGCCGCTCCGCCGTCCACGTCGAGTCAATCCGGAACCGCTCGACCTGGAGCGTGAGCGGACGATCGAGCCGGCTGGTGCGGACGCCGTGCGCCTCGAGCCGCTCGATCACCGCCGTCAGGCCCGCGGGGACGAAATACGCGCGCGGCGCCCGCTCCGTCTCCTCCGGTTCGAACCAGGCGAAGTCGGTCATCATCTCGGCGCGGCGCACGTCCAGCCGTCGCAGCACCCGCTGCCCCGTGTACGGATGCCGCTCCTCGACAACCTCGCCGAGCAGGATCGGGACCTGGCCGCCGCGCGTGAACTTTGAGCGCACCGGCAGCGCCTCGCCCACCACCGAGTGCACGTCGGCCGCCGCAACGATCCGCCGCACCTCGCTCGCGTGGCGGTACGCGAAGTCCACGCACTCCTCCACGAAGTGCAGCGTGACCCGGATCCGCTCCTCGAAGCTCGCGTACGAGTACGCCTCGCTCAGGATCGCGAACCGGTTGCGCAGGCCGATGTAGTTGGTGTTGAACCGCGGCCGGTAGTCGAAGGTGTACCACCCGCGCTCGGTCTCACCCTCGCCGAGGCCGGGGCCGCCCGGCAGGTTGCCGTAGTACCAGATGTCCCAGCCGTCGCGCTCCTTCACCCGGCGCGTAGCCTCCGGCAGCCAGGCGTCGCGCAGCAGGCCGACGATCGCGCTGTCGGTGCCGGGGTTGAGCGGCGTCGAGTAGGTGAGGTGATAGCCGTGAACCGACCCGTCGGTCGTGTGCAAGTCCATCAGCACCTGCGGGTCGTAGCGGTTCATCAGCAGCACCAGCGCCCGCGCCTCGGCCGCCTCGAGCTTCATGTGGTCGCGGTTGAGGTCGAGCCCCTGCGCGTTGGAGCGCTGCCCCATGCCGCCGATCGGCCCGTTCTGGAGCGGCCGGTTGGTGAGCGCAACCCGCTCGTTGCCGTCCGCGTTGTAGATCGGCGCGATCAGCAGCACGAGCGAGTCCAGCCAGCGCGCGTGGCGCCCCTGCGCGAGGTCGCGTAGCAGCTCCTGCACCGCCTCCTTCCCCTCGACCTCGCCGGCGTGGATGTTCGCCTGGACGTAGACCCGCAGCCTCCCCGACGCGCGCACCGCCTCGGGACTCGGATCGGCCACGTCGCCGACCACCACGAGCGGCAGTTCACGTCCTTCGTACGAATAGCCGAAGCCGGTGAGGTGCATGCGGCGATTGCCGCGCGTCACCGCGCGCACGAACCCCATCACGTCGTCGTAGCGCGACGTCTCGCGATACTCGGTAAGCTCCGGGCGGGTGAGCGGTCCCGCCGCGCGCGCGGCGCGCGGCCGCGGCGCCGCCCGGGCGTTCGCCGACTGCGCCACCAGCGCTCCGGCGGCGACACCGGTGAGGGCGAGCAGGCATACGATGGGCGCGCAGGCGCGCTGGAGTGAACGACGTCGCATCGACCGTCCGGGTGCGGGAAGAGAACGCGAGGATGCTGTCGAGGAATCTCTCATCTGTACGGGATTCCGGCATCCCGCCGGTCCGGCGAGCGGCAGGCGCCCCGCCCGTCAGACCGCGGCCGTCTCCCGCTCTGGAGGCTCAGGCCGCCGACTGGGCGCGCCGGGAGTCCCTCGAACGGGGGCGGCCTCTGGGACCGGACGCCGGCGCCGCGGCGCCACGGCGAACGTCCAGCCGAGCGCGGCGAGGATGGCGGCGAGGATCACGCCCTGCACCACCAGCGACTCGACCGTCGGATAGATGCCGAGGAAGTCGTTGCGCAGTCCGCCCGGCACCAGCGTCGTGGCGACGTAGCCGCCCTCCTGCAGTTCCTTCACGCCCTTGCCCGCAAAGACGAACGCCATGTAGGCTAGCGTCGCGCTCGTCACCGCGAAGAACGGCCGGATCGGGATCCGGAGGCCGAACCTCTCGATCCCGACGAAGACCGCCACGAGGGCGACGAGCCCCAGGACGATGCCGGCGCCGATCGGGCCCGCGCCCGCACCGCCGCCCGCCACGAACAGCGCCTTGTAGAAGAGAACGGTCTCGAAGCCCTCGCGATACACGGCGAGGAAGGCGACCGAGGCGAGCGCGAGACCGCTGCCGCTCTGGACGGCGCGCTCGATCTGGCCCTTCACGAACCGCTGCCAGG
This sequence comes from uncultured Gemmatimonadales bacterium, assembly GCA_964358595.1. Classification (GTDB taxonomy): domain Bacteria; phylum Gemmatimonadota; class Gemmatimonadetes; order Gemmatimonadales; family JACORV01; genus CAYHQJ01. The sequence continues at coordinate 6,967 of CAYHQJ010000042.1, forward strand.
CTTGGGCCTCGATCTTCGAGACGAGCCAATACGAGACGTAGAACAGCATCGCCGCCGCCACGAGCATCACGCCGCCCTCGAGCGCCTCGCGCTGCGCCGGCGTCACGCTGAACAGCCACTCGAGCAGCGCGGCTGTGACCAGGCTCGCGGCGAGCGCCGCCACGATGCCCCAGCGCACGCTCTTCTGCTTCTCCGTCGCGCCGGCTTTGAGCAGCACCGCCATGATCGCGCCGACCACCAGGATCGCCTCGAAGCCCTCGCGCAGCATCAGCAGGACGCTCTCGACGAAGAGCCCCGTGCCCGAGCGGCCGCGCGTGAGCGCGTCCTCCGCCTCGGCAAGGCTGAGGAGCAGGTCGCGGTGCTTCGCTGCGAGCACCGCGGCCGCAGCCCCGCCCGCGGCCGCGATGCGCAGCGCGGTGAACCGCTCCTCCACACGCTTGACCAGCGAGGGCTCGGTGGCCGCGAGCGTTCCCTCGACCGCCTCGAATGCCATGTACGCGTCGAGCACCTGGCGGCCGGCGGCCCCCTTCTCGCCGCGCGCCGCGAGGTCCAGCGCGCCGCCGAGCTCGCCGCGCACCGTGCCGAAGACGATCGCCAGAGCGCCGTTCCGGCCGCGCCGCGCCACCGAATCCGACAGCGCGAGCACGTGCGCGACCACGTCCCAACGCTCGTCCGGCGAGAGGCTCTGCTCGAAGGCGGGCATCGCCGTGGCGGGGACGCCGTGCGTGACCTTGCGGTAGATGTCGAGCGGGGTGGCCGCGGCGAGGATCGCCGGATCCGCGAGGTTGGCGGGCGGCGGAGTCAACGTGCGCCCTGCCTCACCATCACCCGCGCCCCGCGCGCCGTGGCACTGCGCGCACTGCTGAGCGTAGAGCCGCGCTCCCGCGGCGAGCGAGGGCTCGCGCGCCGGCCGCTCGGCGAGCGAAACGCCGAGGGCGACCGTGAGCCGGCGCTCGACCTCCTGCGCCGCCGCGACCAGCGAATCGGCGCTCGCCCCCTGCGCCAGCAGCCGCTCGATGCGCGCGATCCGGAGCTCGATGTCGCCCGCGAGCGCGCGAGGCAGGTCGCGCGCGGAGGCGCGCGCGGACGCGACGAACAGCAGCGCCTCCTGCGCTTCGGCCGGGTTCGCGAGCACGCCGCCGCGGAAAGCGAGCCGATACTCCTGGCCCGCGAGCTGGAGCGTGGCAACGACACGCCGCGCGGCGTCGAGCGCCTGACGCTGCTCCGGCGTGGCTGCGGGAGCCGCTGGCGCAGAGACCGAGACGAGAAACGCGAGTGCCAGCAGTGGGTTATACATTCAACTGAGACTCATTCTCAATCGTTTGGGCAACCGTATGGTACCGCGGCTCCAGCCGCGCACGCAACTCGCGCCGGTCACCTATTCGATGAGGACGATCGCAGCGGCGACGCCACCGTCGTGGCTGAGGGAGACATGGCAGCGGCTCGCGCCCAGCGCACGGAAGCGCGCGAGCGCCGGACCGTGCAACACGAGCTGCGGGCGCCCGTCGGCGAGCCGCTCGACCTCGATGCTCTGCCACCCGATCCCGAGATCGGCACCGTCGGCGCAGAGCGCCTTGTAGGCCGCCTCCTTCGCGGCGAGGCGGCCGGCGAGGTGCAGCGCCTGGTGCGCGAGGTCTGTCGCGCGCGCGAGCTCGCCCGGAGTGAAAAGCCGTTTCAGCACCCGATCGCCGTGGCGGTCGAGCATCTCCTGCACGCGCTCGACCGGCACCACGTCGATCCCCACGCCGATGACCGCCATGGTGCTACCTCGCGACGAAGAGCCGTCGCCGGAAGCGCGCCCCGTCGCTCCGCGTGACGACGACCACGTACATCCCGCTTGCCACCGGTGCGCCGCCCGCGGTCTCGAGCGTCCACACCCAGCGGCCGAGGTCCTGCGAAAGCGACTCGCCGGCGACCCGGGTGCCGAGCGTGGAGAAGATCTCGATCCGCGCGGTCCCGGGGCCCGGCGGCCAGTGCAGCGTCACCGGTCCGGAGCGCACCGGGTTCGCCGAAACCTCGACCTGGCCGCCCGCGGCCGGCACCGCATCGAACAGCCGGGTCTCGCCCGCCGCGATCGCGATCGCGTCCACCAGCCAGCTCATGTTGTCCGCGATGAAGCGCACGCGCAGGCCGCTCGCGCCGGGCGTCAGGTCGAGCGGCACCGCCACGGGGTACCAGGCGTTTCCGGCGCCAATCGCGCGATACACGTGCGTCCAGCTGGCGCCGCCGTCGGTCGAGACCTCCACCCTGCCCTGTAGCTGATGGTTGAAGACGCTGCCACCGTGCTGCGTCCAGAAGTACAGGCGCAGGCCGCGGCGTCCGGCGACGCGGATCTCGGGCGAGACCAGGGTATCGGTTACGCCGGCCCACGCCTGCGTCCCCTCGAACGCGGTGGACGTGCGGCGGAAGCCGTTCCACGGCGAGTCGCTGCGCTCGGCGCCGTCCCGCGCGAGGATGTCCGCGACCAGCCCCGCCTGCGCGACCCTCAGCGCACGGGCGTCCGTCATGCTGGACCGCGGTGCGGTGAGGCGCGTGAAGAACAGTCCGCGGCCGAGCGTGTCGGCCGTCAGCGCGGCGCCGTGGACGACGCCCGAGTCCGTCGCCACCTCCAACGCGAAAGCGCCGGCGGGCGAGGGCACGAGCGCGCCCGCGGGCACCAGCACGCGCACGTCCGGCCACACCGCCTCGAACTCCGGCTGCGCGGCCGCGAGACCGGCCGGACCCGTAGCGCGCGCGGGGTCGCCGGCGGCCGCGAGCAGCGCGAGCGCGAACGGGATGTTGTCCCGAGCCACGCGCGCGAGCAGCGTGTCGTCGTCGGGGAACTCGAAGCCGTAGCTCGCGCCGCCGACGCAGCAGCCCGACGTCAGCTCGACGGTGAACGCGAGCGTGCCGTGCTGGCGATAGGCCCAGTCGGTGTAGTCACCGTTGGTCGGATAGAGCTGCCACCCCGGACCCGGGTGGTAGTGGTCGTGCTCCGAGCCCGGCACGCTGTCGAGGATCGCGGAGGCGAGGTCGCTCCCCGCGACCGCGCGCAGGACGCCGTCGTCGCCGGTGAGCGCGCCCGTGACGTGGCCCCACGGGTAGAGGATCGCCCCCGTGTAGGTGTGGTAGCTGATGGACACGGCCGGCGGATGCGCGGCGTGGAACGCCTCGACCGTGCGCGTTTCGGGCTCCGACGCCGGGCTCGGCCCACGGTAGACCTCGGACGACGGCGTCGGGCTCGAGCCCGCGTCGTCGAGGGCGAAGAAGCCGGTGTGGTTGCGGTTGAGGTCCACGCCGAAGGTGCCGTCGGGGTTGGCGCGGCGGTTCTTACGCCACAGCCGCACGGTCGTGAAGGTGTACTCGTAGCCATCCGGGTTCACGACGGGCAGCACCCACACGTCGCGGCTCGCGAGCAGCGCGGCGCCGCCCGGCGCGTTCGGCAGCGAGTCGGCGAGGTGCTCGAGGAGCCGCAGCGCGAAATCGGTGGCCGCCCACTCGCGCGCGTGGTAGGTCGCCACGAACAGCGCGTTGGGGCGGCCCGGGTCGTCGTCGGGCGCCCCGATCTTCGCGACGAGGATCGGCCGGCCCTCGACCGACGCGCCGATCGAGTCCACGGTGACGTTGGCGTGCGACGCGTCGAACGTGCGCAGCCAGGCCGCGATCCCGCGCGCGGGATCGTCGAAGTCCCGGAATACGGTGAACGCGCGCGGACCGAGGACGGCGCGGCGCGCTTCCTGCGCGGCGAGCAGCGGCGGGCGCGGCACCTCCTCGGCGAGCCAGCCGCGCGCGGCGAGCGCGAACCGGTCGCGCGCCGAGACGACGGCCACGATCTGCACGGAACCGTCGGGCCGCGGTCGTGTCTCGACCACGTCGATGCCGAGCCGGCGCACGGAGTCCACCGCGGCAGCGCTCCGCACATCGAAGCGGGCGGTGACGAGCTCCTGGGCCCCCAGCGCCCGGACTGCGCCGAGGAGCAACAGACCACTGACGATCTGACGACCGACTGCGCCCACTGCGCCCTCTGCGCCTCTGACCTACTGGAGAATCGCGCTCAGTACCGCGGTTGTATCCGACAGATCCTCGAACGCCGCGGCCGCACCCGCTGCCAACAGCTGCTCCACCGAGTACGCCGCGGTGGCGACGCCGATCGCGCGCGCCCCGATTCCCTGTCCGCACCGCATGTCGGCCGGCGTGTCGCCGATGATCACTACGTCGCCGCCGGGCAGGTCCACGCCGAGCACCTCGTGCGCCCGCCGCTGCGCGACGGCCGGCAGCTCGGTCCGATCGATGTTGTCAGAGCCGAACGCGCCTACCCGGAACCGCGCGACGTCGAGCTCCGCCGAGCCAAGCTTGAGCCGCGCGCCCTGCGCGACGTTCCCGGTTAGCAGGCCCACGACGCAGTCGCTCCGTGCCGCGAGCGCGTCGAGCAGCTCGCGCACGCCCGGATACACCGTCGTGTGGTGCCCCGGCCGCCCCAGCTCGTCACGCAGGTTCGCGAGGTAGCGCCCGAGCACCCGGTCCACGAGCGCGCGGTCCACCGCCAACCCCGCCGCCTCGGCGAGCCTCGAGACGATCTCGCCGTCGGTGCGGCCGTCGAACCGGAACGTCTCGATCGGGCCGGCCGTGCCGAGGACCTCGAGGAGCGCGCGGCAGATCGCGCGCCGACCCGCACCGTCGGTCCAGACCAGCGTGCCGTCGATGTCGAAGCAGACCAGCTTCATGTGCGCGTCAGGTAGAGTCCCCCTAAGATGCCGCCGGCGCGGGAGCGGCGAAGGGCGGAGACTGCGTCATCCCAGCGGGAAAGGTAACCGGGCCTTGGGAGGTGGGCAGTGTCGCCGCTATACTGCTCGCGATGCGCCCGTCCCGCCTTGCGTTCGCGATCCTGCTGGCCGCCGCCGGCACCGGGGTGCTCGGCGCCCAGGAGCGCCCGCAGGGACCGCTCGCCGCCGAGCTCACGCCGCTCTTCGGGGGCCGCGTCTGGCGCCGCGCCACGTGGGGCGCGCTCGTCGTGAGCCTCACCCGCGGCGACACGCTGCTCTCGTACCACGCCGACCGGCGCTTCATCCCGGCCTCGAACGCGAAGCTGTTCACGACCGCCGCCGCGCTGCACTACCTCGGCCCCGACTTCAGGTTCATGACGGTGTTGTTCGCCGACGGGCCCGTCCGGAGCGGGGAGCTGTTCGGCAACCTGGTGCTCTACGGCACGGGGGACCCCACCTTCGCGCTCGACACCGCGAGCCTCGCCCCATTTGCCGACAGCGTGGTTCGGGCCGGGATCCGCCGCGTGCGCGGCGACATCGTCGGGGACGCGTCGTTCCTCGGCGCCGAGCTGCGCGGCCCGGGGTGGTCGCCGGACAACGCCGACGAGGCGTACGCGGCGCCGCCCTCGGCGCTGGGCGCGGCCGAGAACCGCATCCGGCTCATCGTCGAGCCGGGGCCCCGCGTCGGCTCGCGCGCGACCTGGCGCATCGAGCCGGCGAACGACTACTACGCCATCGCAAGCGTCGTGACCACCGGCCGGCCGGGAACGCGCACCCGTATCTACGTGGAGCGCGGGCGCTCGCGCGGCGTCGTCGAGCTGTCGGGCAACATCCCGATCACGCGCGGGGCATGGGGCACGTGGCTCGTGGTCGAGGAGCCCGCCGTCTTCGCGGCCGGCCTGCTGCGCCAGCGGCTCGAGGCGCGCGGCGTCACCATCACCGGCGGCACGCGCTCGGTGGTGAACGACGCGCCGGCGCGCGCGCAGCTGATGTTGCGCCGCTCGGCAGCAGGCGACGACCCGTTCCGTGGCACGCTCGCCGTGCGCCGCTCGATGCCGCTCGACGAGCTGGTCTCGATGATCAACCACCGCAGCCACAACCTCTCAGCCGAGCTGACGTTCCGCGCCATCGGCCGCGTGGCGCGGAACGCCGGCACGTTCGCCACGGGCGCGCAGGCGGTGGCCGAGTTCCTCACAAAGGACGTGGGGATTCCGCAGAGCGCCGTCCAGGTGACCGACGGCTCCGGACTCTCGCTGCTCGACGAGACCACGCCGCGGGCCCTGGTGCAGCTGCTCGCCCACATGCGGCGCTCGAGCGAGGGCCACGCGTTCTACCACTCGCTGCCGGTCGTGGGCGAAGGGCTCAGCGGACGGATGGCCGACACGCCGGCCGTGGGCCGGCTGCGCGCCAAGACCGGGACCCTGAGTGACGTGTCGGCGCTGGCGGGATACGTAACGACGCAGGACGGCGAGGAGCTCGCCTTCGCGATCATCGTGAACGACGCGCCCTCGATCCGCCGGGCGCGCGCTGTGCAGGACAGCATCGGCGTGCGGCTCAGCCTGCTCAACCGCGGCCTCCCGGGCGCGAGCCAGCCGGCCGAACCCTAGCGCACCCGCCGCTCGGTCAATCGGCGAGCCCCGGGACGCCGTCGCGCCCCTTGGCCAACCGCACCGCGCGCTCGACCGCGGACTCGGTCGCCTCGCGCGCCAGCTGCTCGACCTGGATCGGCGGTGCCTCCAGCGTGCCAGCCGAGCACGCGAACACGACGTCGCCGTCGAAGGCGGTGCCGATCGGCACGATGCGGCGGGCCAGCCCATCGGCGGCCGCGCGCGCGACGCCGCCCAGCTGCACGCGCCCGATCGCCGCGTTGGTCGCCACGACGACCAGCGTGGTGTTGTGGGAAGCCGAGGTGCGGTAGGGCGGCGAGAGCGCGCCCTGCGTCATCCCGCCCTTGGCGAGGTAGGTGGCGCAGTCGGCGAAACTGCCCTTCTCCGTCCGCGCGCCCGCGATGATGGTGCCCTGCGCGTCGGTGACGTCGCCGAACGCGTTCACGACCGCGACCGCGCCCACGACGATGTCGCCCGCCCGCAGAGACCACGACCCCACACCGCCCTTCATCGCGAGCTTCGCGCCGAGCGCCTTGCCCACCGTCGCGCCGGTGCCGGCGCCGACCGAGCCCTCGGGCACGAAGGTCTGCGCCGCGCCGCACGCCTGCATCCCCATCTCGGCGGTGGGGCGCGCGTCGAACAGGCCGCACGGCAGGAGGTCGAAGATCACGGCGGCCGGCACGATCGGGATCACGCCGGGGCCGACCGCGAAGCCTCGCCGCCGCGACTCGAGCCAGCGCATCGCGCCATCGGCGGCCGCCAGTCCGTAGGCCGAGCCGCCGGCGAGGACGATCGCATCCACGCGGCCGGCGAGCGACTCGGGCCGGCAGGTATCGAGTTCGCGCGACCCCGTGGCGCGGCCCTTGACGTACGCCGTGCAGGGCATGCCGCCTTCCGGGGCGAGGACCACGGTGCATCCGGTGCCGCCGCGCTCGTCCGTCGCGTGGCCGACCAGGACGCCGAGGACGTCGGTGATGGCGGGGTTCATGAGGGGAACTATGGGGCCGTCCGGGCGAGCGTCAAGCGCTGCTTGCCGCCCCGCCGCGCGGGGGCTAGGTTCGCCGCGTGACCGACAGCCTGCCGCCCCCGCCAGTCGTGCTCGTCGTGGACGACGAGGACGCGATCCGCAGCGCGATCGCGCGCTACCTGTCACGCTGCGGCTACGAGACGGTGCAGGCCGCGGACGCGGAGGAGGCCCTCGCGGGGCTCGACGGCCGCAAGGTCGCCGCGATGGTCTGCGACATCCGAATGCCGGGCCTCTCGGGGATCGAGCTGCTCCCGAAGGCGATCGCGAAGGACCCCGACCTGGCCGTGATCATGCTGACCGGCGTCGGCGAGCCGGCCATAGCGATCGAATCCCTGAAACTCGGCGCCGCCGACTACCTGATCAAGCCGGTGGACATGGAGGAGCTGGCCCTCTCGCTCCGGGCGGCGCTGCGCAAGCGCGAGCTGGAGATGGACCGGCGCGAGCTGGAGCAATGGCTCGCGCGCGAGGTCGCGCTCAGGACCCGCGAGCTCGAGGAACAGTCGCTCCAGGTCGAGAGCATGGCGCTCTCCGTGCTAATGGCGCTGGTGGACGCGGTGGAGGCCAAGGGCGAGGGCGGGCGCGGCCACTCGACCGTGGTCGCGAACGTCGCGGCGCACGTCGCCTCGCGCCTCGAGCTGGACGCCGACGACATCGAGACGATCCGCATCGCGGCGCGGCTCCACGACATCGGCCGGCTCGCGCTGCGTGACGAGCGGGTCCGCCGCGTCTCGCGGTCGGTGCCCGCCGAGCTCATCGGCACGGCCGACGCCTCGGACCTCGCGGCCCGGATCCTCGAGCCGCTCAAACGCCACCACGGCCTGGTCGAGATCATCAGCCTCCAGGGGGAGCGCTGGGACGGGAAGGGTCACCACGGCACTCGCGGTGGCGCGATCCCCCTCGGCGCCCGCATCCTCGGTGCGGCGAATCTCTACGTGGAGCTGACGGAGATGGGGCTCGGCGGCCCCGCGATGAGCGCCGCCGACGCGGTCGCGAACCTCCGCGGACTCGCGGGGACGCTGCTCGATCCGCGCGTGCTCGACGCGCTCGAGCAGGTGGTGCTGAAGAGCTAGGTGGCCGGCTTCGCCGCGGGGGGC
>CAYHQJ010000043.1:0-15022 GCA_964358595.1 uncultured Gemmatimonadales bacterium
CTGCCCCCCCCCCCAGCGCACCCACTCGCCGCTCGAGCAGGCGGAGGTCCTCGAAGATGCTGGCCCGCTCGCCGAGTCCGAGCGCGCCGGCGATCGCCTCGGGCGCCAGGTACCGCGCCCCGACCACCTCGACCCGCCGCACGCCGAAGAACCGGAGTGGCCGCAGCGCCCGCGGGCCCCACCACGGCGCGGTGACGAGCACCGCCGCCGCCACTACCAGGGCGACACCCCGCGCGCGGCTCAAACCGTCGCGCCTTTCCGGCCGGCCAGCAGGTCGAGCAACTCGCGCCCCACCCCGGTCACGTCACCAGCGCCCATCGTGAGCACCACGTCACCGGTTCGCACAATCCCCGCGACGTGGGCCGCCAAGGCGGCGCGCAGCGGCACCCAGTGCACGTCGGCGCCCTCGGCCCTCGCCCCCTCCACGACCAGCTTCCCGCTAACGCCCGGCGTCGGCTGCTCGCGCGCCGCGTACACGTCGGTCACCACCGCCACGTCCGCCCCCGCAAGCGCCTGGCCCATCGCCGCGCCGTGATCCCGGGTCCGGGAGTAGAGGTGCGGCTGGAAGACCGCCACCAGCCGCCGACCCGGATACGCCTGCCGGGCTCCCTCGATCGTCGCCGCGATCTCCGCCTCGTGGTGGGCATAGTCGTCCACCACCACCACATCGGCCTCGGCACCCACCAGCTCGAATCGGCGGCCCACACCCCTGAACTCGGCGAGCGAGCCAAGGACCGGATCGAGCGGTGCTCCGAGCTCGACGGCAACCGCCAAAGCGGCAGTCGCGTTGCGGAGGTTGTGGAGCCCGGGAATTCGGAGCCGGAGCTCGACCGTCATTCCGACCGGAAGCGTCACCATCGCCACCGACCCGGTTGACGCCCGCTCGACCACCCGGATTCGGGCATCGGCCGAGTCGCCGAACCCGACCGTCCACGTCGGACGTCCCGACATCCGCGCGACGCGGACCGCCGTCGGATCGTCGCCTCCCACAATCAACCGACGCGCGGAGTGTGGAAAACTCGCAAACGACTTCTCGAGCTCTTCCATGCTGCCATAACACTCGAGGTGGTCAGCCTCAACATTGTTGATGACAGCAACTTGCGGCGTCAGTGCGAGAAACGACTTGTCGTATTCGTCAGCCTCGACGACGAACAGGCCGTCCCCGCCGATCCGCGCGTTTCCACCCCAGCCAGCGACGCGGCCGCCAGCGATTCCTGTGGGATTGAGGCCGGCGGCCGCGAGCGCCTCGGTGGTCATCACCGTTGTCGTCGTCTTGCCGTGCGTCCCGGCGACGGCGACGACTTGCCCTGGTGAGATCGCGGCTGCCAGCGCCTCGGCGCGTCGCACGACCGGGAGGCCAAGCGCACGCGCCCGCTCAAGTTCCGGATGATCGTTGGGCACCGCGGAGCTGACGATAACCGCGCGCGCCCCTTCGACATGACTCGGATCGTGCCCGGCAAAGACCACCCCGCCCGCACTCCGCACATCCGCCGAGCTCGACGCGCCCCCAGCATCCGCATCCCTGTCACATCCCGTGACCGCCACACCACGACGCCGCGCGACGAGAGCAAGGGCACTCATCCCGGCGCCGGCAACCCCCATGAAGTGCACAGGGCGAGGGTCGTCGGGGGCGAAGAGCCGCATCGATGAGCGGCTAATCTAAAACGGCACCGAAGTTTGCGAAAGAGTGCGCCGTCAGGAATTCGACAGGAGCGACAGCGACTTGCGAGCGATTTCGAGCGCCGCGTCGGGTCGCGCGCGGCGGCCCGCGGCGTCCCCCATGTGCGCCAATCTTGCAGGAGCGGACACCAGCTGCGCGACCAGACTCCCGAGTGCCGTGCCGCTCGCGTCGCGCTGCTCCAGGAGCACGGCCGCGTCTGCCCTGGCGTGGGCTTCGGCATTCGCGTGCTGGTGGCCCGCCGCGGAGCTGGGCAGTGGAATCAGGACCGAAGCAAGCCCCCACGCGCTCACCTCGGCCAGCGTCATCGCCCCTGCCCGGCTGACGACGAGATCGGCGGCGGCGAGGGCCGCATCGAACGGGTCGATGAACGGCTGCACGATGATCTGCCCCGGCCTGGCCAGCGCCCGGAACTGGTCGAACGTCGCCGATCCGGTCTGCCAGAGGAGTTGCGCCTGGGGAGGCCATGCCCCGGAGGCGAGGGCGCCCTCGACGGCGCGGTTGATCGCCAGGGCACCCTGGCTTCCCCCGGTGACGAGCACGAGGGGTCGGTCCGCCGCGAATCCGATGGCCGCCCTGGCCGGTCCGCGGTCCGGACGAGCTTCGGGAGGCGGCTTGATCGGATTGCCACTGTCGAAGACTTCGGTCCGCGGCCCCGGCTCGAGGTGTGCGCGAGCCTCGGGGAATCCGAGGTGGATCTGCCGCACCTTCCCCGCCAGCCGCCGGGTCGCGAAGCCCGGGAAGGCGTTCTGTTCCTGCAGTACGGCGGGCACACCCCGCACGGTGGCTGCCCAGACCACCGGACCCGAGACGTAGCCCCCGGTGCCGACAACCAGCCTCGGGTTCTCATGCCGGAGGATTCGCCGCACGCCCCGCAACGACTGGAAGAGGCTCAGCGGGAGCCGCACATTCAGCCACCACTGGCGACGGCGGATCGGCTCGAGCGGGAGGAGCGCGTGCCGCCACGGCCGCTTCGGCAGCACCGTGGCCTCGACCCCGCGCCGGCTTCCGACGAAGAACGGCTCGACCGACGCGTCGATCCGGACCATCGCTTCGGCGAGCGCCAGCGCCGGCATCAGGTGGCCGCCCGTGCCCCCGCCGGCGAACAGGACGAGCGTCACGCCACCACCTGGCGCCGCCGGGTGCCGAGATTGACGAGCAACCCGGTCGCGATCATCGCGACGAGCAGCGCGGAGCGGCCGTACGACACGAACGGGAGGACGAGCCCGGTCGTCGGGACGATGCCTATCCCCACCGCCATGTGCAGGAAGGCGTCGCTCCCCACCATCACCGCCAACCCGACCCCGAGGTACTGGCGGAACGGGTCACCCGCGGCCCTGGACAGCCGCAGCGCGAGCAGGACGTAGCCGAGGAACAGGATGACGACGAAGAGGACCCCGACGAACCCCCACTCCTCGGCGATCGTGCTGAAGATGAAGTCGCTGTAGGGGTATGGCAGGAAGCCGAGCTTCTGCTGCCCCCCGCCGAACCCAACGCCAAGCAGCCGCCCTGTCCCGACGCCGATCAGCGACTGGTCGATCTGGTACGAATCGCTTAGCCGGGCGCTGCCGGGGTCCAGGAACGTGGTCATCCGGAGCAGCTGGTACTGCGCCCCTTCCACCTGCCGCCAGAGGAGGGGCAGCGCCACGAGGCCGAGCAGGATGAAGTGCCCGATCCGCGCGCCGGCCGCGAAGACGACCACCATCGCCAGCAGGACGATGGACACGGCCGTCGAGAGGTCGGGCTGGAGCATGACGAGCGCGACGAGCGGCCCGACGACGGTGAGGAGCGGCAGCACGCCTCGGCTGAGCCGCTTCACCTCGGCGCCCTTCTTGGCGCAGAGCATCGCCGCCCAGATCACGACCGCGAGCTTGGCGATCTCCGACACCTGGATCGAGACGCCGAGGTTCAGCCAGCGGCGCGCGCCGTTGATGCGCGGCGCGATGGCGTGCGTGAACGGCAGGACGAGGAGCAGCAGGAGTCCCGCGCTGGCCAGGACGATCGGCCAGGCCAGGCTGCGCACCCGGTCGAGATTGAGGCGCGCCGCGACGAGCAGCAGCAGCCCGCCCACCGCCGCGCCGCCGAGCTGGTCGAGGACGCGGGTGGAGCCGATCGGCCGGCCGCGCTCGATCAGGACGGACGAGGCGGCGTACACCGACGCGAGCCCGAAGACGACGAGCACGGCGGTGATGAGCACGAGGAGCTTCGCCTCCCAGCCCAGCACCCATTCCTTCTTCGCCACTACAACGCCTCCACGAGAGCGCGGAACTGGCGGCCGCGATCCTCGGCACTCGCGAACATGTCGAAGCTGGCGCACGCGGGCGACAGGACCACCGCATCGCCGGCACGGGCCAGCGCGCGCGCCCGCGCGATCACGGCCGCGAAGTCGTGACCCTCCCGCACCAGCGCCACCCTCCCCTTCAGCTCGCCCTCCACCCGCTCGCCGGCATCACCGTAGGCGATCACGCCGCGGGACGTCCTCAGGGCCTCCGCCAGCTGCGCGAAGTTCCCGCCCTTGTCCTTCCCGCCCAGCAGCAGCACGACCGGCCGGTCGACGCTGTTCACGGCCGCCAGCGTCGAGGCCACGGTCGTCGACTTCGAGTCGTTGATCCACAAGACACCATTCACCTCGCGCACCAGCTCGAGGCGATGCGCCAGCGCGCGGAAGGCCTGGAGCCCGGCTGCGACCCTGCCGCGGTCGGTCTCGGGGGGCAGGCTGAGCGCTGCGGCCAGCGCGTTGCCCACGTTGTGGTCGCCGAGGAGGTGGAGGTCCGTCCTCCGGATCAGCGGCATCCCGCGCACGACGAGCCAGCCCGCCGCCCGGTCGTACCAGGCGTCCGCGAAACGCACCGCGACCGAGAATCGTTCGTGCGCGCCGGGCCGCCCCCCGGCGAGCTTCGCCGCGTCGGGGTCGTCGCCATTCGTCACCCAGCGGCTCCGCTCCGACGCGTTGCGGAAGAGCAGCGCCTTGTCGGCGTAGTACTCGTCGAGGCTCGCGTACCGGTCCAGGTGATCGGGCGAGAGGTTCGTGAGCACCCCCACGGCGGGCGCGAGAGCGGGGGCGTCGTGCAGCTGGAACGAGCTGGCCTCGACCGCGAGCCACGCCGGTGCGTGCGGCTGCAGCGCCACCTCGGCGAGCGGGGTGCCGATGTTCCCGGCCGCTGCCCCGGGGCCGAGCCCCGTGCTCTCGAGCAGCGTTGCGATGAGCGCCGCCGTCGTGCTCTTGCCTTTCGTCCCCGTCGTCACGATCAGCTTCGTGTCCGGGAGGCAGCGCGCTGCGAGGTCGAGTTCCGCCACGATCGGCACGAGCGCCCGCGCGGCCGCCGCGTAGGGTGCGGACGCGGAAGCCACCCCGGGCGAGAGCACCGCAGCGCTCGCCCCAGCGATGCGGGCCAGGTCGTGCCGGCCCAGCTCGACCGCGCACCCCTCGGCGGCGAGTTGGCCGGCGACGGCCCGCAGGTCCGGCGTGTCCTGCGCGTCCGAGGCGTAGACCGCGAGCGCGTGCCGACGCAGCAGCCGGCAGGCCGCCTGTCCGCTCTTCGCCAGCCCGACCACCGCGACCTCGGAGCGTCGCCAAGCTTCGGGGATCACCGCTCACAGCCCTCCGTCCCCAATCCTCCGTCCTCCATCCTCCGCCTGGTCACCGGATCTTCAGGGTCGAGAGCGCCACGAGGGCGCACAGGAGACCGAGGATGTAGAACCGGGTCACCACGGTAGACTCGTGCCAGCCGAGCTGCTCGAAGTGATGGTGCAGCGGCGCCATGCGGAAGACGCGGTGCTGTTCGGCGTACGGGCGGCCGTAGCGCCACAGGCGGTACTTGAACACCCGGCGCTGGAGCATCACGGACAGGGTCTCCGCCGCGAACACCCCGCCCACGAGCAGGAGCAGGAACTCCGACTTCAGGAGGATCGCGACCGTGCCGATCGCCCCGCCGATGGCGAGCGCGCCGGTGTCACCCATGATCACCCTGGCCGGGTGCGCGTTGAACCAGAGGAACCCGATGCAGGCCCCCATCAGGCTCGCGCAGAAGATCGCCAGCTCGCCGGAGCCCGGGAGGTAGAAGACCTTGAGGTACTCCGACGTGTCGGTGCGGCCGAAGACGTAGGCGAAGGCGGCGAACGTGATGGCGGCGATCGCGCTGAGGCCCGCGGCGAGGCCGTCGAGGCCGTCGGTGAGGTTCACGGCGTTGGAGGTGCCCGTGACGACGAAGGTGACGAACCCGACGTACACGGGCCACGCGAGCACGACGTACACGTACTTGAAGAACGGGACCGTCGTGGCAGTCGGCGGCAGCACGGTCCCCGCCCACGGGAAGGCGAGGAGCAGCCCGCTCAGCACGAGGCCGAACACGATCTGGCCGGCGAGCTTGTGGCGGGCCACGAGCCCGCGCGAGCTGTGCTGCACCACCTTGAGGTAGTCGTCCACGAAGCCGATCGCGCCCATCCAGACGGTGGCGAACAGGGCGATGAGCACGAAGCGGTTGTCGAGCCGCGCCCAGAGCAGCGTCGGGACGACGGTGGCGATCAGGATGATGATGCCGCCCATCGTGGGCGTGCCGCGCTTGCCGAGGTGCGAGGCCGGGCCTTCCGAGCGCACGATCTGGCCGACCTTGTGCGAGCGCAGCCGCTCGATGATCCCGGGCCCGACCAGGAACGCGAGCAGCAGCGCCGTGACCGTCGCCGCCGCCGCCCGGAACGAGATGTAGCTCACCAGGTTCGCCAGATCGACCCGGTGCACGTACGGGAGAAGCAGGTGGTAGAGCACCTAGTGCGCCTCGCTCGCCGCGTGCGACGGCCAGAGGATGGGGATGATCTTCTCGAGCGCGACCCCTCGCGAAGCCTTGAGCAGCACGACGTCACCGGGGCGCAGCCGCTCCCTGAGCTCGGGCCCCACCGCCTCGGGGGTCGCGCCCGTGACGAGGTGAGGCTTGCCGGTCCGTCCCGTGAGCCGCTCGAAGATGGGCGCGAACTCGCCGATGGCAGCCACGACGTCCGGGTTCGCGGCGAGCACCGCCTCCGCAGCCGCGGCGTGCAGGTCGGCGGAGGCCGGCCCCAGCTCGCGCATCGTGCCCACTACTACGACGGCGCGCCGGTCGGCCCTTATCGCGCCGAGCAGGTCGAGCGCGGCGCGCAGCGAATTCGGGTTCGCGTTGTAGCAGTCGTTGATCACCGTCATCCCGTCGGCCTCGACGACCTCGCTCCGGCCGCCGGGGATCCGCGCCTCGGCGAGCGCGGGCGCGGCGTCGGCCAGGGGGACGCCCACGGCGTCGGCGACCGCGAGGGCGATCAGCGCGTTGTCCACCATGTGCCGGCCGGACAGCGGCAGCTCGATCTCCACGTCGCGCACGCGGAAGCGCGGCCGGCCGCCGTCGAGCAGCGTCACGCCCGCGGCGCTCCAGTCGGCGCCCGGCTGCGTCCCTGCCGTCACCACGCGCCTGGCGGCTTTGCGCGCCGCGTCCGCCAGGTGGGCGGGCTTGCAGCCGACCACCGCCGTCGGCGCGTCCGCGAGCAGCGCCAGCTTCTCCTCGAGCACCTGCTCCAGGCCGCCGAACCCCTCGAGGTGTCCGGCGTCCACGTTCGTGACCACGGCGACATCGGGCCGCACGATCGCCTGCATCCGCGGGATCTCGCCCCGGACGCTGGCGCCGCACTCCACGACCATCACCTCCGCCTCGACCGGCGCGGCGAGCACCGTCAGCGGGACGCCGACGAGGTTGTTGAGGTTGCGCTCCGACTGGTGCACCCGGAACTTCGCGCCGAGCGCCGCGGCGGCGAGCTCCCTCGTGCTGGTCTTCCCGTTGGTGCCCGTGATCGCGACGACGGGTCCCGCGAACTGGTCGCGGCGCAGCCGGGCGAGCCGGCCGAGCGCCGCGAGGGTGTCGTCCACCTCGAACCAGTCGAACCCGGGCCAGCGCGGCGTGCCCAGCCGCACGATCACGCCGGCCACCCCGGCGGTCCGCGCGTCGCCAAGGTAGTCGTGCGCGTCGAAGCGCTCGCCCTTGAGGGCGACGAACAGCTCCCCTTCCTTCATGGTGCGCGTGTCGGTTGAGAGCCCGGTGTAGACGTGGTCCCACTCGGCGGGGGGCAGGCCGAGAGCCTGGGTAACCAGCTTGGCGGTCCAGCCGAACGCCGTCATCGGGCGAGTGCCTGGACGGCGTCGGCGACGATGGCGGCCTCGTCGAAGGGCACCTGCTCGGTGCCGAGCACCTGGTAGGTCTCGTGCCCCTTCCCGGCCAGGAGCACCAGGTCGTCGTGCCGGGCGATCGCGATCGCCCGCGCGATGGCGGTGCGCCGGTCCACGATCCTGAGGTGCGGCGTGTCGCCCATCCCCTCCTCGATGTCGTCGAGGATGCCCTCGGGGTCTTCGGTCCGCGGGTTGTCCGACGTCACGATCGCGATGTCGGCGTCGCGCCCGGCGATCCGCCCCATCACCGGCCGCTTGCCGCGGTCGCGGTCGCCGCCGCAGCCGAACACCACGACGAGCCGCCCCTCCGTGAGCGGCCGCGCCGCCGCGAGCGCGCGCTCCAGCCCGTCGGGAGTGTGGGCGTAGTCGCGCAGCACCAGGCACGGCGCGCCGGCGATCTTCTCCATGCGGCCCGGCACCTGCGGCGTCGTGCCCAGCCGCTCGGCCACCTGCGCGACGCCGCGGCCCAGCGCCAGCGCCGCGCCCGCGGCGCCGAGCGAGTTCTCGACCTGGAACGTCCCGATCAGCGGGAGCTCCACGCGCGCCGACGCTCCGCGGGCCGTGAGCGTGTAGCGCATTCCGCGCACATCGCCTGCGATCTCCGTAGCCCGTACGTCGGCCGGGCGGCGGACCCCGAACGTGAGCCGCTCGGCCCGCGCCGCCAGCTGCTGCCAGGCGGCGGCGTCGGCGTTCACGATCTCCCACCCCCCGTCGGCGAGGTAGCCCTGGAGCTTCAGCTTCGCCGTGAGGTAGGTCGCCTCGTCGTGATGGTAGTCGAGGTGGTCCCGCGTAAGGTTGGTGAAAACCGCTGCGCGGAACCGCAGGCCGGACAGCCGCCCCTGGTCGAGGCTGTGGGACGAGGCCTCCACCGCCACCGTCTTCACCCCCGAGTCGCGCAACGCCGCGAGCGTGGCCTGCAGCTCGACGGGCCCCGGGGTCGTGAGCGACCCGGTGCCCGGCACCAGCCGTCCCTCACCGTCCACGGCGCCCAAGGTGCCGATCGAGCCGGCGGGTGCGGTGTCGCCGAAGAGGTGCCGCAGCACGTGCACCGTCGTCGTCTTGCCGTTGGTCCCGGTCACGGCGAGGAGGTCGAGTGCGGCGGCGGGATCGCCGTAGAAGAGCGCGGCCGCGAGCGCGGCGGCGTGCCGTCCGCTGGCAACCAGGATTTGGGGAACCGTGAGGCCGCCTACGGGGTGCTCGGCCATGACGCACGCCGCGCCCGCCTGGGCGGCCACCGGGGCGTAGGCGTGGCCGTCGCTCGTGGTGCCCGCGTAGGCGATGAACAGGCAGCCCGTCCCGACCTTCCGGCTGTCGGCCGTCAGCGCGTGGAACTCGGCGGGCGCACCATCCGGCCAGGACACCAGCTGTCCCGCTTCGGCCAGCCGCTGGCGCAGCGCGTCAGCGCGCACCGCCCGCCTCCGCGCGCACGACGACGGTGGTCCCCGGTGCCGCCGGCGTCCCGGCGACGGGGTTGGTGGACACCGCGGTTCCCCACCCTTCGATCTTCACCCGGAATCCGCTCCGATGCAGGGTCCGTGCGGCCACCCGCAGGCTCATCCCCGCCACCGCGGGGACGGCGCGCCGCTCGGGCGGCGCGCTGTCGCGCTCGCCCGCAGGCGGCCACGTCACGATGACGGGCGCCGGCCCGGACGCCGCCGCGACGTCGGGCACTTCGGGCGCGCGCCGCCGCGACAACCGGCTCCGGTCCAGCGTCACGCCGGGCGTCGCGAGTGCGGCCTCGAGAATGGTCCGCGTGACCGGCGCGGCGGTCGATCCGCCAAAATAGCTGCCCGACGGGTCATCGATCTTCACCACCAGCACGAGTTGGGGGTGCACGCCCGGGAACAGCCCGACGAAACTCGCCGTGTAATGCCCCGCCGGGTAGCGCCCGCCGATGTTGCGGCGCGCCGTACCAGTCTTGCCCGCCACCGGGTAGGTGCCCAGCGCCGCCGCGCGTCCCGTGCCCTCTTCGACCACGCCGAGCAGCATGTGGGCCAGCTGGTTCGCCACCGGTGCAGGCACGACGCGCCGCACCGGGCGCCTCTCGTGCCGCCAGCGCACCGCCCCGTCGGCGCCGCGTACCTCGCGCACCAGCGACGGCTCGAACAGTACGCCGCCGTTGGCGAACACGGCGTAGGCGGCGGCGAGCTGGAGTGGCGTCACCGCCAGCTCGTAACCCATCGCGAGGCTCGCCGGACTCTCCTGCGTCCACGCGCGCGGCGAGCGGAGCCGGCCGGCCGCCTCACCCGGCAGCTCGACGCCGGTCGCCGTGCCGAAGCCGAAGTCGCGCAGCCCCTCGAACTGCTCGACCGCCGTGAGCCGCGCACCGAGCTTCGCGATCCCGATGTTGCTCGACAGTCGGATCACGTCCGCCAGCGTGATCGTCGCCGATGGGTGCACGTCGTGGATCACCCGGTCGCCGAGCGTGTAGCTCCCGTTCTCGGCGAAGACCGAGTCGTGCGGCGTCGCCTTGCGCGCGCGCAGCAGCGTGGCCGCCGTGAACACCTTCGCCGTCGAGCCCGGCTCGAACGCGTCGCCCACCAGGGAACCCGGCGCAGCGCCGCGCCGCACGCTCGCGAGCGCCAGGATCTCCCCGGAGCCCGGCTGGAGGATCACGACGTCGCCGCCCGCGGCGTCCGCGTCCGCGACCGCCTGGGCCAGCGCCCGGTCCGCGATCTCCTGCAGCTCGGCGTCGAGCGTGAGCACGACGTCCATGCCATCCACCGGCTCGACCGTTGGGCGCGAGGGCGAGGGGTAGGTGCGGCCCCGGTGGTCGCGCAGCATCACCGCCGTCCCGGCCCGGCCCGCGAGCAGCGAGTCGAAGGCGCGCTCCAGCCCGCTCGCCCCCCGGCCCTGCACGTCCACCCGCCCCACGATCCGCGGCGCGAGATCGGCCCTCGGGTAGAAGCGCTCCAGCCGCCGCCGCAGGTATACGCCGCGCAGGTTCTTGAGCGGCGCCACCGCGCTCCATCCGTACGGGCCCGGCCACTCCACCCAGACGCGGCCGGAGTTCAGCGCCGCGGCGACCGCCTCGCGCGGCTGCGCGAGCTCCCGGGCGAGGAGCGTCGCCGCCCGGCCCGCGTCGCCCACCTCGCGCGGCGCCACCCCGACCCCAAACGTCTCCTGCGACAGGGCGAGCGCCACACCATTGCGGTCGTAGAGCGTGCCCCGCCGCGCCGGCAACGCGACGCGCGTGGTTTGCTGGGCCGCGGCGCGCGCGCGCCACTGCTCGCCCTGGGCGAGCTGCAGCTGCGCCGCCCGGCCCACGACCGCCAACGCGGCCGCGCCGAAGCCGGCCGCGATCAAGGTGATGCGCGAAGGTAGTTTCGCCAACGTCAGCGCGAACGCGGGTCTTGCAGAATGGTGATCTCGGAGTCCTGAGGCAAGCGCAGACCGAGCCGCCGCTCAGCCAACGGCACCAGGACGCCGCGACTGCGAACCCGGTGGATCTCGCCGGCGGTGGCCGCCTTGGCCACCTCCAGCGCCCCGCGCGTCACCTCGAGCTGCCTGAGCTCCTTGCCCGCCGCGAGCGCCGCCGTCTGCCGCCAGACGACCGTCGCGGCCGCCACGAGGAACCCCGCGAGCCAGATCGCCACCCAGTGCCGCCCCCTGAGCGCCACGGCCTCAGTCCGCCGCCTTCCGGAAGGCACGCAGCCGCGCGCTGCGGGAGCGCGGGTTGACCGTGATCTCCGCCTCCGAGGGCTGCACGGCGCGTCCCGTCAGCACGGTGCCGAGCCGGCGGCCTCGGCAGGTGCATCGCGGCTGCTCGGGCGGGCAAATGCAGGCTCGCGCCCACTCACGGAACGCGTGCTTGACGATCCGATCCTCGCCCGAGTGGTAGCTGATGACCGCCAGGACGCCGCCGGGCGCCACGAGGTCGCGCAGCGCCGGCAAGGCGGCCGCGAGGCGCTCGAGCTCCCCGTTGACGACGATCCGCACCGCCTGGAAGAGCCGCGCGAAGTCCGTGGGACCGCTGCGTGGACCGAGCACGGCGCGGATCGCGTTCACCAGGTCATCGCTCACCGCGAGCATCGCGCGCTCGCGCCGCCGCGCGATCTCGCCCGCCAGGCGCCGCGCACGCGGCTCGTCCCCGAACTCCTGGAACGCGCGCGCCAGCTCGTCGGCCGGCGCGGTGTTGAGCCAGTCGGCGGCGGTCATTCCCGTGCCGGCGCTCATCCGCATGTCGAGCGGCGCGCCGGGCCGGAACGTGAACCCGCGCTGGACATCGTCGATCTGGGGCGAGGAGAGGCCGAGGTCGATCAGAACGCCGTCCGGGCCGAACGCGCAGATCTCCGGGTCGTCCGCCGCGTCGGCAAAGTCGAGCTGCCGCACCGTCGCCGCAGGGCCGAGGGCCGCCCGCGCCGCGGCCACGGCGTGCGGGTCCCGGTCGATCGCGTAGATGCTCGCCCCGGCGGCGGCGAGGCACCGGGCGTGGCCGCCGCCCCCCGCCGTGCCGTCGAGCACGCGGCGGCACCCGGCCAGCACGCCGGCCACCGCGTCGAGGAGTACGCTTTCGTGCGCGAACGGCTCGGCCACCACTGGGCTCCTCACAAGGAAACGCCCCGCCTGCCTCGGCAGGTGGGGCGTGGATGGCGGGGCTGACGGGGCTCGAACCCGCGACCTCCGGTGTGACAGACCGGCACTCTAACCAAGCTGAGCTACAGCCCCCCGCGGGAAGCCTTTCAATATAGAAACCCTGGAGGACCGCTACAAGCTCCTACCGGCAGAAGTTCCGGACCATCGCGTCGGCACGCTGCTTGTACGCCGGGATCACCTCCGAGAGCAGCCGGTTCGCCGCGTCCCGGTTCTGGGCCGCGCCGGCGATGATGTTCTGCTCGGCGCTGTTCCACAGGTCGCCGGCCCGCCGCGCCGCATCGCAGTTGCGGTTGGTCTGCGCGTCGTTGTCGGCAACCACCCCGAGCTGCACCTGGCTCAGGCCGAGGAAGAAGGCCACCGGGGTCAGCACGCGCCCCGTGGCGTAGGGCCGCGCCTGCCCGAGCAGTCCGGCCGCGCGGGTCCAGTTGGAGTCGCGATAGGCCTGGAGCCCCGCCTGCAGGTAGATCGCGGGCGTGAACGTCCGCAGCATCGAGTCGCCCATCACGGCGTCCACGTGCACCAGCGCCGAGTCGTACTGCCGCGCTGCCGCGAGATAGCGCGCGGCGGCCAGGTGGCCGCGGCCGTCGGCCGGGTTGAGCGCCATGTACCGGCGGTTCGCCTCGGTCGCGCCCGCCGTGTCCCCGACGACGAACAGCATCTCGCCGAGCGAGTAGTGGTAGGGCACCTGGTCCGGGAGCCGCGTCGTGACGATGCGCAGCCAGGTGAGCAGCGCGGCCGAGTCGGGGATCGAGCGGTGGTAGTTCGTGATCCGGACCGCGAACAGCGAGTCGATGTTCGACGAGTCCACCTCCGCCACCTGGGAGAGCGTAGTGGCGGCGTCCCGCCAGCGATTGTCGGCCGCGAGCGCGATGCTCTTGGTCTGCAGCAGCTCGACCGAGCTCGGGTTGGCCACGAGCCCTTCATCGACGATCACGAGCGCGGTGTCGGGCATGCCCCGCTGCACGTACAGCCGCGCCACGCGGATGCGCAGGTCGGTGTCGCGCACGTCCACGTTGAGCACGTGATGCAGCTCGTGGAGCATGGCGGTCGTGTCGGCCCGTTCCTGATAGATCGTGGCGAGCTGGCGCAGCACCAGGGAATTCAGCGAGTCCGAATCGTGGGCGCGCAGCAGCGCGGCCAGTATCGAGTCCGCGGGTGCGTCCGTGCCGCGCCGGATTCGGGCCAAGCAGAGGTACGCCGTGGCGCTGCCCGCGTAGGACTGCAGGGCGCGGTCCACCGCCTGCTGGGCGCGCGCGTAGTTGCTGGAGTCCACCCACCGGTTGCACGCGGTCACGTGCTCGAACGAGCGGTATGCGTCGAGCAGCCGGTTGGCCAGCTCGCCGCCGATCGCGGCGCCGGCGCGCGCGCGGGGCACGACGGTCACGGCCGTCGCACTCTGCGGGTTGGGGCCCACGACCTCGCCGAGCCGGGCGATCACGAGCACCGAGTCGCCCGGGCGGCGCAGGATGTTGCCCTCCAGCACCGCGCGGGCGTTCAGGAACCGCGCGAGCTGGCGCACCGTGCTGATCTCGAGCGGCACGTCCACGGGGAACCCGCTCCCGGCCAGGTTCTCGTTCATCGGCCCCTTCGCGATCACGTTGAAGCGGTACGGGATCGCGTTGGCGATGCGGTCGCGCGCGCCGTCGGCGATGGTCACGGCAAGGGCCGAATCGCCGCCCTCGCGCTGGAACGGAACCACCATGAGCTTGGGCGCGTTCGGGTCGGGGCCGCGCTGTCGGGCGAGCTGCGCCTGCGCCGGCGCCGGCCACGCGGCGAGCGCCAGGGCGACAGACCCGGCGACGAGGATACGAAGAGCCGTGCGCAGCATCATGCGTCAGACCTCCATTGTCCGTCTTCCTGCACTGCCCGTCGCAATGGGCGAAGAGGGATTCGAACCCCCGACTTCCTGCGTGTAAGGCAGGCGCTCTGGACCAGCTGAGCTATTCGCCCGTCGTGATCTACAGGATCAAGCCGAGGGGCAGCAGGACGCAGTAGCCCACCACCAGCAGCAGTGGCGCCGCCGACGTCGATCCCCCCGCGAGCAGCGCGTACCCGGCCGCCAGCGCAAGCGCCGCGCCAACCAACAGAGCGACGTTGACCGGGCCGAACTGAAGCCGTGACTGAGGGCCGGAACTCTGCATAGCGGCTGAGGATACCTTCGCTCCGACCGAGCGTCAAGCGCCCTCCTCGCCGGGCGACGGCGGCGCGCCGCCGGCCGCCACAGTGGCCAGCATCTCCTGACACTTCTTACCCCACGGATTGAACTTGTTCGCCTGCCAGCCTGCCTCCCAGGTGCCCTTCGCCGCTCCCTGATCGTCGGCGAACCACTGGGCCCGTCCCAGTTGGTAGTAGGCCTCGATGAGGTTGGGCCCCAGCTCCAGCGTCTTCCGGAAAAAGGTGTCGGCGTCCTCGAACATCTCGCGCTCGAGGTAGACGAGCCCGAGGTAGTAGTGCGCGTACAGCGTTGCCTTCTTGTCGTTGGCCCACCGGAAGGCCGTCGAGAGGTGCGCGATCGCCTCGCCGAAAATCCGCATCATGAGGCAGATGTAGCCGACCTTGATACC
>CAYHQJ010000044.1:0-5120 GCA_964358595.1 uncultured Gemmatimonadales bacterium
GGGTGATCGCCCCGGACGGGGAGCAGCTCGGGATCATGACGGTGGACGAAGCCCTCGCCGCCGCTGAAGCGCGCGGGCTCGACCTGGTGGAAGTGGCGCCGACGGCGCGCCCGCCGGTCTGCCGCATCATGGACTTCGGCAAGTTCAAGTTCGAGCAGGCGAAGGCCGCGCGCGCGGCCAAGAAGAAGCAGCGCTCGGTCGAGCTGAAGGAGATCAAGTTCCGCCCCGGGATCGACGAGCACGACTTCGAGTTCAAGTGCCGGCATGGGCGCGAGTTCCTGGCGGAAGGCAACAAGGTGAAGGTCACGATGATGTTCCGGGGCCGGCAGATGGCCCACCCCGAGCTCGGCAAGGTGGTGCTCGACCGCGTGGCGGAGACGCTCGCCGACCTCGGCAAGATCGAGCAGGAGGCGCGGCTCGAGGGGCGGAACATGACCATGCTGCTCACGCCCAAGTGAGACGGGAGCCACGGTGAAGAAGAAGACCAAGAAGGCGGCGGCGAAGCGCTTCAAGCTGACCGGCACGGGCCGGGTGCGGCGGCGCCGCGCGTTCAAGAGCCATATCCTGACGAAGAAGGATGCCAAGCGGAAGCGCCGGCTGCGCAAGGGCGCGCTGGTCTCGCATGCGGACGAGGTGCGCATCAAGCACCTCCTGTCCGCCTAGGAGAGACGCACCATGCCTCGCGTGAAGAGCAACGTCGTGCGCCTCAAGCGCAAGAACAAGATCATGAAGGCGGCGCGCGGCGCCCGCGGCGGCCGGAGCAAGCTGTGGAAGGCCGCGAAGGAGACGGTCGAGCGCGGCTGGCGGTACGCCTACCGCGACCGCCGGCAGAAGAAGCGGGAGTTCCGCCGCCTGTGGATCACCCGGATCAATGCGGCGGCCCGGCTCAACGATCTGTCGTACAACCAGCTCGTGAGCGGCCTCAAGAAGGCCGGCGTCGAGATCAACCGTAAGGTCCTCGCCGACCTCGCGGTGCGCGATGCCGACGCGTTCGCGAAGCTGGCCGAGCTCGCCAAGACCGCGAGCTGAGCGGTGAGCGGGAGGGCGGCGGACACCGTCGCCGCGCTCGCCGCACTGCAGCAGGAGGCGGAGCGGGCCATCCGCTCCGCCGGCGGGCGCGACGACCTGCAACGGCTCAAGACCGAGTACCTCGGCCGCAAGGCCGGTCGTGTGACCGCCATCCTCAGGGAGCTCCCCGGGCTCGAGCCTGACGACCGTCGCCTCGTCGGCCAGCAGGCCAACGCGGCGAAAGCGGCCATCGAGCGACTGCTCGAGGAAGCGGACGCCGCGCTCGCCGAGCGTGCGCGCGGTGCCGCGGGCGCGGACCTCACCATGCCCTCGCGCGCCGTCTGGCGCGGCGCCAAGCACCCGGTCACCCTCGTCGTCGACCGCGTCACCGCCATCTTCGCCGAGCTCGGCTTCACGCGGTACGTGGGCCCCGAGGTGGAGACCGAGCGCAACAACTTCACCGCGCTCAACTTCCCGCCGGACCACCCGGCGCTCGACATGCACGACACCCTCTACCTCGGCGAGGGCGTGGTGCTGCGCACCCACACCTCGCCGCTGCAGATTCGCGTGATGGAGGCCTACCCGCCGCCCATCCGCGTGCTGATGCCGGGGATGTGCTACCGCCGCGACCCGTTCGACGCCGCGCACGCGCCCGTCTTCTCCCAGGTCGAGGGGCTCGCGGTGGACGAGGGGATCAGCTTCGTGGACCTCAAGGCATCGCTCACGCACTTCGCCCGGCGGTTCTTCGCGCCCGGCGTGATGGTCCGCTTCCGGCCGTCGTTCTTCCCGTTCACCGAGCCCTCGGCGGAGATGGACGTGCAGTGCCAGGTGTGCGGCGGGCCGGGCTGCCCCACCTGCAAGTACACGGGGTGGTCGGAGATCATGGGCTGCGGGATGGTGGACCCGGCCGTCTTCGAGGCCGTGGGCGTGGACCCCGAGCGCTACACCGGCTGGGCGTTCGGGATGGGTCCGGCGCGCATGGCGCAGCAGCTCTACGGCATCCCCGACATCCGCGCGGAGTACGAGGCGGACATGCGGCTCCACGACCAGCTCGTGGACGCGACGTGAACGCCTCGCTGCGCTGGCTCGGCGAGCTGCTTGGCGCAGCGCTCGATCCCGTGGAGACGCGCGACCGCCTGGTCATGCTCGGCGCCCCGGTGGACGCCATGGAGCCGCTGCACGCCGACCTGGGCGGGGTCGTGATCGGCGAGGTGCTCGAGGTGCGCCGGCACCCGACCGCCGACCGCCTGACGCTGTGCCGCGTCAACGCCGGCGCCGAGGTGCTCGACGTCGTGTGCGGTGCGACGAACGTGACGGCGGGGAAGAAGTACCCGTTCGCGCCGGTCGGCACGGTGCTGCCCGGCGGCCTCAAGCTGGAGCGCCGGAAGATCCGCGGTGAGGTCTCCAACGGGATGCTCTGCTCGGCGCGGGAGCTGGGCCTCGGCGAGGACGGCGAGGGAATCCTGGAGCTGGACACGGCGGCCGCGCCCGGCACGCCGCTGCTCGACGCGCTGCCGTTGGCCGACACGCGCTACGTCCTGGACGTGACGCCCAACCGCGCCGACCTCCTCTCGCATCTCGGCATCGCGCGCGACCTCGGCGCCGTGCTGCGGCGGCCGGTGAAGTTGCCGCCGTTTCCGACTGCGCCCCTTACGTCCCCTCCGTCCCCTCCGTCCCCTCCGTCCCCTCCGTCCCCTCCGTCCCCTCCGTCCCCTACGTCCCCTCCGTCCCCTCCCTCCCCTGCGTCCCCTGCCCCCCGCACGACGCGAGCGCTCGGTGCGGCGGGCGAGACTGATGGTGTGCGCGTGGTGATCGAGGATGTCGAGGGATGCCCGCGCTACACCGCCGGGATCGTGCGCGGCGTGCACATCGGCCCCTCGCCGCAGTGGCTCCGGGACCGGCTCGGCGCGCTCGGGCAGCGGTGCATCAACAACGTGGTGGACGCGACGAACTACCTGATGCTGGAGAGCGGCCAGCCGCTGCACGCCTTCGACCTCGCGAAGCTGCGCGGCCCGGCCATCGTGGTGCGCCGCGCGAAGCCCGGCGAGCTGCTGGTCACGCTCGACGGGCAGAAGCGCACGCTCACCGCCGAGATGACGGTCATCGCCGACGCCGAGCGTGCCACCGCGATCGCCGGCGTCATGGGCGGCGCCGAGAGCGAGGTGGCCGAGGGCACGACGGACATCCTGCTCGAGTGCGCGTACTTCGATCCGCGGCGCACGCGCCTGACGCGCCGCGCCCTGGGCCTGAGCACCGAGGCCAGCTACCGCTTCGAGCGCGGCGTGGACCACGAGGCGACCGCCGCGCGCCAGCTGCGCGCGCTCGAGCTGCTCGTCGCCGTGGCGGGCGGGCGCGTGGCGGGCGTCCCCGTGGACGTCCAGCCCGTGCCCATCGCGCCGGGCACGGTCTGGGTGCGCGACGCGCGCATCGCCCACGTCCTCGGCGTCGCGATTCCGCGCCTCGAGGTCGAGCGGGTGCTCACGGCACTCGGGTGCGTCGTCTCGCCGAAGCAGGACCGGGTCGCGGTGCAGGTCCCGGCGTGGCGGCCCGACCTCACCCGCGAGATCGACCTCATCGAGGAGGTCGCGCGGATCGTCGGCTACGAGCAGTTTCCCGACGACCTGCGGCCGTTCCGCCTCGGCACCGTGCCCGACGCGCCCGAGGAGCGCGCGGCCGACCGGCTGCGCGCGGTGCTCACCGGCCTGGGCCTGCACGAGGCGATCACGCTGTCGCTCGGGCCGAAGCTGGACGCGCGCCAGCCGGAGGTGCTAAATCCGCTCAGCCAGGAGGAGGCGTTCCTGCGCTCGGAGCTGCTCCCCGGCCTGGTGCGGCGGGTCGAGGGCAACTGGCGCGTGATGCGGCGCGCCGTGCGGCTGTTCGAGATCGGGCACGTGTTCGAAAAGCGCGAGGCGGGGCTGCCGCACGAGGAGCTGCGCGTGGCCGGCATCGTGACCGGCGCGCAGCGGCCGCCGCACTGGAGCGATCCGGCGCCCGCCGACGCGGACCTGTTCGACGTCAAGGCGCAGCTCGAGGCGGTGGTGCCGGTGGCGTGCCCGGGCGCGAGCGTCGCGGCCGAAGGCGTGGGGCTGCTCGTGCGCGACGCGGCGGGCGTGGCGGTAGGCCGGGGCGTCGAGCTCGACGCGGACCGGCCGGCCTGGGCGGGGCGGGTGTACGGCTTCGAGCTGCTGGTGTGCGCGGGCGCGCCGGCGCACGTGACCGTGGCCCCGCTGGCGAAGTCACCCGCGGTCGAGCGGGACGTCGCACTCGTCCTGCCCGAGGGGTTGCGGGCGGCGGACGTGGAGGCGACGCTCCGTCAGGGCGCGGGCACGCTGCTCGAGCGGCTCTGGCCATTCGACGAGTACCGCGGCGCACCGCTCGCGGCGCTGACGCGCAGCGTCGCGTGGCGGCTCGTGTTCCG
Source organism: uncultured Gemmatimonadales bacterium (assembly GCA_964358595.1). Lineage (GTDB taxonomy): Bacteria > Gemmatimonadota > Gemmatimonadetes > Gemmatimonadales > JACORV01 > CAYHQJ01. The sequence continues at coordinate 4,427 of CAYHQJ010000044.1, forward strand.
CGAGGAGGGGCGCACCCTGCGCGAAGCCGAAGTGGACGCGGCCCTGGGCCGCGCCGTGAAGCTGGTGGAGGAGCGGCATGGCGTCCGGCGGCGTGAGGCCTGATCTCGAGGCGCTGCTCGAGCTCGAGGAGGTGCTGCGTCTCCTCGAGAGCGAGCTCGCCGGCTGGCGCCGCCGCGCGCTCGCGGCGGAGGCGAAGGCCGCCGAGCTGGGGCGCGCGCTCGGGGAGGGCGACGAGGCGCCCACCCGCTCGCGGCAGCTGGAGGAGGAGAACCGCGCCCTCGAGCAACGCCTCACCATGGCGAAGAGCCGGGTTTCCGACCTGTTGAGCCGGCTCGCCTTCCTCGAGCAACAGAGTGGGAACGGGGGCTCGAACCGGTGAAGAAGACCGCCGTCAAGGTCACGATCTGCGACGAGGAGTACACGGTCCGCTCGGACCTCGACCCGGACTACACGCGCCAGGTCGCCGCGTACGTGGATGGCGCCATCCGGCGGGTGCTCCAGGCCGGACCGCTGGTCGAGAGCCACAAGGCGGCGATCCTCGCCTGCCTGGCGATCACCGACGAGCTGTTCGACTCGCGCAAGCAGCAGCAGGAAATGGCGCGGCGGCTGCGCGCGATGTCCGCGGAGCTGGCACGGCTGCTCCCGCCGACGAAGCGCCAGAGCCTGACAGGAGAGACGATCAGGTAACAGGAG
>CAYHQJ010000044.1:5220-14965 GCA_964358595.1 uncultured Gemmatimonadales bacterium
CGGGCGATCGACAACCGTCAGGCGCGAACTGTCCGCTGAGACTGCAGGCTGCAGACCGCTGCAGGCTGACGTCTGCAACCTCCTGTCAACTCGCGCTTTACTGAAGTCTTCCGGCATCAGCCCTAGCGTATCTCACTCAACGCCAGTAACTTAGCCTCGCAAGAGCAGTCCGAACTCGAAATCGCTCAGGGCGGCTCGCCGCCGGAGTGGTCATATGTCAGCCTGGCTCGTTCTCGCCGGCCTCGGCAGCGCTGCCGCGGCTGGGGCGGCGTTTTTCTTCGTGGGGCGGTGGGCGGAGCGGCGGGCGGCGGCGCGCGCGCGCGCTAGCGCCGAGGCCGTCGCCGAGCGCATTGTCGAGGACGCCCGGCGCGACGCCGAGGCGTTCCGCTCGCAGCTGGTCCTCTCCGGCAAGGACGAACTCTCCAGGGCCCGCGAGGCGTGGGAGGCCGAGGTCGGCCACCGGCGCGAGGAGTTCACGCGCGCCGAGCGCCGCCTCGAGGAGCGCGAGAAGCAGCTCGACCGGAAATTCGAGCTGGTCGAACGGCGCGAGCGCGAACTCGAGTCGCGGGTCGCGGAGGTTGCGCGGCTCGAGCAGCGGGTTTCCGAGCAGGAGGCCGAGCTGCGCCAGATCGTGGTGGACCACCGGCGCCGGCTCGAGACCGTGGCCGGCTTTTCGGTCGCCGAGGCGAAGCGCGAGCTGATCCGCACGGTCGAGGACGAGGCGCGCGCCGAGGCCGCCAACCTCGTCCGCAACCTGAAGGACCAGGCCCGGCGCGAGGCGGACCGCGAGGCCAAGAAGATCCTCGCCCTCGCCATCCAGCGCATCGCGGCCGACCACACCGCCGAAACGACCGTCTCGACGGTCACCCTCCCCAACGACGAGATGAAGGGCCGGATCATCGGCCGCGAGGGCCGGAACATCCGCGCCTTCGAGCAGGCGACCGGGGTGGACGTCATCATCGACGACACGCCGGACGCGGTCACGATTTCCTGCTTCGACCCGGTGCGCCGCGAGGTCGCGCGGCTCGCGCTCGAGCGGCTCATCACCGACGGGCGCATCCACCCGAGCCGCATCGAGGAGGTCGTGAAGAAGGCGCAGGCGGACGTGGACCAGCAGATCCAGGAAGCGGGGGAGCAGGCGGCCTACGACGTCGGCGTGCACGGGCTGCACCCCGAACTGGTGAAGCTCGTCGGGCGGATGAAGTTCCGCAGCTCGTACGGCCAGAACCTCCTCAAGCACGTCAAGGAGGTCTGCTGGATCGCGGGGATCATGGCGAACGAGCTGCGGCTCGACCCCGCGCTCACCCGCCGGGGAGCCCTGCTGCACGACATCGGCAAGGTGCTGACCCACGAGCACGAGGGGACGCACGTCCAGCTCGGCGTCGAGCTCGCGACCAAGTACGGCGAGAACCCCACGGTCATCAACTGTATCGCCGCCCACCACGACGACGTGCCACACGAGTCCGCGATCTCGGTCGTGGTGCAGGCGGCCGACGCGGTGTCCGGCTCGCGGCCCGGCGCGCGGCGCGAGGCGTTCGAGAGCTACGTCAAGCGGCTGACGCGGCTCGAGGAGATCGCCACCGCCTTCCCGGGGGTGGAGAAGACGTTCGCGATCCAGGCGGGCCGGGAGGTCCGCGTGATCGTCACGCCGGACGCGGTGGACGACTCCCGCGCCGGGGAGCTGGCGGAGCAGATCGCGCGCAAGATCGAGACCGAGCTGCAGTACCCGGGCCAGATCAAGGTGGTCGTGATCCGGGAGACGCGCGCGGTCGACTACGCGAAGTGAGCCAAACAACTACGTCGAACGTTGAACCCCCAAGGGTCTCCAGTGACAGCGACAATCATCGATGGCAACGCGATCGGCAAGGCGATCCGCGAAGAGTTGAAGGCGGACGTCGAGGGCCTCAAGGCGAAGGGTATCATTCCGGGGCTCACCGTGGTGATCGTCGGCGAGGACCCCGCCAGCCAGGTCTACGTGCGGATGAAGGGCAAGGCCGCGAGCGAGCTGGGGATGAAGTCGGACACGATCCGCCTGCCGGCGCTCACTCCGGAGAGCGAGTTGCTGGCGCTCGTGTACCGGCTCAACGCCGACCCGACGGTGCATGGCATCCTGGTGCAGATGCCGTTGCCGAAGCCGCTGTCGGGGGATCGGGTCATCGACCGGATCAGCCCGGCGAAGGACGTGGACGGCTTCCACCCGGTCAATGTCGGGAAGCTGGTGATCGGCGACACCTCGGGGTTCCGGCCCTGCACGCCGGCCGGCGTCATCGAGCTGCTGCGGCGGTGCGGTGTTGATCCCGGCGGTACCCACACGGTGGTGGTCGGCCGCTCGATGATCGTCGGCCGTCCGGTTGCCAACATGCTGATGCAGAAGGTGAGGGGCGGCAACGCGACCGTCACGGTGTGCCACACCGGCACGCCGAAGGCGGACCTGCCGCGCTTCACGCGCGACGCGGACATCCTGGTCGTCGCGGCCGGAAGCCCCGAGGCCATCACCGGCGAGATGATCCGGCCGGGTGCGGTAGTGATCGACGTCGGCGTGAATCGCGTGGACGACCCGGCGAGCGAGAAGGGCTATCGCCTCGTGGGCGACGTCAAGTTCGCCGAGGCGAAGGAGGTCGCGGGCGCGATCACCCCGGTGCCGGGCGGCGTCGGGCCGATGACGATCGCGATGCTGATGAAGAACACGGTACAGGCGGCCCGGCAGGCGGCGTGACGCTCGACCTGCCGTTCGCCCCCGGCCCGCGCGAGCGGCCGTACACGGTACAGGAGGTCGTCGAGGGCGCGCGCGCCGTGCTGGAGCGCGTGCTTCCGCCGGTCTGGGTCGAGGGCGAGATCTCGAACTTCAAGACCTACCCCAGCGGCCACTGGTACTTCTCGTTGAAGGATCCATGGGCGCAGTTGCGCTGCGTGATGTTCCGGACCGACGCGCGGCGCGTGCCGGCGCAGCCGGCGGACGGCCTGAAGGTGTACGCGCGCGGCGAGCTGTCGGTCGGTACGAAGCGCGGCGAGCTGCAGCTGATCGTGCGCCAGCTGCTGGCCACGGCGGAGGGCGGCTTCTACGCCGTGGCCCTGGAACGTGCGCGCGCGGCGCTCGAAAAGGACGGGCTGCTGGATCCCGCACGCAAGCGCGCGCTGCCCGCGTTTCCGCGCTGCGTCGGCGTCGTGACCAGCCCGGAGGGCGCGGCGTGGAACGACATCGTCGCCGTCGCCCGGCGCCGCTGGCCGCTCGTGGAGCTGGTGCTGATCGGCGCGCGGGTCCAGGGCGAGGACGCGCCGCGCGAGCTCGGGCGCGCGCTCGCGCTCGCCAACCGCTACGAGGGGCTCGACGTCCTGATCGTGGGACGCGGCGGCGGCTCGAAGGAAGACCTCTGGGCGTTCAACGACGAGCAGGTGGCGCGCGCGGTCGCCGCGTCGCGGGTGCCCACCATCTCGGCCGTGGGGCACGAGATGGACGTGACCCTCACCGACCTGGTGGCGGACACCAGGGCGCCGACGCCTTCGGCGGCGGCGGAGAAGGCGGTTCCCGACCGGCATGACGTGCAGCGGCAGCTCGCCGCACTCGCGGCGCACGTCGGCGCCGCCGCCGGCCGGCGCGTGGAGCTGGCGGGCGCGGCGCTGCGTCAGACCGCGGGTCGCATGGAGATCGCCGCCGGCCGGCGCGTAGCCGCGGTCCGGCAGGTGCTCGGCGAGGCCGAGCTCCTGATGGCGGCCGGGTGCGCTTCGCGCGTGGCCGCGGGGCGCGCGCGGGCGGATCGCCTCGGCGCGGCGCTCGAGGCGCTCTCGCCCCTCAAGGTGCTGGAGCGCGGCTTCGCCGTCGCGCGCGACGAGGCCGGCCGCGTGCTCCGCCGCGTCGCGGAGTTCGGGCCGGGGATGCCGTTCCGCCTCCGGGTCGCCGACGGCGAGGTGCGCTCGCGCGTGGAGGCGGGGACGTGAGCGCCGCCCCGCGGGAGGCTGCCTCGCTCCAGGCCGACCTCGAGCGCCTCGAGGCGATCGTCCGCGCGCTCGAGGCGAACGACCTCGACCTCGACCGCGCGCTGGAGCTGTTCGAGGAGGGCGTCGGCCGCCTGCGCGATGCTCGCGAGCGCCTGGGCACGGCCGAGCTCCGGCTGCGGCAGCTGCGCGAGGCGGCCGATGGCTCCGTCCGTGCCGACGACCTCGAAGGCTAGCGGCGGCGTGGACGTCGCCGCGTTCCTCGCGCAGGCCCGCGAGGCGACCGACCGGGCGCTCGCTCGCGGGCTCGACGACGTCCTGTGCGCGGCCGCCGCGCCGCCGCTGTGCGAAGCGGTGCGCTACGCGGTGCTGGGCTCCGGGAAGCGGTTCCGGCCCGCGCTGGTGCTCGCGGCCTACGAGACCGCGGGCGGGCGCGATCCCGCCATCGCCGACCTCGCCGCCGCCGTGGAGATCGTGCACGCGTACTCGCTGGTGCACGACGACCTGCCGTGCATGGACAACGACGATCTGCGCCGCGGCCGGCCGACGCTTCACCGCGCGATGGGCGTGCACCTCGCCACCGTCGCGGGGTTCGCGATGGTCCCCGTGGCCGCGGCCGCGCTGCGCCGCGGGACCAGCCACCTCGGGCTTTCCGAGGAAGCGGCGCGGCAGGTGCAGCGCGTCCTGTTCCGTGCCGCCGGGGGCGGCGGGATGATCGGCGGCCAGGTGCTCGACCTGCTCGCCGGGGGCACGGCCGTCACCCGCGCGGCGGTCACGGAGCTGGAGGAACGCAAGACGGGCGCGCTCATTGCTGCGTCGGTCGAAATCGGCGCGGTCGCGGCCGGGGCGGGCGAGGCCCGGCGCGCCGGCTACCGGCGCTACGGGGCGGACGTCGGCCTCGCCTTCCAGATCGCGGACGACATGCTCGACCTGACGGCGACCTCGACGGAGCTGGGCAAGACGCCCGGGAAGGACGCTAAGCTCGGCAAGCTGACGTTTCCCGCGCTCCTGGGGCTCGACCGGGCGGCCCGCGAGGCGGAACGGCTGGCCGAGCGCGCGGTGGCCCATCTGGAGGCGGTGGGAGTATCTTCTCCCCTGCTGGCGGCGCTGGCCCGGTTCGTGGTCGCGCGCCGCTCGTAACCCGCGCTGAGGCGAGACGGTATGGGGTTGCTCGAGGGGATCCGGGGTCCTGAGGACGTCAAGAAGCTGGCGCGCGAGGAGCTGCAGCCGCTCGCCGACGAGGTGCGCCAGCGGCTGATCGACGTGGTCTCGAACACCGGCGGCCACATCGGGGCGGGGCTCGGCGTCGTGGAGCTGACGGTCGCCCTGATCCGCGCCTTCGACAGCCCGCGCGACAAGATCCTCTGGGACGTCGGGCACCAGGGCTACCCCTGGAAGGTGCTCACCGGCCGCAATGACCGCTTCCCGACGCTCCGCCAGCGGGGCGGCCTCAACGGGTTCCTCCGCCGCAGCGAGAGCGACCATGACGTCTTCGGCGCGGGCCACGCGGGCACGGCGATGTCGGCGGCCTACGGGGTCGCCGCCGCGCGCGACATCGCGGGGGAGCACTACCACGTCGTCGCGGTAGTGGGCGACGGCGCGCTGACCTGCGGCCTCTCCTACGAGGGGATGAACAACGCGGGGCACAGCAACCGCGACATCATCATGGTGCTGAACGACAACGGGATGTCCATCGCCCCGAACGTCGGCGCCATCAACAAGTACCTCGGCTCGATCATCGCCTCACCGGTCACGAACCGGCTGCGCGAGCGGGTCAAGCACGTCATCGAGGCCAGCTCGAAGGTGCTGGGCCACGGCGTCGTGGACTTCAGCCGGAAGCTCGAGGAGAGCATCAAGAACATGTGGTCGCCCGGCATGATCTTCGAGGAGCTGGGCTTCCGCTACTTCGGGCCGATCGACGGGCACGACATCCCGGCGATGCTCGAGGCGTTCGAGCTGGTGAAGACGCTGAAGGGCCCGCGCGTCGTCCACGTGATCACGGAGAAGGGCAGGGGCTTCCCGCTCCCCGAGCCGGACCTGGAGAAGTTCCACGCGCGGGCGCCGTACGACCCGGAAACCGGCAAGCTCAAGGCGACCGCGAGCGGGCCGCCGCAGTGGACGAAGGTCTTCGGCGACGCGATCACGCAGCTCGCGGCCGAGCACCCCAACCTCGTCGCGATCACGGCCGCGATGCCGTCCGGCACGGGCACCAACATCTTCCAGAAGAAGTGGCCCGAGCGGTTCTTCGACGTGGGCATCGCCGAGGGACACGCGGTGACCTTCGCCGCGGGCCTCGCCACCCAGGCGATGCGGCCGGTCGTGGCGATCTACTCGACGTTCCTGCAGCGTGCCTACGACTGCATCATCCATGACGTCGCGATCCAGCGCCTGCCGGTGATCTTCTGCATGGACCGGGCGGGCATGGTGGGCGACGACGGCCAGACGCACATGGGGCTGTTCGACATCGCCTACATGCTGGCCGTGCCGGGAATGACGGTGACGGCGCCGCGCGACGGCGCCGAGCTGATCGGATTGCTGCGCTGCGCGCTGGCGCACGCGGAGGGGCCGTTCTGCCTGCGCTACCCGCGCGACAAGGCGCCCGCCGAGCCGCCGCTGGCGGCCGAGGTGCGGCCCGTGCCGTACGGCACCTGGCAGCCGCTGCGCCAGGGCCGGCAGGTCGCGATCCTCGCCGTCGGGGTGATGTGCGAGCCGGCGCTCGCGGCGGCCGAGACGCTCGTAGCCGATGGGCTGGACGTCTCGGTCGTGAACTGCCGGTTCCTGAAGCCGCTCGACCGCGCGATGCTCGAGGCGCTGGTGCGCGACCACCGGCTGCTGGTCACCGTGGAGGACGGCACGGTCGTGAACGGCTTCGGCGCGTTCCTCGCGGGGTCGGTGCAGCTGATCGCGCCGGATGTGCGCGTGATCGCGCTCGGCGCGCCGGACCGGCTCTACGAGCACGCGCCGCGGGCGATCCAGCTCGCCGAGGTCGCGCTGACCGCCGAGGGGATCGCCGCGCGGATCCGCGCCCTTCACGCCGAGGAAGCCGCCGTTTCCCGATGAACGTCGGGATCGTCGGAAACCGGCGCTACCGCCCGCTGGTGGATCTGCTGACGCGGCTGGCGGCCGAGGCGCCGGCCCTCGGCGTGCGCCTGTGCTACGAGCCGAGCGTCGCCGAGCTGATCCCGGGCGAGAGCGGCTGCAACCTCGAGCACGGCGACGTGGACCTCCTGCTCAGCCTCGGCGGCGACGGGACCATGCTGCGCGGCGCGCGCCTCGGGTGCCAGCGCGGCATCCCGATCCTCGGCGTCAACCTCGGGCACCTGGGCTTTCTCTCCGTGGCGGGGCCCGACACGGCGGTGGACGCGCTGCGGCGGCTGGTGCGCGGCCAGTACGTCGTCGAGCGGCGGATCGCCATCGCGGCGCGCGTCGGCGACGCGGGCCCCGAGTCGCTCGCCGTGAACGACGTCGTGATCCACAAGGGCGGCGTCGCGCGCGTGATCCGGCTGGCGGTCGCCGTGGACGGCGAGCAGGTCGGCACCTACTCCGCCGACGGGATCATCGTCGCCACGCCCACCGGCTCGACCGCCTACTCGATGTCGGCCGGCGGCCCGATCGTCGTGCCGTCGGTGGACGCGTTCGTCATCACGCCCATCAGCCCGCACACGCTGGCCGTGCGCCCGCTGGTCGTCCCCGCCACCGCGACGGTGGCGATCCGCGTGCTCGATCCCGTGCCGGCGCCCGAGGAGCTGCTCGTCTCGCTCGACGGCCAGGGGACCGCGCACCTCGCCCCGCGCCAGGACGTGACGGTGGTGCGCGCCGCGCAACCCGTCCTCCTCGCCCACATCTCCGACGAGTCGTTCTTCAGCCGCCTCCGGCGCAAGCTGGCCTGGGGCGACGTCGCCGAGCGGACCGCCTGATGCTGGCCGAGCTCCGGGTGCGCGACCTGGCGGTGATCGTGGACGCGCGCCTCGAGCTCGGCGCAGGACTCAACGTCATCACCGGCGAGACCGGCGCCGGAAAGTCGATGCTGGTGGACGCCCTCGCGCTGCTGCTCGGCGAGCGGGCGGACACCGCGCTCGTGCGCACCGGCGCCGAGCGCGCGGTCGTCGAGGGCGCCTTCGAGGTGGAGCCGCGGCCCGCACTCACGGCCGCGCTCGAGCGCCTCGGGCTGGAGCCGGAAGACGGCCGCCTCGTCCTGAAGCGCGAGATCCAGGCGGCGGGCAGGAGCCGCGCGTGGGTGAACGGGAGCCCGGTCACCGCCGGCGTGCTCGCCGAGCTGGGCCGCGTGCTGGTGGACCTCCACGGCCAGCACGAGACGCAGTCGCTGCTGAACGCCGACGCGCAGCGCGCCATCCTCGACGCCTTCGGCGACGCGGAGGCCGAGGCGGCGGCGGTTGCCGGGACGTTCGACACGCGGGAAGCGCTCCTTCGGGAGCGGCGCCAGCTCGAGGCGCGCCAGGCCGAAGCGCGGCGGCGCGCCGACTACCTCCGGCACGTGGCAGACGAAATCGCGCGGGCGGTGCCCAAGCCCGGGGAGCTGGAGGGGCTTGAGGCGGAGGCGAAGCGCCTCGCGCACGCCGAGGAGCTGGGCCGCACGGCACAGGAGCTGGCCGACCTGCTGGACGGCGACGACCGCTCCGCCGCCGCGGTCCTCGGCCACGGGTCGCGGCTGCTGGCGGCGCTCGAGCGGATCGACGAGACGGGTGCGCGCGGCTGGCGCGAAATGCTGGACGCGGCGAGCGCGAACGTCGAGGAGCTGGCGCGCGCCGTGCGCGACTACGCGGACGGCGTGGATCTCGACCCGGCCCGCCTCGGCGAGGTGGAGCGGCGCCGCGACGTCCTGTTCCGGCTCGACCAGAAGTACGGTCCGGGCATCGAGCGCGTGCTCGAGACCGGCGCGGACGCCCACCGGGAGCTGGAGCTGCTCGACACCGCCGACGGCGACATCGCGCTTCTTGCGACGCGGATCGAGGATGCGGAGCGCAGCTTCGCGGAGGCGTGCCGCGCGCTGACCGCGAAGCGGCGCCGGACCGCGAGGCGGCTCGGCGAGGCGGTCTCGAAGCGGCTGGCGCTGCTCGGAATGCCGGACGGCCGGATGCGGGTGGCGCTGGAGCCGGCGGGGGCGGCGGGCCGCTCCGGTGCCGAGCGGGTCGAGTTTCTGGTGGCGCTCAATCCGGGGCTCGGCGATCGTTCGCTCGCGCGCGCGGCCTCGGGCGGCGAGCTGTCGCGGCTGATGCTGGCGCTCAAGGTCGAGCTCGCTCACCACGACGCGCTTCCGACGCTCGTGTTCGACGAGGTGGACCAGGGGGTCGGCGGCCAGGTCGCTGGCCGGGTCGCCGAAGCGCTTGCGCAGGTCGCGCGCGAGCACCAGGTGCTCGTCATCACCCACCTGCCGCCGATCGCCGCCGCCGCGGCACGCCACCTGGTCGTCGCCAAGGCCGCGGCCGGCGGCACCGTCCAGACCGACGTGAAGGCGGTCGATCGCGAGGAGCGCGAGGTGGAGATCGCCAAGATGCTGGGCGGGACGATTACGACCGCCAGGCGGCATGCGAGGGAGTTGCTGAAACGCTAAGGCGCGAGAGGTTAGGGGCGCCAGGGTGATTAGGGGTGGGTGAGGGGGCTGCCAGCCGCGGCACCATGCCGCCACGCACACCCGCCACACTCCTCACCTAAGGGAGTGTGAAGGAATAACTGCTTGAGTTTGTGGAGCCTGGCTTGTAGCTTTCAGGGGTGAGCTTCACGATCGTGCGCCGCAAATATGCGGCCCTCCGGCCGACCTTGACGGAACGCTCCCGGCGGGTGTGGGCGGCGA
>CAYHQJ010000045.1:0-14939 GCA_964358595.1 uncultured Gemmatimonadales bacterium
GAGCGGTCTCATCCTGTCGATCATCATGTGCCGCGCGATGAACCGCTCGTTCACCAACGTGTTGTTCGGCGCGTTCGGCCAGGTGCAGCAGGCCAAGCAGCTGGGTGAGGGCAAGATCTACAAGCCGGAGACGATAGAAGGCGCCGCGCAGGTGATGGAGCAGGCGAGTCTCGTGGTGATCATCCCGGGCTACGGCATGGCAGTGGCGCAGGCACAGCACAAGGTCCGGGAGCTGTACGACCAGCTCAAGAAGCGCGGCATCACGGTGAAGTTCGCCATCCACCCGGTGGCCGGACGCATGCCGGGCCACATGAACGTGCTGCTCGCGGAAGCGGACATCCCGTACACGGACCTGGCCGAGATGGGCGACATCAACTCCGACATGCCGCAGTGTGACGTGGCGTTGGTGGTCGGAGCCAACGACGTGGTGAATCCGGTTGCCCGCTACGACAAGACCAGCCCGATCTACGGCATGCCGATCATTGACGCCGACAGGGCCAGAACCGTCTACGCCATCAAGCGCAGCAAGAACCCCGGCTTCGCCGGGATAGACAACGAGCTGTACTTCCAGGACAAGACCTGGATGCTGTTCGGCGACGCGAAGAAGGTCATCGGCGACCTGGTGAAACAGCTCGGCGACTCCGGAGCGATCCACTAGTTTCACCGGCCGGGGGTGGGGGCGGGGGCGGCGGCGGGATCAGGGCGCGCGCCGCGCGCCGACCAGCAGCTCCGCCTCCTCCCACGCTACGGGCCGGGAGAAGAAGAAGCCCTGTACGTGCTCGCAGCCCAGGGCGCGCAGCTGCGCCAGCTGCTCCGGCGTCTCCACCCCCTCGGCGATCACGTCGATGCCGAGGTTGCGGGCGAGCGTCACGATCGTGCGCACGATCTCCGAGTTCTCGCCCCGGTCCCCCATCGCGCTCACGAACGAGCGGTCGATCTTGAGGGTGTCGATCTGGAACCGGTGGAGGTAGCTGAGCGACGAATAGCCGGTGCCGAAGTCGTCCATGTGCAGCTGTACGTTCAGCGCGCGCAGCCGCGAGAGCATCGAGACCGCGACCGCCGCGTTCTCCACGATGGTGCTCTCGGTGATCTCGAGCCGGAGGCAGCGCGGGTCCAGCCCCGTCTCCCCGAGCAGACCGGCGACCTTGGTCACTAGCTCGGGATCGAGCAGCTGCCTGGCCGAGAGGTTCACGCTCATGCCGAGCCCCGCCCAGTCGCCCCCGCGCCGCTGCCACTCGGCGATCTGGCGGCACGCCTCGCGCAGCACCCAGTGGCCGAGCGGGACGATGAGCCCGGTGTCCTCGGCGACGGAGATGAACGCCGCGGGTTGGATCAGCCCGCGCACGGGGTGACTCCACCGCACCAGCGCCTCGAACCCGACGATGCGACTCGACACGAGCGACACGATCGGCTGGTAGTGCAGGCAGAACTCGCCGCGCTCGATCGCGTGCCGCAGGTCGGTCTCGGTCTGGAGCAGCGCCACCGCGTGGGCGTGCATGTGCTCCTCGAAGACCGCGTGCCGCGCCCCGCCCTGCTCCTTGGCGCGGTACATCGCGAGGTCGGCGTCGCGCAGGAAGTCCTCCGGGCGGTCGTAGCCCGGCGACGACATCGCGATGCCGAGGCTGGCGCTGGTGAAGACCTCCTGCTGGCCGAGCACGAACGGCAGCTTCAGCTCCGTCTGGATGCGGTCGGCCACCCGGATCGCGTCGCCGAGGTCGCGGACGTCGTCGAGGAACAGCGCGAACTCGTCGCCGCCGAGGCGGGCCGCGGTGTCGCCCGGGCGCACGCAGCGCTCGAGCCGGCGCGCGATGGCGCGCAGCAGCTGGTCGCCGGCCGAGTGCCCGAGGCTCTCGTTGACCAGCTTGAACCGGTCGAGGTCCAGCACCAGCACGGCGTAGGCGTAGTCGTCGCGGCGCTTGCCGCGGCCGATCGACCGCGCGACGAGGTCCCGGAACAGCGCGCGGTTGGCGAGGCCCGTCAGCTCGTCGCGGATCGCGAGGTGGAGCAGCTGCTCCTCGGCCGCCTTGCGCTCGCTGATGTCGCGGTAGATCCCGTACACGCCCAGCTGGCCGTTCGGCCCGACCACCGGCGTGCCGAGGATCCAGACGTGCACCAGCGAGCCGTCCTTGCGGCGGCGCACCGTCTCGTGGCTGACGTTCTCGCCGCGGGCCACGCGCTTGGTGATTCCCAGCGCCTCCTCGTGCAGGTGCGTCGGCGCGATGAGGTCGTTGATGAATCGCCCCTGCGCCTCCTCGGCCGTGTAGCCGAACATCCGCGTGAACTCCGCGTTGACGCGCTGGATGCGATCCTCGTTGCTGACCAGGACAATCGCCTCGGGGGCGTGCTGCACCAGCTGGTCGAGATGGACGCGCTCGGTCTGCAGCTCCGCCACGACCCGGCGCTGCTCCCCGAACACCCGCGCGATCACCAGGAGCGACGCCAGCGCCAGTGCGCCCACGGGCAGCGACATCCACGCCGCGCCGGTCAGCGCGCTGTGCACCGCGAGGACCGCGATGAGCGCCGCGAGCACGCCGAGCCGCCAATCCCGAACCCGGAGCACCAGGATGACGCCCCAGGCGAGCGCGACGAGGGTGACGGCGGCCGCGAGCCAGTCGGGAAACGTCACGACGCGCGCGTCAGCAGCCGGCCCCGCGAGCGGCGCTCGGGCGCGGACGACGACCTGCGCTCGGTTGACGGGCGGTACCGGTGTCGCATCGATGCCTGTGCGTGACGAGGGGTACGCGCGCGCCGTGGCAGCGGCGGCGGCAGCGGCCGGCCTACTGTAAGAAGCGGCACCCCGCCGGGCAAGAGACTTTGCCAAGCAAAGTACTTGACGAACCCGGCGCGGCCGGGTAGCTTGGCGGCGTGGCCTCGGTGCCGAACTTCCGTCCCCCCGGCGACCCGCCCGCCCTCTCCGCGCGCGCGATGGACAACCTGCGCTTCATCCGTGAGACGATGGAGCAGGCGGGCTCGTTCACGGCGGTGCCCGGGTGGGGCGTCGTCGCGTTGGGAGCCACCGCCCTCGTCGCGGCGTACGCCGCCTCGCGCCAGCCGACCAACGGCGCGTGGCTCACGACGTGGCTGGCCGAAGCCATCGCCGGCAGCACCATCGCCGCCGTCGCGCTGGTCCGCAAGGCGCGCGTCGTGGACACGCCGCTCCTCTCGGGTCAGGGCCGCAAGTTCGTGCTCGCCTTCGCGCCGCCGGTCGTGGCCGGCGCCATCCTCACCTGGGCGATCGCGCTGGCGGGCGCCTTCGGCGTGCTCCCGGGCGTGTGGCTCCTGCTCTACGGCGCCAGCGTCGTCACCGCCGGCGCGTTCTCGGTCCGCGTCGTCCCCGTGATGGGCGTCTGCTTCATGGCCTGCGGCGTGGCCGCGTTGCTCACGCCGCCGCTGTGGCGCGACGCCTGGCTCGCCCTCGGCTTCGGCGTCCTGCACATCGTCTTCGGGGTGATCATCGCCCGGAGGCACGGTGGCTAGGGGCGGCGCGGTGCCCAACGAGCGCCGCACCAAGGGCGGCGAGAGCGAGACGCCCGCCCTGCGCGCCGAGAAGGGCCGCACCGGCCCCGCGGCCCCGCTCGCGCTCGACCGGCTGATCCACGAGCGATTCCGGCTGGCGATCGTGAGCGCGCTTGCGGTCAACGAGTCGCTCAGCTTCAACGACCTCAAGCGCCTCGTGAAAACCACCGACGGCAACCTCAGCGTGCACGCGCGCAAGCTCGAGGAGGCCCAGTACGTCGCGTGCAGCAAGTCGTTCGCGGGGCGGTTGCCGCGCACCGAGTACCGGATCACGGCGACCGGCCGCCGCGCGCTCGAGCGCTACCTCGACCACATGGAGGCCCTGATCAAGGCCACCCGGGACCGGTGAGCGCCGGCCCCAGCTCTTTTTTTTCGGGAGTAACTTTGTGATGCAAAGCGCTTTACACGTGGCGGTGATCATGGACGGCAACGGCCGCTGGGCCACGGCACGCGGCCGGCCGCGCGCCTTCGGCCACCGCGAGGGGGCCCGCGCGGTGCGCCGGATCGTCGCGGCCGCACCCGGCCACGGGATCGGCACGCTCACGCTGTACGCCTTCTCGGGCGACAACTGGCAGCGCCCCGCGCCGGAAGTGGATGGGCTGATGCGGCTCTTCCTGCGCTACCTGCGCGGCGAGACGGCCAGCTTCGTCGCGAACGGCATCCGGCTCAGCGTGATCGGCAGGCGCGACCGGCTCCCGCCGGAGCTGCGCCGCGCGATCGCCGTGGCCGAGGCCGCCACCGCCGCCGGGCGCGCCCTGCACCTCCGGATCGCGATCGACTACTCGGCGCGCGACGCGATCCTGACGGCCGCGGGGCACGCCGGGCAGGCGGGGCTGCGGCGCGTGACCGGCGACACCTTCCGCCGGCTGCTCGGCGAGGCGACCCACAGCTTCGAGCCGGCACCCGACGTGGACCTGCTGATCCGCAGCGGCGGCGAACAGCGGCTCTCCGACTTCCTGCTCTGGGAGAGCGCGTACGCCGAGCTGGTGTTCTCCCCCAAGATGTGGCCCGACTGGACGGCAGCCGACCTCGCGGCGGCGGTGGCCGAGTTCGAGAAGCGCGACCGCCGCTTCGGCCGCATCGACGCTGCGGCCGCCGGCTGAGGAGACGACGCACATGAACGACGGAAGCCCCCTGATCCTGGCCGGCACGGTGGTCGGCCTGTTCGTGCTCGGGCTCGCGCTCGTGCACGCCCTCATGACCCGCCGCACCCTGCGCGCCATCGCGGTCGTCGGCACCGGGGCGCTGTGGGCCGGCCTCTACGCGGCCGCGCTGCTCGTGACCGCCTCGCGCAGCTACGCGGTCGTCCTGCCCGCCGGCGAGACCAAGTGGTTCTGCGGGTTCTACCTCGACTGCCACATCGGCGTCACCGCCGAACGGCTCGTCACCGCCCCGGAGCTCGGCAGGCTCCGCTCCTCCGGCACCTTCCACGTGGTAACGCTGCGCATCCGCAGCAGCGCGCGCCGCGCGACGCTCCAGCCGCACGACCTGCGGATCGTGGTGGTGGACGCCTACGGTCGGCGCTACGCGCGCTCGAGCGCGGCGGAAGCGCTGCTCGCCGGCCCCAACGCGGGCCTCCTCGAGCGGCCGCTCGGCCCCGGGGACAGCTACGCGGTGGACGTGGTCTTCGACCTGCCGAACGACGCCCGGGAGCCGCGGCTGCTGGTCACCGAAGGCCCGGCGATGGAGCGGGTGGTCGAGCGGATCCTCGTCGGCGACGAGGACAGCTTCCTTCACCAACCAACTCTGCTTCTGCTACCGAGGGCGGGGACCGGAGGCGAGAAGTGAGAAGGTCAAAGGTGACTAACCTCTCACCCAATCACCTGTCACCTCTCACCTCTCGCGCCTCATTCTACCGCGGCCACAGCCAGCCGAACGTCCCCGCCATCAGCAGGCCGTAAACGAGCGAATCGGCCGCGTGGAGGAACCAGCTCTTCCACGGCTTGCCGAACCAGATCGAATCGGGCACGCTGCCAAAAGCGTACGCCATGAAGCCGACGCTGCCGACGACCTGGAACACCTTGAGGTACTCGGCGCCGCTCGCCAGCGCGTGGTGGGCCACGTACGCGGCGAAGAACGCCACCACGATGTTGAACACGAGCGACTTCACCATCATCCCGCCCATGCTCAGCATGGCACTGCCCGGCACGATCGTGAGGTAGCCGACCGGTCCCTCGGCGTAACGCTTCTTCATCGCGTCGGACTGCCGCTCCTTCGGGTCGTCCGTCCAGGGAAACATGTAGAGCCCCGGCGCGGGCGCGCTTTTCCTCAACGCCTCCAGGACGCCGGCTTCATCCTTGAGCCCCGTCCACTCTTTCTTGTGGTGCGGCAGCACCGTCCAGGCGAGCGCCGAGGCGATGAAGACGATGACGCCGGACAGGATGATGGGCAGCCACAGCTGGCCAACGAACTCCATGAGACCCTCCCAGGTGGGGGCGATTGACGGCCTTAGGTTGCGGCGTGCGCCGAACCCCGTCAAGGCGCATCGGCATTACCCTGACCGCTAGTCCCTGGCTCCCCTCAGCATCACCCGCACCGAATCCAGGCTCCCGTCGTTCGGCGCCGGCCGGAGCCCGAGGATCGCGCAGACCAGCTCGTACAAGTGCACGTTCCGGAAGGGGGCTGTGACGAAGCCCTCGCGGAACGCCGGTCCCGCCGCGACGAAGATCCCGCGCATCGCGCTCACCGTGTCGTCGTAGCCATGCTCGCCGAGGTTGAACCGCCGCTCCGCGGACGCGCGCGTTGTGATGGTCCACCCCGCTTCGGCCTGCCCCACGATCGGCGCGATGCGGTCGTTGCCTCGGTAGCGCCAGCGCTCGGGCGTGTCCGCGCGCCGGTAGAACGCGACGTGGGGCACGCGCCTGAGGGCGGCGAATAACCGCGCGTCGTCCCCATCCCGCGCCCGCAGGCTGAGGGCCTGCCCCGCGCGGATGAGGTCCACGGTGGTGACGTCCACGTAGTCGTCGAGCAGCACGACCCGGTCGCGGCTGGTCGCCGCCGAGCCGTGGTCGGACACGACGACGAGGTTCACGCGCCGCGCAAGGCCGGCGGTCGTGAGCCCGTCCAGGAGCCGGCCCACGAGGCTGTCGGCAGAGGCGACCGCGTCCAACGCCTCCGGCGCCTCCGGGCCGAACCGGTGCTCGGCCTCGTCCACGCCGCTCCAGTACACCGTCACAAATGCGGGGCGCTCGGGCTCGGGCGCCTGGAGCCACGCGAGGGACGATTCCGCGCGCGCGGTCCACGGCACCTGCCCGTCGTACGGCTTCCAGCGTGACGGGCGCACCCCGCCGATCGCAGCCTCGGAGCCCGGCCAGAAGAACGACGCGCTGCGCCGGCCCTGCCGCTCGGCGGTCACCCACAGGGGCTCGCCGCCGTAAAACGACCCGTCGCGCGCGGCCGCCGTGTCGGTATACGTGAAACGCCGTCCCGTCGCCGGCTCGATGAACTGGTTGCTGACGATGCCATGGTGCACGGGGAGCAGCCCCGTGATGATCGAGTAGTGGTTGGGGAAGGTGAGCGTCGGGAAAACCGGAGTCATCCACCGCGCCCGCACGCCGCGTTCGGCGAGGCGGTGCAGGTTCGGCGTCGGGTAGCGGTCGAGAAAGTCCCAGCGGAACCCGTCGAGCGACACGAGGACGACGGCCGGCGACGGCGGCCCGCCCGGCACGCCGCGCGCGCGTGGACCCGGAACGGCCCCCACGCTCAGTGTGACCACGGTCACGGCCAGTGCCGCTCTAATCACTGCAAGCTTGTGGAATCCCGACATGCCGGCTCTCCTTCGTCAACCATGACGCGTACGATGATCCGCCGAAGCGCTGCCGCCCTCGCCGCCCTGCTCGCGGCGTGCAGCGACGGCCCAATGGCTCCGGGCGGCGGCCGTCCGACCCAGCTCCTGCTCGTCGCGGACCTGCACGGCACGCGCGTCGCCGAGGTTGTGGTGGAGGTCTCGGCGCCAGACATCCGGCCGGCCCTCGTGTTCAACCTGCCGGTGGCCGACAGCGTCGCCTCGGGCACGATCACCGTGACGGCCGGCTCGGATCGGGTGCTCGTCGTGCGTTGCTACGACGCCGCCGGCGTCGAGACGCACCGCGGCGCAGACACCATCACCGTACAGGCGTCCGGCAATCCGCCGCTCACGATCACTCTGCTACCGCTGACCGGCGACGTGCCCATCGAAGCGACGATCGCAGGGATCGTCGTGACCGTTACCCCCGGAGCCGACACGCTCGTGGCCGGCGGCCTGAGCCGCCGGCTTACCGCGACCGTCACGACCACCGGTGGGTCCCCGGTGAGCGGCCGGGTCCAGTGGGCGAGCCTCAACCCGGCGATCGCGACGGTTGATACGTCCGGCACGGTCCGCGGGCTCAGGAGCGGCACCGTGCAGATCGTCGCGGTGCACGCCGGCGCCGCCGGCGCGGCGACTGTGCGCGTGCTGGCGCCTGCCGAGGTGCCGCCGGTGCTGCAGCTGGTCGCCTCCGCCCTGTCGAGTCCGCTCCTGGTGACCGCCCCGCCGGGCGACACGGCGCGCCTGTTCGTCGTCGAGCAGACGGGGAAGATCCGTGTTCTCCGCCGCGACACGCTGCTGGCGACGCCGTTCCTCGACCTGACGACCGCCGTCAGCTGCTGCGGCGAGCGAGGCCTGCTCGCTCTCGCGTTCCACCCGCAGTACGGATCGAACGGGTTCTTCTACGTTAACTACACGGATGGCGGCGGCACCACGAGGGTGGTGCGCTACCACGTGTCGGCGGACCCGCAGGTCGCGGACGCCGCAACGGCCACGGTGATCCTGAGCCAGGCGCAACCGTTCTCCAACCACAATGGCGGGATGCTCGCCTTCGGTCCCGACGGGTATCTGTACATCGGTCTCGGCGACGGCGGGAGTGGCGGGGACCCACAGGGCAACGGCCAGAACCTGGCGACGTGGCTCGGCAAGATGCTGCGGATCGACGTCACCGGCGGCTCGCCGTACGCGGTGCCGGCCTCCAACCCCTTCGTCGGCCAGACCGGGATCCTGCCCGAAATCTGGGCGTCCGGCCTCCGCAATCCCTGGCGCTACGCGTTCGACCGAACCACGGGCGACCTGTACATCGCCGACGTGGGCCAGAGCGCCCGCGAAGAGGTCAACCTGCAGCCGGCGGCGAGCGCGGGCGGACAGAACTACGGCTGGAACGTGATGGAGGGCGCCGCCTGCTTCAGTCCGTCCACGGGCTGTCAGACGGCCGGACTCGCGCTCCCGGTGCTCGACTACACGCACGCGGACGGGTGCTCGGTGACCGGCGGCTACGTCTACCGCGGCTCGCGGATTCCGATGCTGGCCGGGCTGTACTTCTACGGCGATTTCTGTGACGGGTGGGTGCGGAGCTTCCGGTACGCCGCCGGCGCGGCCACGGACCACCGCGACTGGACCCAGCTCCGGCCCGCGGGCGGACAGATCAGCTCGTTCGGGGAAGACGCGCGCGGCGAGATCTACGTCGTGTCGCTCGCCGGCACGGTGCACCGCCTGGCTCCCGCATACCGCTGAACATCAGGCTTCCAGCGCCGTCCGGACGATGCGCGCCTGCTCGGCGACGTGCGCGGCGGGATAGCCTTCGGCGGGGCTCGCGCGCTCGGGCCGCGAGACCTCGCGGACCGTAACCGACGCCGCCACGAGGCCCTGGATCTTGGGCACCAGGAACTTGCGCGCGCCCATGTTGCGCGGCTCCTCCTGCGCCCAGACGATCTCCTGCAGGTTCGGGTAACGCGCCGCGAGCTCGGCGATCTCGGCCGCCGGGAACGGGTAGAGCAGCTCGACGCGCCCGACGGCGACCCGTTCGGCCGCCGCGCGAGCGGGCGAGGCGATGATGTCGTAATAGACCTTGCCGCTGCACAGGACGAGGCGCGTCACCTTCGCGCGCCGCCCGGCGGCCTCCCCGTCGTCCAGCACCGGCCGGAACGCGCCCGCCGCCAGCTCCTCGAGCCGCGACGTGGCCGCCGGGAGCCGCAGCAGGCTCTTCGGTGTGAAGACGACCAGCGGCCGCAGCTCGGCGTGGCGCGCCTGACGCCGCAACAGGTGGAAGTACTGCGCCGGCGTGGTGCAGTTGGCGACGCGGATGTTCCCCTCGGCGCCGAGGGCGACGAACCGCTCGACGCGCGCGCTCGAGTGCTCGGGTCCCTGGCCCTCGTACCCGTGCGGCAGGAGCAGCGTGAGTCGCGAGCTGAGCCCCCACTTCGCCAGCCCGGCGAAGATGAACTGGTCCACGATGACCTCGGCGCCGTTGGCGAAGTCGCCGAACTGCGCCTCCCAGATCACGAGCGCCTCGCTCGCCGCCGCCGCGTAGCCGTACTCGAACCCCACGCAGGCGTACTCGGAGAGCGGGCTGTTGTGCAGCTCGAAGGGCGCCTTCGCCCCGCGCAGCCGCTGGAGCGGCGCCCAGCGCGCCCCACTCGCGGCGTCGTGCAGGACGAGGTGGCGCTGGCTGAACGTGCCGCGCTCGGTGTCCTGGCCCGTGAGCCGCACCGGCACGCCCTCGGCGAGCAGCGCGGCGAACGCCAGTGCTTCGGCGTGCGCCCACTCGATCCCGCCCTGCGGCCCGAGCGTCTCGCGCCGCCGCTCGAGCTGCTTCTTGAGCTTCGGGTTCACCGTGAACCCCTCGGGCACGGCGAGGAGCTGCTCGTTGAGGTCCCGCAGCAGCTCGGCCGACACCGCGGTGGACGGCTCGGGGAGCGACGAACGCCGCAGCGGCGGCTCCGCGTCGCGCGCCTCGTTCACCAGCCGCGCCTTCACCGCCTGCTGCACGCCGCTCAGCCGCGCGTACGCCGCCTCGGCCTCGGCGTCCGCCTGCGCGACCGAGAGCACGCCCTCGCGCGCGAGCTGCTCCGCGTAGCACTGCCGTACCGGCGGCTGCCGGCGGATGCGTTCGGTGAGCAGCGGCTGGGTGTAGGCCGGCTCGTCGGCCTCGTTGTGGCCATGGCGCCGGTAGCCGACGAGGTCGATGACCACGTCGCCGCGGAACTTCTCGCGGTACAGCACCGCGAGCCGCACCGCGGCGAGACAGGCCTCCGGATCGTCGGCGTTGACGTGGATGATCGGCGCGTCGAATCCCTTGGCGAGGTCGCTCGAGTAGTCCGTCGAGCGCGCCTCGCCCGGGTCGGTGGTGAAGCCCACCTGGTTGTTCTGGATCAGGTGGATCGTGCCGCCGGTCGAGTAGCCCCGCAGCCGCGCGAGGTTGAACGTCTCGGCCACCACCCCCTGCCCCGCGAACGCGGCGTCGCCGTGGAGCAGCACGGGCCAGGCGATCTCCGGGTCGTGCTGCGTCTCGGGGCCGTCGCGCCGCGTCTGCTCGGCGCGCGCGCGCCCCAGCGCCACCGGGTTCACGGCCTCGAGGTGGCTCGGGTTCGGCACCAGCGTCACCGTGACGTTGCGGCCCGACGCCGTCGTGTACGTCCCCTCGGCGCCGTGGTGGTACTTCACGTCGCCGGTGCCGCCCTCGGGGGTCAGGCCGCCCGCCTGCCCGCCCTCGAACTCCGCGAAGATCGTCTCGTACGGCAGGTTGACCACGTGCGCGAGCACGTTGAGCCGGCCGCGGTGCGCCATCGCCAGCACGACGTCGCGCGCCCCGGCCTCGCCCGCCAGCTCGATCAGCAGGTCGAGCATCGGCACCGTGGCGTCGAGCCCCTCGAGCGAGAACCGCTTCTGGCCGAGGTAGGCCTTGTGGAGGAACCGCTCGAGCGCCTCCACCCCGGTCAGGCGGGCGAGGAGCCGGCGCTGCTCTTCCGCCGGCAGGGGTGCGCGGTGCGTTCCGGCTTCAATGGCCTTGCGCAGCCAGACGCGCTCCTCGTGGGTCGGGATGTGCTCGACCTCGTAGGCGATGGTGCCGCAGTAGATCTCACGCAGCTTCGGTAGCGCGTCGGCGAGGGTCCTGCACCCCGGCACGTAGATGCGCAGCACCTCGGCGGGGATGCGCGCCATGATCTCCGGCGTCAGGCCGAGCTGCACGTGGTCGATCGCCGGGTCGCCCTTCGGCTCGCTGCCGAGCGGGTCGAGCCGCGCCGCCGAGTGGCCGTGGATGCGGTAGCCGCGCACCAGCGCCATCGCCGCGGCGACATGCCGCAGGTCCTCCGCGCCGGCTGCCGGAGCCGGCGCCACGGACGCAACAGCGGTCACCGCTGCGGGGACGGACACGGGCTCGAAGCCTATGCCGCCGTTCTCGAACAGCTCCCGCCACTCGCTATCGACGGACGCCGGGTCGCGCAGGTACTGCTCGTAGATCGCCTGCGCGTAGCCGGCGTTCATCGTCCGGTACAGGTCCAGCGTGGTGCCCTCGGGCATCCGACAAAGATAAGCGGCGGCGGCCGCCGCGGCGCGCGGGCCGCTACCGGTTTCTTACCAATCCGAGCGCGAGCTTCGCGCGCCGGAAGATCCCCAGCTGCTCGAGCCGGGTGAGCGTGCTGTCGCCGACCTGGGCGGCACGCGACACCGCCGGATCGGGGTCGCTTTCCAGCGCGCGCACGGCCCGCAGCGCCCGGCCCGGCGGCCCGAAGATCATCCGGGTCAGCGAGGACAGCGCGGACCCCGTCACACCGATGCGGAGGGCCTCTGCCCTCACCCCCCGCGGCAGCGTGGTGTCCGCCGCGACCACCAGGGCCGTGTCCGGATACGCGTAGGTGAAGCTGATGTACGGGCGCGTCCGGGGGCGCGACGCCCACTGCTCGAGCACGGCCGCCTGAGCCGCGGCGGCGGTGTCGCGCGCCACCAGGGCGTACCGCTTCAGCTCGCGCGCGCCGTCGCCGACCAGCCGCCGCGCGACCTGCAGGCCGAAGTAGGTCGTCTCGCCGTGCCACATCAGCGCGGCCACGCCGAACAGGGCGCCGATCTCCGCACGCGCGGGCGCGAGCTCGCGGCGCTCGAGACGCGCGCGGATCCGCAGTGTCAGGCCGGTGGAGGCACGGGTTACGCGTGACAGGTTCCGGATCTTCGGACCGGACCCGAGTGGCGGGTACAGCTCCTTCCCGATCGAATCCAGATCGGGCAGGCGTGCCTCGTAGCGGCGCTGCCGGGCGGCGAGCACGAACCGGTCCAGCGTCGAGTCCGCGAACGTCGCGCGCATCGTCGCGGAGTCCTGCGGCGTGAGCGGCTCGCCGTTGCGCACGTGGTTGTTGGCGAAAATCCGCAGGCGTGCGACGCTGTCCAGGCCGCCACCCGGCACGCCGATGCCGAGCAGCTCGGCTGCGTCAGCGTCCCCGGTCCGCGGCAGGGCGAGCCGCACGACCTCCGGCGGGAGCGTGAACCGCGCGCGCAGGCTGTCCCTCCAGCCGGCGGGCGGCGTCAGGGCCGCCCGCCCCAGGTTGGCCTCGCGGCGAATCATCCACGCCATGATGCCGCCCACCGCCACGAGCATCAGCACGAACGCCACCGTGGCGCAGCCCAGCCAGAACGCCAGTGCCGATGACTTCTTCGCCTCGCTCATCGTGCCTCCGCCCGCGGGTGGGACTTGAAGACCAGAAGGAGATACGCAGGTGGCGGCGTGGGCACCAGGGTGCGCGCCGGTACTGGCTTCACGGCCGGCGACGGGATAGTCTCAAGGCGACCCACGCGCGAGGAGCGGTCGTGCAGCAAGTGAACGAAGCCGTCGGGAGCGCCTGCCGCCACCGGAAGCTGTGGGCGTGAACGGCGTCGTGGTGCGCATCGACCTGCCGCCGTGGGTGGACGGCGTCGTGGACTGGTCCGCGCGGTGCGCGAGCGACGAGGAGAAGATGCGGCTCGCGATCACCCTGGCGCGCGAGAACGTGGTGCGCGAGACCGGCGGACCGTTCGGCGCCGCGGTCTTCGAGCGCGACACGGGCAAGCTCGTCGGCGTGGGGATGAACAGCGTGGTGCGGCTCGCCAACTGCGCGCTGCACGGCGAGATGGTCGCGTTCATGGTCGCGCAGCAGCGGCTCGGCTCCTTTACGCTCGCGGGGCCGGGCATGCCGGCGCACGAGCTGGTCACCTCGTGCGAGCCGTGCGCGATGTGCCTCGGCGCGATCCTGTGGAGCGGCGTGAAGCGGGTGGTCTGCGGCGCCGCGCGCGACGACGCCACGCAGCTCCACTTCGAGGAAGGGCCCGTCTTCCCGGAATCGTACCGCTACCTCGAGGACCGCGGGATCGCGATCGTGCACGGCGTGCTCCGCACCGAGGCGCGCGCCGTGCTCGAGCTGTACCGGAGCCGAAGCGGGAAGATCTACAACGGCTAGCTGTCCTCAGGAACCGCGGTACGTCGTGAAGCCGTATGGGCTGATCAGCAGCGGCACGTGGTAGTCCCGCGTCGGATCGGCGATCTCGAAGACGACCACCACCACCGGATAGAACGCCTCGAGGCCGCGACTCGTGAAGTAGGCCGCCGTGTCGAACACCAGGCGGCAGCGGCGCGCGACGAGCGGCTGCCCGCCCGACAGCTCCCTGATCTGCCCCTCCTGGTCGGTCGTGCCCCACGCGATCTGGGTCCAGCCCCGCTCCGGCACCAGCACTTCGAGCGAGACGCGCATGCCCGGGGCGGGCTCGCCGAGGGAGGTGTCGAGGACGTGCGTCGTGATGCTCATTCGGTCGCCACTCCGGGAGCGGTGTCAGCCCAGAACCGGGCCAGGAGATTCGCCGCGACGCGCCTGCGGTACTCGGCCGTGGAGCGGACGTCGTCGATGGGGTGGATCTCCTCGGCAAGCGTGCGCTTCGCGCTCTCGATCGGAACTCCGGCGGCCAGCGCCGCCTCGGTCTTGGGGAGCCGCACGACCGTTGGCGCCACGCTGCCCAGAGCGATGCGTGGATGCTCGCCCCGTACCGCCGCCATCACGACTTTCGAGATCGCCTGTGCGGCGCGCGTGCCCACCTTGCGGAACCACTGCGCGCCGCGCACCGGCGGTACCTCGAGCGCGACGATCAGCTCGTCGGGGCGCATCACGCTCTTGCGGTAGCCCGTGTAGAAGGCGGTGAACGGCACCCGCCGCTCGCCGTCCACGCTCGCCAGCACCACCACCGCCTCGGCTGCGGCGAGCACCGGCAGCGCGTCGCCCGCGGGCGAGGCGTTGGCGACGTTGCCGCCGATCGTGCCGCGGTTCTGGATCTGCAGCCCGCCGATCTCGCGCGCCGCAGCGACGAGCATCGGCAGCCGGCGCCGCACCGAGCGCGAGCGGATGATGTCGGTGAAGGTCGCGAGCGCGCCGATCGAGAGCACGTCGCCCTGCTCGCGGATCCGGCGCAGCGGCGAGAGCCGCGACAGATCGAGGAACCGGGTCGCCGGCAGCGTGCCGAAGTTCAGCGACACGTACACGTCGGTACACCCGGCGAGCGGCATCAGCGGCCCCTTCGTCCGCAGCAGCTTCAGCGCCGTGCCGAGCGTCTTGGGCTCCAAGAGCTCGAGCGCGGAGACCGCGGTCCTCACGCGTCGGGCTCCGTTGTGCCGCTCATCCGT
>CAYHQJ010000046.1:0-14804 GCA_964358595.1 uncultured Gemmatimonadales bacterium
AGGGTGAGCGCGACGCCCGGCGCCAGCGCCACCCACGGCGCGGTGAAGAGCAGGCTCCGGCCCTCCATGATCATGTTGCCCCACGTCGGCGCGGGCGGCTGCATGCCGAGGCCGAGGAACGAGAGGCCCGCCTCGAGCAGGATGATGTTCCCGATGTCGAGCGTCGCGCTGACGATGATGGTCGCCGCGACGTGGGGCAAGAGGTGACGCAGGATCCGCCGCCGGCCGCCGCCCAGGGCGGTGGCCGCGACCACGAAGTCGGCGCTCCTGAGCTGGCGCACGTGGGCGCGCACCAGGCGGCTGGTCTCGAACCACCCGGTCAGCGCGATCAGCACGATCACCACACCCATCGGCACGCCTTCCCACAGCGCGAACACCGCGAGCAGCAGGAACACGCGGGGCAGGGCGAGCGCGACGTCCACGCCGCGCATGAGGAGGTTGTCCACCATGGGCCGCGCGAGCCCCGCGGCGCAGCCCACCGCGCCGCCGACCAGCACGGCAAGGAGTGACGACGCGATGCCGACCGCCAGCGAGACGCGCGCGCCGAACAGGATCCGCGACAGCACGTCGCGGCTGAAGACGTCGGTGCCGAGCCAATGTTCAAAGCTGGGAGTTGAAAGTTGAAGGTGGACGGGGTCCGGCATCGCCAGCGGATCGTACGGCGCGAGGAGCGGCGCCGCGATGGCCGCGAGCACGAGGAGCCCCGCGACGCTCCCGCCGAGGGCTGCGGCGGGCTTGGCGCACAGGCGCCGCCAGCCCTCCGTCCACGGGCTCACGCGCGGTGCCTGGGGTCGAGTGCCGCGACCGCGACATCGGCGGCCAGGTTGCCGAGCGCGACGAGCACGCCGGTCACGAGCCCCGCCGCGATGATCACGTTGTAGTCGCGCGCGAAGATCGCGTCGTACGTCATCCGCCCGAGGCCAGGCCAGCCGAACACGCTCTCGACCAGCACCGAGCCCGCGAGCAGCACCGGCACCGTCGTGCCGGCGAGGGTGATGACCGGCGCGAGGGCGCTGCGCAGCGCGTGGAACAGCAGCACGCGGGTCCCGCCGAGGCCGCGTCCGCGCGCCGCGCGCACGAACTCGGTGCCGAGGGCGTCCACCAGCGCGCCGCGTTGGAACCGCGCGATCCCCGCCGTCTGCACCAGCGCGAGGGTGAGGGCGGGCAGCACCAGGTGGCGCGCGACGTCGAGCATCCTCCCCAGCGCGCCCATCCGCTCGTGGAGCACCGGTTCCGTCATCCCCCCGACCGGCAGCCAGCCGAGCACCTGCCCGAAGACATACAGAAGCACCAGGCCGAGCCAGAAGGTCGGCATCGAATAGAACACGAGCGCGCCGGCGCCGAGCGCGCCGTCCATCCACGTGCCCCGGCGCACCGCCTGGGCGAGCGCGAGGGCGATCCCGAGCACGAAGCCGAGCACGAGCGCCGCTCCGCCCAAGAGCAGCGTGTTGGGGAGCCGCTCGCGGATCACGGCCGCGACCGGCCGGCGCATCGTGAACGACTCGCCGAGGTTCCCGCGGAGGGCGTTGCCGGCGTACATCGCGTACTGCGCCGCGAGCGGCCGGTCCAGGCCGAACTCGGCGCGGATGCGGGCGACGGTCCGGGGATCGATGCGCATCCGCTCGACGTCGGCGAGCATCGGCTCGCCGGGCGCGAGGTGCGCCAGGATGAACGTGAGGGTGACGACGATGACGACGGTGAGGACGGCGGCGGCGAGGCGGCGGACCGCGAAGGCAAGCACCGTCAGCGGTCGCGTGGCAGGCGCCGGTCCGGCGGGACGCTCCAGGTCGCCACCGTGACGAGCCAGCTGTCGGGGCGGATGGTGACGTTCTCGAACCGCCGGTGCACCGCGACGTTGTTCCGGGGCGAATAGACGAACACCGCCGGCGCGTCGTCGTTCAGCATCTCCAGCGCCCGCCGGAACAGCGGCGCGGCCGCCCCGCGCGTG
This sequence comes from uncultured Gemmatimonadales bacterium, assembly GCA_964358595.1. Taxonomy (GTDB): domain Bacteria; phylum Gemmatimonadota; class Gemmatimonadetes; order Gemmatimonadales; family JACORV01; genus CAYHQJ01. Next base: position 1,949 of record CAYHQJ010000046.1, read on the forward strand.
CGCGCGGCCAGCGCGGCCATGACGATCGAGTCGAACCCGGGACTGGCGTAGGCGCCCCAGTTCACGCCGCCGCTGGCGGAGGTGGACCAGTCGGTCGTGAGCGTGGACGGGCTCGCCTCCAGCGTGCGCGAGAAGAACACCGCCTCGAACTCGCCGCGCTCGCTCCGCTGCATCATCACCGGGAAGTCCAGCGGCTGGATGCGCACGTCCACGCCGACCTTCTTCAGCTGGTCCTGCACGAGCACCGCGGCCTGCTGGCGGGTGCGGCTCGTGGTCGGCACGAGCAGGGTGAAGCGCAGCGGAGCGCCGTTCTTCTCGCGGAGGCCGTCGCCGTTCAGATCGCGCCACCCCTCGGCCTCGAGCGTCCGCTTCGCCGCGACGGTATCGTACCCCAGCTGCCGAACCGGGCCCTGCGAGATCCACTGCATCCGCACGGTGGAGCCGACCGGCACCTCGCCGTACGGGCCGAAGATGGAGCGGACGATCGTCTCACGGTCGATCGCCATGGCGAGCGCGCGGCGCAGCTCGCGGTCCCGGAACAGGGGCCGCCGCAGGTTGAACGCGATGCCGCCGAGGAACGGCGATGGGTAGGGCACGAGCCTGAGGTTCGGCGCCCGGAGGACGCGCTCGATCTCGTCGCGCTGGGGGATCGTCTCCATCGCGTCGGCCTCCCCGGCGATGAGCGCGCTCACCGCAGCGCTCACGTCGGGCAGCACCCGCCAGACGATCCGGTCGAGCCGCGGCCGGCCGAGGAAGAACGCGGTGTCGGCCTCGAGCACCAGCTCGGCGCCCGGCGTCCAGCGCACGAACCGGAACGGGCCCACGCCGACGGGGTCGCGACCGAACGGCGCGGAGGCGAGCTGCCCGCGCGGGATCGCGTCGAGCAGGTGCCGCGGGAGGATCCGCATGTGGTAGGTCGCGTCGAGCAATTGCTCGGGGCGCGCGTGGCGGAAGCGGAACACGGCCGTGAGCGAGTCCTCGGCCTCGACCGCGGCGATGTCGGCGAGGTTCGGCAGCTCCGGCGCGCCCACCAGCGTGTCGCTGTACACGCCCCAGGTGAAGACCACGTCGTGCGCCGTCACCGGCGCGCCGTCCTGCCACCGCGCGCGCGGGTCGAGGTGGAAGGCGAGCGTGAGCGAGTCGCGGTGCTCCCAGCTCCGCGCCAGCGAGGGCGCGAAGCCGGAGTCGTCCACGGTGTTGAGGTCGAGCTTCAGCTCGGCGAGGCGCGGGAAGATCAGGTCGGCGATCTGCTTGCCGACCTGGGTGGTCAGTACCGGCGGGAGGAGAACGTCGGCGTCACCCGGCGAGGCGATGACCAGCGTGCCGCCCGTCGGGGCAGCGGAGGTGGTCTCCGAGCCTTTCGCACACGCGGCGAGCGCGAGCGCGAGAGCCGGCAGCAGGCGGCGACGCACGGGACGCTAATCTAGGCCGCGCGTCTAGCGGCGCCAAGTCCACGCGGGGTCGGCGTAACGCGCGACGAGCGAGGCGGCCCGCGCGCGGATCGCCTCCGGCAGCGCGCCGGGCCCGTTCGGCACGGCCCAGCGCCGGGCCGCCTCGCGCGCGATTTCGGCGGCGACCGCGTTCCATTCGGCGCGCTTCGGGTAGACCAGCTCGGCGAGCCCCGTCGCCGCCGGCGCGTCGGCGACGCCCAAGGTCACGCCGGCGACCAGTTCCTGCTCGGCGGCGAGGAGGATCGAGCCGTGCTGGAGAAACGCGCCCGCCGTGCGGACCTGCGCGCTGCCCACGACCTTGCCGCCGCCGCCCGCCACTACCTCGCCGCCGGCCGCGCTCGCGAAACAGGGGCCGGCGCCCACGCCCGCCGCCGGGCGCTCGTCGGCGAGCCGCACCGCCGCGCCCAGCGAGACGAGCGCCGCCGCCAGCAGCGCGTGGATCTCGCGGTACGTGTCGCGCAGCGCGCCGAATGTGTCGGCCGGCGCGGCGACGCTGTAGGTGACTTCGCGGTGATGCCAGACGGCGCGGCCGCCGGTCGGGCGGCGCACCGTGGCGAGGCCGCGCACCGCGATGGCCGCGCGGTCGTAGCGGCGCAGCGCCGGCTCGTTGCGGCCGAATGAGAGCGTGGGCGGGTCCCACGCGTAGAGGCGGAGGGACTTCAGCCCCTCCGCCTCCGCGGCCTCCATCAGCGCCTCGTCCAGAGCCATGTTCCAGGCTCCGTCATGCGGCGCGTCGCTGAGCAGCAGCCAGTTCACGACACGAGCGTGCGGCTTTGCTCACGCATGAACTGCTGCACGTAGTACAGGCCGCCCGCGCTCTTGCCGCTCGAGCCGCTCCCCTTCCACCCGCCGAACGGCTGGAACCCCGGCCATGCGCCCGTCGTCGCGCCCTGCGGACGGTTGGCGTAGCAGACGCCCGCCTCGACATGGTCGAAGAACCACTGCGCTTCCTTGGTCGAGCCGTAGAAGCCCGCCGTGAGGCCGTAGTCCACGTCGTTGGCGCGGCGCATTGCCTCGTCCAGCGAGTCCACGGCGGCGACCAGGCAGATCGGGAGGAACATCTCGTGCTTCCAGAGCCGGTGGTCCTCCGGGGCCTCCGCCAGGGTGGGCGCGCAGAAGAAGCCCTCCGCGAGCGCGCCGTCGGTGATGCGCCTGCCGCCAAAGAGGATCGTCCCCCTCTGGCGCAGCTCGTCGCAGAAGCCCTCGAAATCCCTCGCCGCGCCCTCGTTGATCACCGGCCCGAGCCAGTTCTTCCGCGCGGTCGGGTCACCGATGCTGGTCTTCTCGAGGAGCGCGAGGAGCTTCCGCACGAACTCCTCCTTGACCGGCTTCTCGACGAAGACCCGCGAGGTGGCGGAGCACTTCTGGCCCTGGAGCCCGAACGCCGAGCGGAAGACGCCGAGGGCGGCGCGGTCGAGATCGGCATGCCGCGAGACGATGACCGGGTTCTTCCCGCCCATCTCGGCGATGCACGGCCGCGGGTGCTTCCCCGCGGCGAAGGTCTGGTAGATCCGCATCCCGACGTCGTAGGAGCCGGTGAAGGTGATCCCGTCGACATCCGGATTGCTCATCAACTCCTGGCCGACCGTGCTCCCGGGCCCGGTCACGAAGTTGAAGACGCCGGGCGGGAGGCCCGCGTCGAGGAAGCACCGGGCGAGGAGGTAGCCCGTCCACGGGGTATCGGTGGCGGGCTTGAAGACGACGGTGTTGCCCGCGACCAGCGCGCCGCCCGAGGGGCCGCCCGCCAGCGCGACCGGGAAGTTGAACGGCGAGATCACCACCCACACGCCGTAGGGCCGCAGCACGCTCACGTTGTGCGCGGTGTAGCCCTTCAGCGGGTCGTTGCGCAGCGGCTTCTCGAAGCCGTTGTTCTTCTCCATCTGGTCGCAGTAGTACGCGATCAGGTCCGCCGTCTCCTGGACGTCGGCGAGCGCCTCCATCCGGTTCTTGCCGACCTCGAGCGCGTCCGCCGCGGCGAACTCGAAGACGCGCTTGGTGATCAGCGCGGCCGCCTTGCGGAGCAGCTTCACCCGCTGCTGCCACGTCGTCCCGCTCCACAGCGGGGCGGCGGAGCGCGCCGCGGCGATGGCGTCCTTCGCGTCCTGGACGGCGCCCTTCTGGAAGACGCCCAGCACCCAGCCACGGTTGATGGGGCTGTGGTCCTCGAACTTCGCGGCGGCGAGCCGCTCCGTGCCGCCGATCAGCAGCGGGTACTCGCGGCCCAGGTCCGCCTTCACCCGGGCCAGCGCTCTCTCGAAATTGGTGTGCAGCTCCTCAGGGGGGTCGAACATCGTGGCGTAGGTGAGACGGAAGGCGCGCTTGGCGGGCTTGGCCGTGCGCGCGGGCTTGTTCGGTCGCTTGGTCTTGAATGGCACGAGAACACTCGGAATAGTGTCAAAGGGTTTGACAGCCCAGCGGCGTTGTGAAGCTTACCCGGGCCGTCGTTCCTCTATCAAGTGCGGCCACGGTTCTGCGCCCCCGGACCGCTCTTGACGCCTGCCTGACGCGGGGCTCGCCGGCTTGACATCTACTTGACGCCTCGGCCGCATCGTGCCCCCGAGACCAACAGGCGGGACACGTGCAGGCCGTATCCTCCACTACCTGGCCCTCGCATCCGGAGCTCCACCCGGGGCTGCGCATCCTGGTCGTGAACCCGTTCGCCGGGCTCGCCGGCCGGGATAAGGTAGCGCGAGCAGTAGAGTTGCTCGGGCTCGAGGGGCGTGCCGTGCGCGAGGTCGGCCGGGACGGCTCGGCCCGCGCGCTCGCCGCGGCGGCGGTGCGCTCCCGCGCCGGTCGCATCATCGTGGCCGGCGGCGACGGGACGCTGCACGACGTGGTGCAGGAGGTGGCGGGCTCGGCCACGGCGCTTGGCGTGATCCCGCTCGGCACGTCCAACGATCTCGCCGGGCGGCTCGGCATTCCGCGCAACCTCGGGGCTGCGTGCGCCGTGGCCCTGGGTGGCGCCGTGGATGCGGTCGACCTGCTGGCGATGGACGGCGAACGGATCGCGACCGTCGGCGGACTCGGCCTGCCCGCGGCCATCGCGCGCACCTGCAACGAGTTGCGCAGCAGCCCGGCGGGCCGCCGGCTCCTTGCGCCGCTGGGTAGCGGCATCTACTCGGTCGTCGCGGCATCGCTAATCCTCGCGCGCGGTGCCCGGCCGGTCGTGTACACCCTGCGTCCCAACGGCGGGGCTCCCGCGGCCTTGCCGGCTGCGGCGCTCCTGGTCGGGCTCGTCGAGCGGTTCGGCGGCGGAATGCGGCTGGTCGAGGGCGGGCGCCTGGTTCCGGGCACGTTTGCCGCGCTGGTGGTCTCGGCACGCGGCCGCTCCGAGCTGCTGCGCGTCCTGCTGCGCCTCAAGCTCGGACGTCGGGTTACCCGCGGCGCCCGCCTCCTCACCGGACTCACGCGCCTCGACGTCCGCAGCGCGGACCCGGTTGCCTCCTTCGGCGACGGCGAGGCGCTCGGCCTGCGGCGTCGTGCGTTCATCACCCTCGAACGCCACGCGCTGCGCGTCCTCGTGCCGCACAGCTGCCTACGGCCTGCCGCCGTGTACTGCGAGGTGGTCTGATGCTCCCGCGCGTGCTGCTGCTGGTCGCGGCGTGGTTCGCAGTGGGCGGTGCGCTCATGCTGGAGCAGCGCCGCGCCGGACCGCGCTCCGCTCGCACGGGGTGGCCCAAGTACGCGGTGTACTTCGCTCTGGTGGTCGCGCTGCTGGTCCTGGCGGACGCCGGTCGCATCCCGTTCATCGCGGCGGCAGCCGGGATCCTCGCTGCGGCGCTGGCCGAGTTCTTCCGCGCGGCTCCCCTCACCCGGGCAGCTGCGCTTCCGCTCGTGCTCGCCGGCCTGCTGGTGGCCGGAGCGGGTCTGGCCGGCGGACCCGAGGCGCTCTACGGCGCCGCGGTGGCCGCCGCGCTCGTCACCCTGGCAGCGGGTGCGCTGACCCGCGACCCCGCGACCGGGGGTGCCCGTGCGGCCTGGGGCGTCACCGGTCTTCTCGCGGTCGCGACGCCTGGCGCGCACCTGCTGCTTTTCGCCGGCGACGCCGAGCGGTTCGCGCTGTTCGCCTTCCTCTTCGTCGTGGTGGCCGGCGCTGACGCGTTCGCCGAGCTGGTGGGCCGCCGCTGGCCGGCGGGCCGGCTCATCGTCCCCGTGAGCCCGGGCAAGACGGCAAGCGGTCTTGTCGGCGGCGCCGCGGCCGCAGTTCTGGTGGCGCTGACCTTGCGCTTCCTGCGGCCGGCCTGGTCGCCCGGGCAGGTGATGATCGCCGGTCTGGTACTCGCCGTCGCAGGCGACCTGGGCGACCTGGTCGCCTCGAGCATGAAGCGCGTCTTCGGGATCAAGGACTTCGGCGCGTGGCTGCCTGGGCAGGGCGGCGCGCTCGACCGCTTCGACAGCCTGCTGTTCGCAGCCGCGCCGTTCTACTGGCTCACACGGGGCTGGCAACCATGACGACACTCCAGCCGTCCTCCCATTCCTCGAGTGGCGGAGCGTCCTGGGGGTGTCCGGATGCGCACGAGCTGGAGCGGTCGAACGGACGGCGGCGCATGTGCAAGGGCTGGTCCGAGGACGCGCGACTCCAGCGGCTGGAGGCGCTGGTGGACGAGACCGGTGCGTCGCTACCGAACCTGGCGCTGCAACTCGAGGACGCTCTGCGGCTGCGGGGGCAGATCGAGAACTTCATCGGCGTGGTGAGGGTGCCCGTCGGTGTCGCCGGTCCGCTCAGGGTTCGCGGTGGGGCGGCTGACGGCGAGGTCTACGTGCCGCTGGCGACCACCGAGGGCGCGCTGGTGCTGTCCGTGGCGCGCGGCGCGGAGGTGCTGACGGCCGCGGGTGGTGCGCGGGTGCGCGCCAGCGAGCCGGAGGTTACCCGGGTGCCGCTGTTCGTGTTCGCGGACGCCGGCCACGCCGAGGCCGCCGAGGCGTGGGTCATGTCACGGCTGGACGAGGTACGAGTCGCGGCGGAGGCGACCACGCGCCACGGCCGGCTGCTCCGCCTGGAGCCGGTGCGGCTGGGGCGCCGACTGCTGCTGCGGTTCGTCTACGTGACCGCCGATGCCGCGGGCCAGAACATGGTTACGGTGGCCACAGAGGCCGCCTGCCGGTGGCTGCGGGCGCGGTCGCCGTTCGCCGACGCGGAGTTCTTCACGCTCGAGTCGGCTGCGTCGCTCGACAAGAAGATGGCCACGCTCGCGCTCACCGGCCGCCGGGGACGGCGGGTGGATGCCGAGGCCACGATCCCGCGCGACATCGTGACCGATCAGCTGCACGCAACGCCGGAGGCAATCGCCCGCACGGCGCGCGAGGGCGGCTACGCCTGTGCGGCGGCCGGCATCATCGGTGCCCAGGCGCAGCTCGCCAACGTGTTGGCCGCGCTGTTCATCGCGACCGGCCAGGACGCGGCGTGCGTCGTCGAGAGCGGAACCGGCGTCACGGTGTTCGAGACCACCGCCGCGGGCGACCTGTACGCGAGCGTCACGATTCCCAACCTGATGCTGGGCACGGTTGGCGGCGGCACTCGACTCGACACCCAGCGCGAGTGCCTGGCGCTGATGGGCTGCCAAGGAGCTGGCCGGGCCGCCAGACTTGCGGAGATCGCCGGCGCCGTCGCGCTGGCCGGCGAGCTGTCGCTGGTTGCCGCGCTTGCGGCCGACGCGTTCGGCCAGGCACACGCGTGCTTCGGCCGCCCGCCTGCGGATCAGGCTACAGAGCAGGCGGACCGGTCCTGAGCGGGGGCTACCCATGCGCGCAGCCGGAACCAGGAAGCGGGTCGTAGAGTTGAGCGCCGGGTCGCGCGCGTCGGGAGCCGAGGTCGGCTTCAAGGCGGCGCGGCTCGCAGGCCTGGCGCGGCTGGGCCTGCCGGTGCCGGAGGCATTCGCGCTCACCGTGTACGCCTTCGACGAGTTCCTCGCCGCCAACGACATCCAGACGTCCGACGCGCCGGCCGAACACGTGGCGGAGCGGATCAGGGCGGGGGCCTTCCCCGCCGCCCTTCAGGGCGAGCTGCTGGAGCGCCTCGATGCGCTGCCCGGACCCACCTACGCCGTGCGGTCGTCCGCGGTGGCCGAAGACGGCTCGTCGTGCTCCATGGCGGGCCAGCTCGACAGCTTCCTGGATGTCCCGCGCGAAGCCGTGCCGGAGAAGGTGAAGGCCTGCTGGGCCGCTCTGTTCGGACCGGCCGTCATGGCGTACCTCGGCAGGCACGGCCTCGCACACGCGACTGAGATGGGCGTCATCGTGCAGCGGCAGATCCACTCCCGGTACGCGGGCGTCCTCTTCACCCTCGACCCGGTCACGGAATCGGCCGACCACTTCGTGGTGGAGTGGGTCGCGGGGCTGGGCGAGGCGCTGGTGTCGGGCGCCGCCACGCCGGAGAGGATTCGTGTGAGCCGACGCCGTCCGGTCATCCCCGCGGGCCTGGCGCCGGACCTCGCGAGCGCTCTGGCGCAGCTCGTGGAAGACGCGGCCCTGGTGGAGCGGCACTTCGGCTGCCCCGTGGACATCGAATGGTGCGTGGATCGAGCGGACATGTTCCTGCTCCAGGCGCGCCCGATCACGGCCGTGACGGCGCGCGATGCCGTGGTGTGGACCAGCACGAACATGTCCGAGAACTTCCCGCGACCGCTGACGCCGTTCGCGTGGTCCATCGTGGACGAGTTCTACACGCGGTACGTGCAGAACCTCGCCCGCATGCTCGGCATCCGGGACCCGGCGCTGGCGAAGCGCCACAGCTGGATCCACCGGCTGACCGGCGTCCAGGGCGGCCGCGTCTACTACAACATCAAGAGCTGGTACGAGCTGCTGGAGACGTACGTGCCGTGGGTCGGCGGCGCGCTGCGGCGCGGTCTGGACCACTACATCGGCCAGGGCGTGCCGGTCCCGCTCGACGCCGGCGACGACGCGGCCCGGGACGGCTCGCGCGTCAGGGGGCCGCTGTCCTGGATCTCGTTCTGGTCGCGACTGGCTTTCCACCTGAGCCGCGGGCGGCACTACCTGGGCCGTTTCGAGCGGCTGTTCCTCGACTATCGCAAGGCGCTGAGACGATCGCCGTACCGGTCGCTCGCCGCGCCCGCTCTGATGCGCAGGCTCGACGCGCTGTTCGAGGACTTCGTTGCCGGTCACTGGTACCACCAGTGCATCGCCGATTTCTCGGTCCTCGTGTTCCCGGGGCTCCTCGACGCGCTCCTGGAGCGCTGGGTCCCGCACACCCGCGGCAGGGCCGAAAGCGTGTCCGCGCGACTGCTGCGGCAGGGGTCGCTGAGGAGCACGGAGGCGGTGGGGATCATCGCGCAGATGGCTGCGGCGATCGGCGCGGAAGCGGCCCTCCGGGAGCTGCTCGACAGCGGCCGCTACGCCGCGCTGCAGGACGCGCTCCCTCAGTCGCTGAAGGATCTCTACGGTGAGTTCATGGAGCGGTTCGGGTGCCGCTGCTACCACGAGTGCATGATCGTCTCGCCGACGTTCGAGGAGCGGCCCGATCTGTTCTGGGAGCTGGTCGAGAAGTATCGGCGAGCCGTGCGGCCACCGGGATCCGCGGGACGGGATCCGCCGGGCGTCAGACCCGACGCTGACCCCGCGGGCGACGTGCTGCGCGCGCTGCCCTGGGGCCGCAGGCTGGTCGTTCGGCTGGTCTTGAGACGGGCGCGGCAGGCGATCGCCCTGCGCGAGCAGGGTCGCCTGGTGCAGAGCCTGCTGTTCGGCGAGGTCCGGAAAGTCGCCCTCGCGCTGGGGGAGAAGCTGGCGCAGCTCGGACACCTGGTTGTGGCCGAGGACGTGTTCTACCTCCACACCTCGGAGCTGCGGGACCTGTGCAGCGGCAAGTTCCTCCTACCCGAGACACTGCCGGGCCTGATCGCGCTGCGCCGCGAGGCCCTGGCGCGGTGCGAGGAGCGCGAGCCGCCGGAGTGCTTCGTGCTTCGGGAGGGAACGTACGTCAGGGACCGGACTCGCGCCGGCACGACCGTGGGCGGCGACACGCTGCGGGGAGTGGGTGCGTCCGGCGGCCGCGCGCGCGGAACGGCGCGGGTGATCCTGGACCCCATCAGGGACAAGCTCGAGCCAGGGGAGATCCTGGTCGCGCGCTCCACCGACCCCGGGTGGACCGCGCTGTTCGCGATCGCGGGCGCTCTGGTGCTGGAGCGGGGCGGGATGCTCTCTCACGGGGCGATCGTGGCGCGCGAATTCGGCGTGCCCGCGGTGGTCGGGGTCGAGGGGGCCACCGCGCGGATGCGTGGGGGCGAGCAGGTGAGCGTGGATGGCGACGAGGGAGTGGTGGTGATCCTCGATGCCGCGGACCAGACGATCCACCACCCCGACGGCCCGCACCGACGGACGGATGAAGACCGTGAACGCGCGAGAGATCGCACGATCGCTTAGGGTCTTCACGGCCGAGCGCGCCCCGATCGGTGTCACGCTGGGCCTCGCGCTCGGCCTGTGCGCCGGCCCGTGGGCGATGGCCGGCGGGGATGGCGCGGCACTCCTGCGGTCGGTCGCGGTCGTCTTTCTGGTGCTCGTCGTCCTTCGAATCGCCGACGACGTGCGCTCGCTCGATCATGACCGGATCGCCAGCCCCGAGCGCTCGCTTCCGGCCGGCAGGATCTCCATGCGGCCGCTGGTGGCCGGGGCGTCGGTGCTGTTCGCGGCGGCGCTGCTGCTGAGCGTTCCCCGGGCGAGCCTCGCCCTTGGGCTCCTCGCGCTGTACTACGCCGGTTACTACGCCCTCGGCCAGCAGATCCCCGTCGTAGTGAGGCCGGTGCTGGTGAACGCCGTATTCCTCACGATACCGGCCTGCGTCGGCCTCGTTGGGGGCGACGTCCGTTGGCGCGGTGTGGTGATGCTGGGACTGTTCTTCTGGCTCTCGGCCGTGGGTCACGACTACGCGCACGCCGTTCACGCGGCGGGCGAAGGCGCTGCCGGCGTGGAGACCTGTTCCCGGGCTCTGGGGCCGCGCCGGGCGGCCGGCATCGGCCTCGCGTGCTACGCGGGCGGCTGTGCGGCGGGCCTGCTCGCGGTTCGCGGGGCGCCCGCGCTGGGGGGCGGGGACTGGCCGCTGTTGTTCCTCGTCGGCCTCACCGCGCTGTTCGCCCACGTCGCGTACCTGCAGGTGAGGCTGATCGCCCACCCGAGCCGGGCCAGGGCGCGGCGCCTGTACGTCAGCGGCTTCGCCTGCTTCGCGGTTCCCAGCCTGTTGCTGGGGCTCGACCGCCTGCTCGGGCGCTGAGCGGGGCCGCTACGAGGCGACCAGGAAGCGCCAGCTCCAGTAGGCGATCAGCAGCACGCCGAGCACCGGGAACAGCGCGTAGAACACGCCGCGCGGCTTCCTGATCGGGCGGTCCACCACGAACAGCGCGCCGATAAGCGGAAACGCCGCGCCGAGCAGGGTATTGAAGGTGACCATCGGGACCAGATCCCGGACGATGAACAGGACGGGGAAGATGAGGGCCGTGTAGGTGACGGGGAGCCCGCGGTGGTGCGTGGATTGGTCCGCGCCCTGGGCGCTCAACGTGTTGAAGTGAGCGAGCCGCACCGCGCCGCCTACCGCGAACGCCGCCATCAGAACCAGCGCCGGCAGCGAGCGCAGCCCAGCGTTGAAGGCGATGACGAAGGGCGTGACCACAAACGCCACGACGTCAACGACCGTGTCGAGCTGAATCCCGAATTCCATCTCGTAGTCGCTGCGTTTCAGTCTCCGGGCCACGAATCCATCGAACAGGTCCGCGAGGCCGGCGAGCATCAGGCACACCAGGGCCAGCTCGATCTCGCCGGTCGAGGACAGGACGATGGCCGCGATGGCGGCCACGAAGCCGGAGAGCGAGAGCAGGCAGGCGAGATTGTAGGCGCCCAGGATCATCGGGTGTGTTCCACGCCGTCAGGAGGTCCAGCTCTCGCCCGGATGCAGGATCACCACCTGCGCGTGAGCACTGGCCGCCTTGCGGAACCGCTCCGGATCGACCTCGATCACCGGGAACGTCCCGTAGTGCATCGGGATGGCGACCTTTGGCATCACGAACCTCACCGCGCGCACCGCATCCTCGATCCCCATCGTGTAGTTGTCGCCGATCGGCACCAGCATGACGTCCACGTGCCCTTCGAGCAGCTGCATGTCCATGGTGAGCGCGGTGTCGCCGCAGTGATAGATGCGCGTGCCGCCCATGGTGACGACGCAGCCGCAGGGATGCGTCGTGAAGCGGCCGGCTTCATCGCCCTCGACCATGCCGCCGTGGATCGCGGGCACCAGCTTCACGGTGCCGAAGGGGAACTCGTGCGCGCCGCCGATGTGCATCGCGTGCACCACGGGCGCGCCCTGCTCGCCGCAGAACAGCGCCAGCTCGTAAGTGGCGACGACCACGGCCTTGTCGCGCTTGGCGAGCGGCACCGCGTCCCCGAGGTGATCGCCGTGGCCGTGGGTCAGCAGGATCGCGTCGAGCTTCGGCAGGCGCGTGGCGTCGAGATCCGCCTTGGGGTTGCCGGTGAGGAACGGGTCGATGATGATGCGCTTCCCCTCGTGCTCGATGAGGAAGCAGGCGTGGCCGTGCCAAGTGATGGTGGGCATGGAGCCTCCGGTCGGGCGGGGGACTGCCCGCACCCGCGCTCGGACGATGACGTGCCGCCGGCCGGGCGGCAAGGCGCAACGGCGCTCGGGATTCCCGCCCTCTGGGTTCTTGCCGCTGTAATACCTTCCATGTAATATATATGTCATGAAGCGGACAACGGTGTTCCTCGACGAGCCCATGCTCCGGCGCCTCAAGCGGAAGGCGCGCGCGGAAGGGAAGAGCTTCGCGCAGTGCGTGCGGGAAGCCGTGGCGCAGTACGTCGCGACCAGCGCGCCGCAGCGGGGGCGGCTGCCGAGCATCACCGGCATGGGTGCGGGCGGTGTTCCGTACAACGTGTCGGAGCGAGTGGACGAGTTCCTCTGGAAGGACGCGCACGACTGACGACCCTCGCCGACACCGGCGCCCTGCTCGCGCTGGTCGATCGTGACGAAGTCTGGCACGGCCGGGTGCGCAACTGGTGGGCCGCGCAGGGTGAGGCCGTGCGGGTCCCGGTGTCCATCCTCGCCGAAGTTACGTACTTGATCGGGTCGCGCCTCGGCCCGCACCTCGAAGAGCGCTTCGTCCGCGACATCGCGAACGGCGAATTCCTGCTCGAGGAGCTGGAGCTGGCCGACTACGCCCGCGCCGCCGATCTCATGGCGGCGTACGCGGATCTCCGGCTCGGCTTCGTGGACGCCTCGATTGTCGCGATGGCCGAGCGGCTCGACGTCACCACGATCCTCACGACCGACCGGCGCCACTTCGGCGTGGTGCGGCCCGCGCACTGCGAACGCTTGCGCCTGGTGCCGTAGCCGCCGTGGGCTGAGCGCACGAAGGGGCCGCCACTCGGCGGCCCCTTCTGCGTCACTGGAT
>CAYHQJ010000047.1:0-14765 GCA_964358595.1 uncultured Gemmatimonadales bacterium
GCACATCCTCGACGGGCTCAAGATCGCCGTCGACAACATCGACGCGGTCATCAAGATCATCCGCGGGTCGAAGACGACCGAGGAGGCGGACCAGAAGCTGCGCACCCGCTTCAAGCTCTCCGAGAAGCAGAGCAAGGCGATCCTCGACATGCGGCTCGCCAAGCTCACCGGCCTCGAGATCCAGAAGCTGGAAGAGGAGCTGAAGGAGGTCCTCGCGCTGATCAAGGAGCTGAAGAGCATCCTCGCCAGCAAGCCGAAGCGGATGGCGATCCTCAAGCAGGAGATCGAGGAGCTGGCCGCCGAGTTCGGCGACGGGCGGCGCACCGAGATCGTGGCCGACGAGGGCGACTTCTCGGTCGAGGACCTGATCGCCGAGGAGGACATGGTGGTGACCGTGTCCCACGCCGGCTACATCAAACGGATCGCCGTCTCGACCTACCGGCGGCAGCGGCGTGGCGGGCGCGGGCTGAACGGGATGCACACGAAGGAAGAGGACTGGGTCGAGCACCTGTTCATCGCGTCCACCCACGACTACGTGATGTTCTTCACCCAGAACGGCCAGGTGTACTGGCTCAAGGTGTACGACATCCCGCAGATGGGGCGGGCGGCGAAGGGCAAGCCGATCGTCAACTGCATCGCGATCAAGCCCGAGGAGCGGATCGCGGCGCTGGTGAACGTGCGCGAGTTCGGCGACGACAAGTACCTGATGTTCGCCACCCGCAACGGCACCGTGAAGAAGACGGTGCTGTCGGCTTACGGGAACGTGCGCACGACGGGGCTGAACGCGATCAACATCGAGGACGGGGACGAGCTGATCGACGTCCAGATCACCGATGGGACGAACGACGTCGTGCTCGCCACGCGGCACGGGATGTCGATCCGGTTCCACGAGAAGGACGCGCGCGACATGGGCCGCGCCACGACCGGCGTGAAGGGGATCGAACTGGAGCCGGGCGACGCCGTCATCGGCATGGTGGTGGTGCGGCGCGAAGCCACGCTGCTGGCGGTCGCCGAGCACGGCCTCGGCAAGCGCTCCGAGCTGGCCGACTACCGGGTGCAGTACCGCGGCGGCAAGGGCATCATCACCTTGAGGTGCACCGACAAGACGGGCGCCGTGGTGGCGCTCAAGGAGGTCATCCCCGGCGACGAGCTGATGGTGATCAGCAGGCACGGCGTCATCATCCGGCTGCCGGTGGACGATATCCGCGTCATCGGCCGGAACACGCAGGGCGTGAAGATCATCAACCTGGACGAGGGCGACGCGGTCCAGGACGTCGCGCGCGTGGTGCGCGAGGACGAAGGCGGCGAGGAGGGCGAGGCCGGCGAGAGCGAGCCGGTGGAAGCGGGGGCCGAGGGGTAGGGCCGCCGCGCGGACCCCGGGCCGGGCGCGGCCTCACCCGTTCGCCGTTCGGCCGCACGCCGGACGGCGCGGCCGTCGAGCTGTTCACCCTCACGAACGCCACCGGGGTGGAGGTCCGGGCGATCACGTACGGCGGCATCATCGTGTCGCTCCGGACGCCGGACCGCAACGGCCGGCTCGGGGACATCGTGCTCGGCCTGGACAGCCTGGAGGCCTACCTCCGGGGCACGCCGTACTTCGGCGCCATCATCGGCCGGTACGGCAACCGGATCGCGCGGGGTCGCTTCACCCTGGACGGCCGGACCTACCGCCTCGCGACCAACAACGGCCCGAACCACTTGCACGGCGGCGCCAGGGGCTTCGACAAGGTGGTGTGGGCGGCCGAGCCGCTCGAGACCGCCAGCGGCGTCGGCGTCGCGTTCGCCTACACCAGCCCGGACGGCGAGGAGAACTACCCCGGCACGCTGCGCGTCCGGGTGACCTACACGCTCACCGATCGCGACGAGCTGGTGGTGGACTATCACGGCACGACCGACAAGGCGACGCCGGTGAACCTGACGCAGCACAGCTACTTCAACCTCGCCGGAGGCGGGACGCGCGATATCCTCGACCACGTGCTGACCATCGACGCCGATTCCTTCACGCCGGTGGACTCGACGCTGATCCCGACCGGCGTGGTCGCGCCGGTGGCCGGCACCCCGTTCGATTTCCGGACGCGGACTGCCATCGGCGCGCGGATCGGGCGGGACGACTCGCAGCTCAAGAACGGGCTGGGCTACGACCACAACTTCGTGCTCAATCGCTCCGGCGCCGCTCTGGTGCACGCGGCCCGCGTGGTCGAGTCCGGCAGCGGGCGCACGCTCGACGTCTACACCACCGAGCCGGGCCTGCAGTTCTACTCGGGCAACTTCCTCGACGGGAGCATCACCGGGAAGGCGGGCTACGTCTACCGCCACCGCTACGGGTTCTGCCTCGAGACGCAGCACTTCCCCGACTCGCCGAATCAGCCGCTGTTCCCCTCGACCATCCTGCGGCCGGGCCAGGAATACCGCTCGCGGACGGTGTTCGCGTTCGCGGTCGAGCGCGGGCCTTCCTGACGCCCGTCAGCCGGTGAAGTCGAGGTAGGCCGCCTGTGGCGCGAGCGTCGTGAACAAGCCGCTGGTCCTCGCCGGTGTCGTGACCTATTCGCTGCTCGTCGCCGGGCTGCGCTGGTACGGCGTGATCGGCGACCTGGGGAGCTTGATCCTGTTCGGCGTGATGGTGGTGGATCTCGCCGCGACGCACTGGTTCCTGAAGCGCAGGGCGCGCAAGCCGTGACGCCACGTCCGTGACGCCACGTTTCTCCGTTGGCGACATAGACTTGCCGCCGGTCCGTTGGGGCCGTAGCTTGGCGTGCTTCCCGATGAAGCCGCGGTGACTGCCATCGCCCCTCCCGACCTCGTCACCCTCGAGGTGATCCGCGCGGCCGCCGACGCGATCGCGGGCGTCGCCGTGCGCACGCCGCTGCTCCCGGCCGACGACCTCAGCCACCGGCTCGGCGTGCCGGTGTTCGTCAAGCCCGAGAACCTCCAGCGCATCGGCGCCTTCAAGGTGCGCGGCGCCTACAATCTGGTGCGCCAGCTCGTGGAGGGCGGCGCGCGCGGCGTCATCACGTTCTCCTCGGGCAACCACGGCCAGGCGGTGGCGTACGCGGCGGCGCGCTTCGGCGTGCGCGCGGTGATCGTCATGCCGGAGACGGTGACGGCCGCCAAGCGCGGCGGCGTCGAGCGGCTGGGCGGCGAGGTGGTGCTCGCGGGCCGCACGTCGGCGGACCGGCACGCGCGGGCGACGGAGATCGCGGAGGCCGAGGGCCTCGCGGTGGTGCCGCCGTTCGACCACCCGGCCATCATCGCGGGGCAGGGGACGATCGGGCTCGAGATCGCGGCCGACTGTCCCGGGGTGGCGACGGTCGCGGTCCCGGTGGGCGGCGGCGGGCTCTCCTCGGGCGTGGCGACGGCGATCAAGGCGCTCGCGCCGCGTGCGAGAGTGGTGACGGTGGAGCCCGAGGGTGCAGCGAAGCTCGCGCGCTCGCTCGCCGAGGGGCGGCGCGTCACGCTGGAGAAGACGGGCAGCATCGCCGACGGCCTGATCACGCTCTCGGTCGGCGCGTTGAACTGGGAGCACCTGTCGCGCTACGTGGACCAGGCGTTCACGGTCTCGGAAGGCGCGCTGCGGGGCGCGGTGCGCTACGCGCTCGAGCGGCTGAAGCTGGTGGTCGAGCCCTCGGGCGCGGCGACCCTCGCGTGGCTGCTCGGCCAGGAGCCGGGCGCGGTTCTTGGGCCGGTGGTGCTCGTCCTCTCGGGCGGCAACGTCGAGTGGGAGGGCCTCGTCGCCCTCCTCGCCGAGGGCGCGTGAGCAGTCCGCCCATCTCCTCGGTGGCCGGCGCCAAGGTACTGGTCGCGGACGACGACGCCGCGCTCGTCAACACCCTTACCTGGATCCTCAAGGAGCACGGCTACCGGGTGGTCACGGTGCCGAACGGCGAGCGGCTGCTCGAGCGCATCCAGGAGGAGCAGCCCGACCTCGTGCTGCTCGACATCATGATGCCGAAGGTGGACGGACTGCAGCTGCTGCAGCGCATCCGCAGCGAGCCGCGCTGGCGCGACCTGCCGGTGCTGATGATCTCGTCGATGCCGCCCGAGGACGGGACGGTGAAGTCGCTGGAGATCGGCGCGTCGGACTTCGTGCCGAAGCCGTTCCGCATGAAGGAGCTGCTCGCGCGGGTGGAGGCGCACCTCAAGCGCGGGCGCGAAGTGCAGGCGATGCAGCGCACGCTGGACGCGGTGGCGGAGGACCTCAAGCAGAGCACGTCCATCGTGGACATCCTGCACGAGGTCACCGACTCGCTGAAGCCGGACGAGATCTACCACATCCTGGCGCGGCGCGTGGCGCGCGCGCTCGGGATCTCGAAGTGCTCGATCGTGTTGGCCCAGCCGGGCGAGACGCACGGCACCGTGGTGGCGGCGTTCGAGAACCCGATGCTGCGCAACCTGCGGGTGGAGCTGTCGCGCTATCCGGAGATCCTGAAGGCGCTCGAGACGGGCCGGACGGTGATCGTGGAGGACGTGACGACGGACCCGCTGTTCGAGCACGTGCGGCGGGGCTGGCTGCGCGACGGAGTGGCCGTGCCGACGCTCTCGGTCGTCGCGCTCCCGTTCCGCATGAGGGAGGAGCAGACGGGCGTCCTGTACCTCCGCTCGGTGCTGGGGGAGACCGCGCTCACGGCCGAGAGCGCGGAGTTCGCCGACTCGGTGATCACGGCGGCGGTGGCCGCGCTCGAGAAGGCCCACGACTTCGCGACGGTGGCGGCGGAGCGCGAGCGGCTCGAGGAGCTGGCCGCGACCGACGCGCTCACCGGGTGCTACAACCGGCGCGCGCTGATCGACGTGTTGGAGCGCGAGCTCGAGCGTGCGCGGCGCTACAACCTGGTACTCGCGCTGCTGATGGTGGACCTCGACCACTTCAAGTCGGTCAACGACAGCAGGGGGCACCTCGTCGGCGATACGGTGCTGCGGCAACTTGGCGAGCTGCTGGGCCGGGAGGTGCGCTCGGTGGACGCGGTGGCGCGCTACGGCGGCGAGGAGTTCGTGATCGTGCTGCCCGAGACGGCGGCGCACGGAGCGATGATCTTCGCCGAGCGCATGCGACAGCGGATCCAGCAGTATCCGTTCGGTGACGCGGCGCAGCCGCTGCAGGTGACGGTGTCGATCGGCGTGGCCAGCTTCCCCGACCCCAAGGCTACGACCCCCGAAACCTTCCTGGCCCTGGCTGACAGCGCGCTCTACCGCGCGAAGGCCGACGGCCGCAACCTGGTGCGCCTGTGAGCCAACGACGCTGCCCCACGTGCCACTCCGTGTATACCGGAGAGGCGAAGTTCTGCCCGAAGGACGGGCAGAAGCTGGTCGAGATCACCGTGCCGCCTACGCCCGTCGTGGCCGGCGCCGGCTCCACGCAGGTCCGCGCGGCGATCAAGCCGCCCCCTTCCGGCCAGGACCCGGCCAAGACGCTGCGCAACCAGACGCTCGACCAGCGCTATCAGGTGGTGCGCAAGCTGGGCGAGGGCGGGATGTCGTTCGTGTACGAGGCGAAGGACATCTCGACGGGCGAGAGCGTGGCGGTCAAGATCATGACCCCCAAGCTCGCGCAGGACAAGACGGCGGCGGAGCGGTTGCGGCGCGAGGCGGGGCTCGCGATGCGGCTCGACCACCCGAACATCTGCCGCATCATGCGGCTGGGCGAGACGAACGAGGGCCTCATCTACCTCGTGATGTCGCTGCTCAGAGGCGAGCTGCTCTCCGACAAGGAGGTCCGCGAGGGACCGATCCCGCTCGAGGTCGGCGTGCCGATCATGAAGCAGGTGTGCGACGCGCTGGCCGTCGCGCACGAGCAGCAGATCGTGCACCGCGACCTCAAGCCGGAGAACATCTTCCTCTGCCCCGATCCGGACGGGAAGCTGCGCGCGGTGGTGACCGACTTCGGCCTCGCCAAGGAACGGCGCGCCGAGCCGGGGATGGCCAAGCTCACCGCGACCGGCATCATCCTCGGCACGCCGGAGTTCATGAGCCCGGAGCAGATCCGCGGCAAGCCGCTCGACGGGCGCTCCGACATCTACGCGCTCGGGCTGGTGGCGTTCGAGATGTTCACGGGACGGCTGCCGTTCGAGGGGAAGAGCGCGCAGGACATGATGATCGCGCGGCTGCGCGGGCAGCCGCTGCCGCTGCGCAAGGCGCGCGCGGACCTCGTGTTCTCGCCGGAGTTCGAAAAGGCGCTGATGAAGGCGATCGAGGCCGAGCCGAACGACCGCTACCAGAGCGCGAAGGAGCTCGGGGACGCGCTGGAGCAGGCCTCGGGCAGGGCGAGCGGAGGGCTGATGAGCAAGCTCAAGGGGAAGCTGTTTTGAGGTGAGGCGTGAGACGGGAGACGTGAAATGAGAGGGATGCTGGTCGCCGTTCTCGCGAGCGCCGCAGCTGCGATGGCCGCCGTCGCGCAGCAGGCTCCTCAGGCGCCGCCGGTGGTGGCGATCCGGGCGGGCACGCTCATTGACGGCACGGGCGCCGCGCCGGTGCGGGGCGCGGTGATCGTCATCCGCGGCGACCGCATCGAGGCCGTCGGCGCAAACGTCGCGGTCCCGCCGGGTGCGCGCGTGATCGACCTGTCGCGCTACACCGTGCTGCCGGGGTTCATCGACGCGCACGTGCACCTCGCCGGCCGGGTAGTGGGCGAAGGCGACTGGGTGAATGCGACGGTGCGCGAGGGACCGGCCGACAACGCCATCTTCGGCGTGCGCAACGCGCGGCTCACCCTCGAGGCGGGCTTCACCACCGTGCGCAACGTGGGCGCCGCCGGCTTCGCGGACATCGCGCTGCGCAACGCGATCGCCGCCGGACGCGTGCCGGGGCCGCGGATCCTGGCGGCCGGGAACGCGATCGGGATCGCGGGCGGGCACTGCGACGACAACGGCTTCCTGCCGGGGCTGTTCGGGCGCGAGCCGGGGCCGCTGGAGGGGATCGCGAGCGGGCCCGAGCAGGTGCGCGAGGCGGTGCGGCTGCAGATCAAGTACGGAGCCGACGTCATCAAGATCTGCGCGACCGGCGGCGTGCTCTCGCAGGGCGACGCGGTCGGGGTGCAGCAGATGGACGAGGACGAGCTGGCGGTGGCGGTGCGGACCGCGCGCCTCGCCGAGCGGCGCGTCGCCGCGCACGCGCACGGCACCGAGGGGATCATCGCCGCGGCGCGCGCGGGCGTGAACAGCATCGAGCACGGCTCGTTCATGACCGAGGAGGCCGCGCGCGTCATGGTGGAGCACCACACGTGGCTGGTGCCGACGCTGACGGCGAGCGAGGCCGTGGGCGGGCCCGGGAACGAGTCGCGGCTGCCGCCGTGGGCGGCGCGCAAGGGCCGGATGGCCTACGAGGCGAGGCAGCGCGGCATCCCCATCGCGGTGCAGGCGGGCGTGGCCATCGCCCTCGGCACCGACGCGGGCGTGTTCCCGCACGGCACCAACGGCCACGAGTTCGAGCTGCTGGTGAGCATGGCCGGGCTCACGCCGATGCAGGCGATCGTGGCGGGCACCATGAACGCCGCTACGCTGCTCGGCGTGGAGCGCGACGCGGGCTCGATCGCGGCCGGCAAGCTTGCCGACATCGTCGCCGTGCAGGGCGACCCGCTCGCGGACATTGGTGCGATGCGAAGAGTGCAGTTCGTCATGAAGGGTGGAGAGGTGTTTCTGAGCCGTTAGACGTTTAGCGTTCAACGTCAACGTCCGACGGCTTCTCCTTATGAAACGCTACCCCGCCTACGACCCACCCGAGTACGTCACTTGGACGCCGGACCCCGTGCTGGTCGCGGCGTTCGGCGAGACCGCGCGCCGGGATCCCGAGCGCCGCACCGTCGTCGAGTCGCTGAACGAGAAGCGCCTGCTCGAGCTGTACGCCGGGCTGCTGCGCACCCGGCTGCACGACGTGACGCTGAAGCGCTGGGTGCGCACCGGCGTCATCTCCAAGGCGTGGCTCGGCACGGGCGAGGAAGCCGCGACCGTCGGGCCGGTGCACGCGCTCGACAAGAAGCGCGACGTCGTCGCGCCGATGATCAGGAACGCCGGTGCGTGCGCCGAGATGGGGATGAGTGTCGCGGACAGTTTCCGGAGTTACCTCGCCACCGCTGATTCCCCCTCGCACGGGCGCGACCTGCACCACGGCGCGATGCGCTTCAACGTCCTCCAGCCGATCTCGCACGTCGGCGACATGGTGCCGGTGATCGCCGGGATCGCGCTCGCGGCCAAGCTGCGAGGCGAGCGCCGCGTGGCGCTCACCTGGGTGGGCGACGGCTCGACCAAGGCGGGCGTGAGCCACGAGGGGTTCAACTTCGCCGCGGTGCAGAAGGTCCCCGCGATCTTCATCGTGCAGAACAACCAGGTCGCCCTCGGCACGCGGCTGAGCCAGCACCACCTGCCCGCCGATTTCGCGGACCTGCCGGCGACGTACGGGATGTGGGGTGCGGTGTTCGACGGGAACAACGTGCTCGACGCCTACGCGGCGACGCATCTCGCGGTCGAGCGGTGCCGGCGCGGCGAAGGCCCGGTCATGCTGATCGCCGAGACCTTCCGGATGGGCGGCCACGCGACCCACGATGAGCGCGAGGCGCGCGACACGTTCCCCGCCGAGTGGTTCGCCGAGTGGGGCAAGAAGGACCCGATCGGCCTGTACGAGGAGCATCTCAAGAAGGAAGGGATGGCCGCCGCGCAGCTCGAGGAGGTCGAGGCGCGCGTCGAAGCCGAGATTCTGAAGGCGGAGGCGGAGGCGCTGGTGAGCCGGGAGAAAGCGGTGCCGGCGCCGGAGTCGGCGCTTGGTGGAGTCTATGCGAGCTGACGGTGGTCAGAGGGCGCAGTGGGCGCAGTGGGTGGGCGGTGTTCGGTCGGCAGTGGTGGTGCTGCTGGCTGTCGTGTGCGGGTGTGCGGCTCCCGTGGCTGGCCAGGCGCCCGCGGGCGGGCGGGTGGAGGTGCGGGTGGCCGGGCACGTGCTCCAGGTGCCGCAGGGGTTCGCGGTCGAGGTGTACGCCGAGCGGCTCGACAATCCGCGCTGGCTCGCGCTCGGGCCGGACGGCGTGCCGTACCTGTCGCAGCCGCGGGTGGGCCGGGTGGTGAAGCTCCCCGACGCGAACCGCGACGGGCGGGTCGACTCGGTGGTCGTCGTCGCGCAAGGGCTCAACCGCCCGCACGGGCTCGCGTTCCGCGGCGACACGCTGTACGTGGGCGAGACGCATCGCGTCGTGAGGTTCGTGCCGGGCTCCGCGGCGCCGCAGGTCGTGGTGGACGGGCTGCCGGTCGGCGGCAACCACTGGACCCGCACGGTGGTGTTCGGGCCGGACGGGAAGCTGTACGTCGCGATCGGCAGCTCGTGCAACCTCTGCGACGAGAGCGATCCGCGGCGCGCGGCGGTGATGCGTTACGACGTGGACGGGAGCAACGGCGCGGTGTTCGCGCGCGGCCTGCGCAACTCGGTGGGCCTCGCCTTCCATCCGGCGACCGGCGAGCTGTGGGCGACGAACAACGACCGTGACTGGTTGGGCGACGACTGGCCGCCGGAGCGGATCAACATCCTGGGCGGGGGGCGCGACTACGGCTGGCCGCGCTGCAACCTGCCCAACGTGCGCAACCCGGAGTATCCCGGCGCCGACTGCTCGCAGGTCGAGCCGCCGGCGATCACTTTCCAGGCGCACTCGGCGCCGCTCGGCATGACGTTCTACGAAGGCGCGCAATTCCCCGCCGAGTACCGCGGCGACGCGTTCGTCGCGTACCACGGGAGCTGGAACCGCAGCGTGCCGACAGGCTACAAGGTCGTGCACGTGAACGTGGTGAACGGGCGGCCCGAGAGCATCCGCGACTTCATCACCGGGTTCCTGCCGGCGGGAGGCGGGCCGGTGTGGGGCCGGCCGGTGGGCCTGCTCGTGCTGCCCGACGGCAGCCTGCTCGTCAGCGACGACTACGGCGGGCGCGTCTTCCGGGTGCGCTACACGGGGCGATGACGCGGGCGGCCGCCGCGGCCGCGGTTGCGCTCGCCGCGCTGACCGGTGCGGTCCGCGCGCAGCAGCGCGGCATCGACGTCCAGGACTACCACTTCTCCGTCGTCCTCCCGGACACCGGTGCCGTGATTCGCGTGAGCGCGACGATCGGCTTCCGGCGCGAGCCCGGCGCGGGAGACACGCTGGCGCTTGACCTGGTCGGTATGACGATGGACTCCGTCGTGAACTCTGTCACCGTCGAGTCGCTGCGGTTTGCGTACGACGGCCGCGTCCTCCGTGTGCCGATCGCGCGCGCGCGCGAGCAGAGCCTGATCGTGACCTATCACGGCGTCGCGCGCGACGGGCTCGTCGCGCGAACGACGGCGCGGGGGCGGCGCTCGTTCTTCGGCGACAACTGGCCGAACCGCGCGCGCTACTGGCTGGCGACGGTGGACCACCCGAGCGACAAGGCGCGGGTGTCCTGGCTGATCGACGCGCCGCCGGGCTGGGTCGTGGTGGCCAACGGCCGCTGCGCTCCGGTGCCGCGCCGCCCGCGGTCCACGTCCTGCGTCGAGAGGGCGCCGATCCCGACGTACACCATGGTCCTCGGCGCGGCGCAGATGACGGTGAGCCGCCACCGGCCGGTCATCAACGCGCGGGACACGATCCCGATCGAGGTGTGGACCTATCCCGAGGACTCCGCGTTCGCCGACGGCGTGCCGTTCCGGCGCGCGACCGAGATCCTCGAGACGTTGCAGCGGATCGTCGGCCCGTTCGCGTTCGAGAAGCTCGCGCACGTCGAGTCGTCCACGCGCTACCTCGGGATGGAGAACAGCTCCGCGATCTTCTACGCCGAGCAGTCGTACGTGCAGCGCACGATGGGCGAGGACGTCGTGCGGCATGAGACGGCGCACCAGTGGTTCGGCGACGCGGTGACGCCGCGCGACTGGCCGCACCTGTGGCTGTCCGAGGGGTTCGCGAGCTACTTCGACCTGGTGGCGGGCGCCGCCTTGGGCGGCGACTCGGTCCTCGCGCGCGGGATGCGCCGGGACCGCGAGACGTACCTGCGCTCCGCGGTGGTCGGCCGCCCGATCGTAGACAGCGCGGAGACGGATCCCAACCGGCTGCTCAACGCGAACGCCTACCAGAAGGGCGCGTGGGTGCTGCACATGTTGCGCGGCCTGGTCGGCGACTCCGCGTTCTTCTCGGGCGTCCGCGACTACTACGCGGCGTATCGCGACTCGGCGGTCGCGAGCGAGCAGTTCCAGCGGATGATGGAGCGGGCGGCCGGACAGCCCCTCGCCCGGTTCTTTCGCCAGTGGCTGTACCAGCCGGGCTACCCGCAGCTTGATGCGCGCTGGGAAGTGGATACGGCGCAGCGTCGCGTGACGCTGCGCGTGCGGCAGGTGCAAAGCGAGGCGTGGGGGCGGTTCCGCATCGCGCGGGTGCCGGTGCATGTCGTGTCACGTGGCGCGGTGATCGCGCGGCCCGACTTCACGCTCGATCCGGCGCAGGACGAGCAGATCGTGAGCTTCGTCCTCGACGCCCTGCCGGACGAGGTCCGCGTGGATCCCGACGAAACTCTTCTGCTAACGGCCACCGTGCGGGGGCCCGAACCCCGCTGAGACCCCGCGTCCCGGTCTGCATTCCGGCCGGTCCCTGGCTACTTTTCGTCGCTGTCTCCGCGGCCCGCGCTGCGGGCCCCGTCAATCCGTGAACCTCGGACTCTTGAACGTCGGTTATGCGCTTTCTCGTCATCGGTGCCGGTAAGCAGGGTTCCGCCTGCGCCCTCGATCTGGTGCAGCAGAGCGCCACCCAGGCGGTCGTCGTCGCCGACAAGGTCATCGACCACCTCCCCAGGTTCCTGGACCCGTTCAAGGGCGGCGGCAAGCTCGAGCTGCTGAAGCTCGACCTGACCGACCACGGGGCGGTGCGCTCGGCGATGCGCCGGGCCGACTGCGTGCTCTCGGCGGCGCCCTACTACTACAACTACGACCTCGCGAAGCTGGCGCTCGATGCGGGGATCCACTTCGCCGACCTCGGCGGCAACACGGAGATCGTGCTGAACCAGAAGAAGCTGCACGCGGAGGCGGCGAAGCAGCGGGTGAAGATCATCCCCGACTGCGGCGTCGCGCCCGGGATGGTGAACGTCCTGGCGGGGGAGGGGATCCGCCGGCTCGACAAGACGGACAGCGTGAAGATCTACGTCGGCGGGCTGCCGCAGCATCCCGAGCCGCCGCTCAACTACATGGTGGTGTATTCGCTCGAGGGCGCGCTCGACTACTACACGACGCCCTCGTGGGTGCTGCGTGGCGGGAAGACGACGCGGGTGGACGCGCTGAGCGAGCTGGAGACGATCGAGTTCCCGGCGCCCGTCGGCATGCTCGAGGCGTTCCACACCGGCGGCGGCATCTCGACCATGCCGTCCAGCTACGAGGGGAAGATCGCGACGATGGAGTACAAGACGCTCCGCTACCCGGGGCACGTCGCGATCATGAAGCCGATTCGCGATCTGGGGCTGCTCGGCAACGAGCCGATCGAGGTGAACGGCCAGAGGGTGAAGCCGCGCGACGTGTTCATCGCCGCCACGGCGCCGGTCCTGGTCAAGCCGCACGGCCGGGACCTCATCGCGCTGCGCGTCGAGGTGCGCGGGACGAAGAACGGCAGGAGCGCCGGCACGCGGTGGCAGATGGTGGATCGGTACGACGCCAAGCGCCACGTGACCTCGATGATGCGCACGACGGGCTACTCGCTCGCGATCACCGGGATCATGCAGCTCGATGGCCGGATCGCGCAGCACGGCGTGTACGTACCCGACGAGTGCGTGCCGTGCCAACCGTACATCGAGGAGCTGGCGAAGCGGGGGATCGTGATCGAGGAGAGCGCCATCTAGCGACGCATGCAAGCGATCCACATTCAGAGCTTCGTGGCGGCGCCGCCCGGCCAGGTCTGGGCGGCGCTGTTCGCTCGGGCCGACCTGCTGTTCGACGGGCTGCCGCCGAAGGTGTGGCCGGAGGAGCGCGACGAGCAGCCGCCGTTCCACCTCAAGGTCGCGTGGCCGCACACGCCGGAGCCGACCGAGGTTTCGCTCACGCTGCACGAGCTGGGTGGCGGGACGCGGGTGGACCTGCGCCACGCGGGTTGGGGCGAGGGCGCCGGGTGGGACGCTGCGATCCAGGGCCACTTCGCCGGCTGGCTCCAGGGGCTCGCGGCGCTGGGGCTGATGATCGAGACCGGGACTGACGCGCGCGCGGCGGATCCCGCGCTGCGGGGCGGCGAGCGCTACTTCGCCTCGGGCGAGATCCCCGCCGAGGCGGCGCCGGTGTATCGCTCGCTGACCGATCGCGAGGTCTTGGAGCGCTGGAGCGATGGCGTGCTCGACGGTGCCGAGCGCGTGGACGCCATCGAGGACCGCTTCGTGCGCTGGCGGCTGCCCGCGCCTGCCGGCGGAGCCTCCGGGGCGGAGGCGGGCGAGCTCGTCGTCGTTCTGCGGCCCACGCCGCGCGGCACCCACGTTGCCCTCGCCGAGTACGGGGTGGCCGATCGCGGCGCCTCGGCGCGGTGGCCGGCGATGTTCGAGCGGCTGGCGCGGTTCCTGGGCTGACGGCCCTCGCGGTTGGCGGCTGGTCGCGGCTGAAGCCGCGGCTCGGCGCCTGTCGCTCAAGCGACGCGCACTGGAACTCCAGAACCTTCACGAGCGTTCACTCGGCCATGCGGCAGTCTGAGATTGCGACGTTGGGCGGCGGCTGCTTCTGGTGTCTCGAGGCGGTGTACGAGAACCTGCGTGGCGTGACGAACGTCGTGTCGGGCTACGCGGGCGGCCGCGAGCCGAACCCGAGCTACGAAGCGGTGTGCGGCGGGACCACGGGTCACGCCGAGGTCGTGCAGGTCACGTTCGATCCCGCGGTCGTCACCTACCGGGAGATCCTCGAGGTGTTCTTCGTCATCCACGATCCGACGACGCCCGACCGTCAGGGCGGCGACATCGGCACGCAGTACCGCTCGGTCATCTTCACCCACGGCGACGAGCAGCGCCGGGTGGTCGGGGTGGTCGTGGCCGATCTGACGGCGCGCGGTGTCTACGACGATCCGCTCGTCACGGAGGTCGTGCCGTTCGCGGCGTTCTACCCGGCCGAGGCGTATCATCGGGAGTACTTCCGCCGGAACGCGAACCAGCCGTATTGCCGGTTCGTGGTCGCGCCGAAGGTGGCGAAGTTTCGCACGCACTTCCTGGAGAAGCTGAAGGCGTAGGGAGTCGTCGAGCTCCGACGCAATAATTCGGTAACGGATCTCAGGCCCATCTCTTCTATAAGTAGTAGGGCATGGTCGGGCAACCGGGTTCGGTCCCATCCGGCGGGAAGCTCCTCGCGCGGCTGCGCGTCGAGGTACGGTTGCGCCACTACAGTTGGCGTACCGAGCGGGCGTATGCCGCGTGGGTGAAGCGGTACGTCCGGTATCACGGCATGCGTCACCCGGACGAGCTGGGCCGCGAGGAGATCGCGCGGTTTCTGTCGAGCCTGGCGATTGAGGGCCGGGTGAGTGCGAGCACGCAGAACCAGGCCACGGCCGCGCTCGTTTTTCTGTACAAGCGGGTCTTGCGGATGGATCCGGGCTGGCTCGAGGGGATCGTGTGGGCCAAGAAGCCGCACCGCCTGCCGGTCGTGCTGACGCGGGAGGAGGTGCGCGCGGTGCTGGACCAGCTGGGCGGCAGGCCGCGGCTGATGGTGATGTTGTTGTACGGTGCGGGCCTGCGGCTGTCGGAGTGCCTCAGGCTGCGGGTGACATGCCTGTGATTTCAGTGTTCCTCGGAATTGTGATTCGCATGTTCGCGCCATCCTGCACGGTCAACGGATAGCAGTAGATGCCG
>CAYHQJ010000048.1:0-14484 GCA_964358595.1 uncultured Gemmatimonadales bacterium
CGTCGAACTACGTGGTGGCGCTGCTGGCGGTGGCCGAGGATCTGCTGGTCGCGTCGGGGTTCGCTCGCCACGCGGCGCGGCGGGCGCTGGCGCCGCTGACCCAGGCCTCGGTGGACAACGTGGCGGCGTACGGGCCGGCGCGGGCGCTCACCGGTCCCCTCGCGCGCGGCGACGTTCGCACGCTGCGGCGGCACCTGGCGGCGCTGCCGGCGCCGGTGCGGCGGCTCTATGCCGAGCTGGGAAGGGCGACGCTGGAGCTGGCGAAGCGGGGCGGGCTGGACGCGCGCGCGGCGCGGCGCGTGGCGAAACAGCTCGGCTAAGAGTGCGCTCGCGGCTCAAGCCGCGGCTCGGCGACTGTCGCCAAGGCGACGATGCACCGCCGCTTGAGCGGCAGAGCCGAGCGGCGGCTTCAGCCGCCGTGAGATGCCGGGGTGGCTGGCGGCGTGTTCGCCTTCGGCGCCGCCGGCAGCGGCGGAATCCACTCCTGTGCCCACGCCCCGATGGCCTGGAGCGCGTCGCTCAGCGCGCGGCCCTTCTGGGTCAGCTCGTACTCGACCCGGACCGGCGTCTCCGGCGTCACGATCCGCCGCACGATCCCCTCGGCCTCGAGCTCCTTGAGGCGCTCGCACAGCATGCGGTCGCTGATGTCGGGGATGGCGTCCCGCAGCATCGCGTAGCGCATCCGCCCGCCCAGCAGCGCCTGCAGCATCGCGCCGGTCCAGCGCCGGCCGATCAGCTCGACCGCCCGGTGGAAGCGGGAACAGACGGAAGCGGCACGCTTGCCCATGGTTAGATACTAACGAAAGGTGAGCTACTTGACAAGAGTAACTTATCCGAGTATAGTGCCTGACATGGAGTAACTGACTAGGGGCGGCGCGCGGCGCGGCCCGCTTCCGATGGAGGTACGACGATGACGACGACCGTGAAGACCCCGGTCCCGGCGGTCGCCGCCTGGCAGATTGACCCGGCCCACAGCAACGTGGAGTTCGCGGTCAGGCACCTGATGATCTCGACGGTGAAGGGGCGATTCGGGGAGGTGCAGGGCATGGTGACGATGGACGAGGCCGATCCGACCCGCGCGGCGGTGGACGTGACGATCGGGACGGCGAGCATCGACACGCGGGTGGAGCAGCGCGACCAGCACCTGCGCTCGCCCGACTTCTTCGACGTGGAGCACTTCCCCGCGATCACCTACCGCAGCCGGCGCGTCGAGGTGGGAGCGGACGGCGGCCTGAGGGTGATCGGCGATCTCACGATCCGCGGGACGACGCGCGAGGTGGCGCTCGCGGCGTCGCCTGAGGGCCGGGGCCGCGACCCGTGGGGCGGCGAGCGCGCAGGGTTCAGCGCCACGGCGAAGATCAACCGGCGCGACTTCGGCCTGACGTGGAACCAGGTGCTCGAGGCGGGCGGCGTGGCGGTGGGCGACGAGGTGAAGATCTCGCTCGACGTCGAGCTGGTGCGGCAGGCCGCGCAGGCGGCGTAGGGAGACCGCGCATCCGGTGGGCCGCTCCATCCATCCCGAGACGGCGATCGGCGCGGTTCACCTCGCCGTCCGCGACCTCGAGCGGGCGCTCGCGTTCTACCGGGAGCGCCTCGGCTTCGCGGTGCAGCGCCGCGAGGGGAACGTGGCGCAGCTCGGCGCCGGCGGAGCCACGCTGGTGGTGCTGGTGGGGGAGCCGGACGCGCGGACGGTGCGCGGCACGACCGCGCTGTACCACTTCGCGGTGCTGCTGCCCTCGCGCCCGGCGCTCGCCGAGGTGCTGCGGCACCTCGGGCGAACGAATACGCCACTGCACGGCGCGTCCGACCACCGGGTGAGCGAGGCGCTGTATCTCGCCGATCCCGAAGGCAACGGCATCGAGATCTACCGCGACCGGCCGCGCGCCGAGTGGCCGCGGGAGGGCTCGCGCATCGCCATGGCCACCGACGCGCTCGACGTGGACGACCTGCTCGCGGAGCCGGAGCCGGTGTCGGCGGAAGGCGACGGGGCGCTGCCGCCCGGCACGCTGATCGGCCACGTGCACCTGCACGTCGCCGACGTCGCGGCAGCGGAGGCGTTCTACTGTGACGTGCTGGGTTTCGATCTCACGACGCGGTACGGACCCTCGGCGTCGTTCGTCTCGGCGGGCGGTTACCACCACCACATCGGCTTCAACACGTGGGCGGGCCGGGGGGCGCCGCCGTCGCCGCCCGATGCCACCGGACTGCGCCACTTCGAGGTACGGCTGCCCGACGAGGCCGCGCGTGAGCGCGTGGTGGAGCGGCTGCGCGCGGCCGGCGCGGCGATCAGCGGGACGCCCACCGGCCTGCTTGTTCGCGACCCCTCACGCAACGGCATCCTCCTGACGGCGGCGGGGCTCACTCCCGGATCATCACCAGCGCCATCTTGAACCGGGTCAGCGCGCGCACGGCGTGCGGCCGGCCCGCCGGCAGCTTCAGCAGGTCGCCCGCGGCGACGCGGTGCGGCGTCCCCGCGATGGCGATCTCGGCCTCACCCTCGATCAGGAACACCAGCGCGTCGAACGGCGCCGTGTGCTCGCTCAGCCCCTCGCCCTGATCGAAGGCGAACACCGTCACGGTGCCCGTCGGCTTCTTGATCAGCGTGCGGCTCACGACCGTGCCGTCCTGGTACTGGACGAGGTCGGCCTGCTTCACGACGGCGGCGAGTTCGGTCATGGCAGCGCTCCTCGGCTAGGCGGCAGTCTGCATTGAGGACCCCCTGGCCCTCCCCGCCAGCACGGTGATGTTGTCGGTTCCCCCGCGCTCGAGCGCCAGGTCGAGCAGCGTCCGGCACAACTGCTCGGACGACTCCATCACCCCGATCCGTTCGGCGATCTCCGGGTCGGAGACATGCTTCGTCAGCCCGTCGCTGCACAGCAGCACCACGCAGCCGCGGGGGATGGCGAGGCGCGTCACCTCCGGCGTCGCCTCGCTGCCCCCGATCGCGCTCGCCAGCACGTTGCCGAACCCCGACGCCGCCACCCGATCGCGCGGCAGCACCCCCTTGTCCACCAGGTCCTGCGCCAGCGTCTGGTCCCGTGTGACCTGCCGCAGGACGCCGTCGAAGTAGTGATAGCAGCGGCTGTCCCCGACCTGCACGACGTACATCACCGGCCACACCGCGAGCGCGAGCGTCAGTGTCGTCGCCATGCGCTTCGCCTCGGGTCGCCCGGACGCTGCGGTCCGCGCCGCCCCCTCGGCCCGCACCGCGGCGTGCGCCTCGAGCGCCGCCGTACGCAGCGACTCGAACAACTCCTGCTCGGCATTCCGACCCGCCGAGTGGAAGCACCGCATCGTCGAGGACACGTACCGCGCAATCGTCTCCACCGCGAGTTGGCTCGCTTCGCGCCCCGCCTGGCCGCCCCCCACGCCGTCGGCCACCAGGAGGATCGTCGCGAGCCGCTCCCCGCGCAGCGGCAGGCGGTCGGGCTCAGGGAGGCTCGTCCCGTGGATTACCACCTGCTGGTGCACGGTGCCCAGGAGGAAGTGATCCTGGTTCTCACGGCGGACCTTGCCGGGGTGGGTGAGCCCGAACAGGTCGAGCTCGTCGTCCCGGGGCTTCCGCCCGGGCTCGGCGAGGATCGCGGCGGTCAGCAGGTCGGCGAGTGCCATGGGCGTCTCCGCAGGCCGCCCTGCCGGCCGCGGTCCGTGACGTCTGGATCTACTCGCGCGTGCCGAGGGCGATGAGGGGTATCCGCTAGCATGTCGCTTGCGAGGCGCTCGCGCAAGGCTGCCGCGCCGGGCGGCCTGCCGGGGGTTTGGGGGCGGGCATTGTGTTTTCGCGGAGGCGAGGTTAGGCTTCGGACGCGATTTTCGGCGACACCTCAAAGGGCTGGCGTCCGCGCCGGCCCTTTCGTGTTCGTGGAGATCGCACGCGGCGACGACGGGTGTCGTTCGCCGTGGGAAGAAGCCTATCGTGAGGGCCTCGATCACGAACACCATGTAGTCGGCGCGTACGGCATCGACCGGACTCCGATTACACAATCCCAAGGAGTAGGTCAGCATGCGTACCACCGGCAAAGTGAAGTGGTTCAACGACGCGAAGGGCTTCGGGTTCATCACTCCGGAGAACGGTGAGAAGGACTGTTTCGTCCATCACTCGGCGATCAAGGCCGAGGGGTTCAAGAGTCTCACCGAGGGCGAGCGCGTCGAGTTCGACGTCGTCCAGGGGCAGAAGGGCCCGGCGGCCGAGAACGTGGTTCGGCTCGGGGCCTAAGCGCCCGGGCCGAAGCCGGTTCCACGAGCTTCATGGTGACGGCCGGCTCGCCATTGGGTGGGCCGGCCTCATCGTTTCCGGACGCTGCCAGATACGTGTCGCAATCCGAGGTGTCGCGATGATAGAAGTCATGCTCTCCGAAACCGACGGTGTCGAACGTGCCCTCAAGGCCTTCCGACGGAAAGTCCAGAAGTCGGGGATCCTGAAGGAGCTCCGGCAGCGGCGTCACTACGTCAAGCCGAGCATGGCGCGACGGCTCAAGGCGGTCGCCGCGCAGCGACGCAAACGGCGCAAGCAGCGGTCCTGGAGCGACTGACCCGGGGGCTTCCACCTAGCAGAAGGGTCGCCGGGAACCCGCGACCGCGGGCTTGAGCGCGGGAGGGGTCCGTGCGATCCTTCAGCGGCGGTTCGCTGCCACGGACCCTCAGCCTACACAGGAACTATGCCCAAATCCCGTCCCCGAGTGCGTTCGCGACGCGGCATCAGCCGCATCGACCAGGATTCCACCCGCACCCATGGCTTCTTCGTCCGCATCGGCTGGTACCGGCGCCGCGACGGCTCCTACGGGCCGCGCCACCGGGCCTTCTTTGGTGACGTGTCCCACGGGGGCAAGCGCAAAGCGCTGCGGGCCGCCGAGGCGTGGCGAGCGAAGGTGGAGGCGCCGGCGAAGAAGCGAAAGCGGAAGCCCGCGGGCAGCGTCCGGCGGCGGCGCGCCGCCTAGCGGACCGCTGAGCCGGCTGGATTCGCCTCATACTTGAACCGTCCGGTGGCGGAATCGAACCCGCGAACCGTGAGGAGTGTGGGATCGGCCACGGCCGGCTGTCCCCATCCGTGCAGGTGCGCGCCGCCGTGCAGCAGCTGGTCAACGCCGGCGAGCACGTTCGTGAACGCGAGTCACGCCCTGGTTAGGCTTCGAAGCGTGGCGTCTTGACGCCATAGCGTCATGGCGCTATAGTGCGCCCATGGCTACCACCAAGCGCGCTACCGTGTACTTCGACGCCGCACTCCACCGCGCCCTGCGCCTGAAGGCCGCTGAGACCGACCAGAGCATCTCGGAGCTGGTCAACGCGGCCGTCCGTCAGACCCTCGCCGAAGATGCTGAGGACCTGGCGGCCTTTGCGGGGCGGGCCAAGGAGCCGAACCTGGCGTTCGAGGCGGTCCTCAAGGACCTGCGGCGGCGTGGCAAGCTATAGCCTCTACATCAAGCCATCCGCGGGCAAGGAACTCGAGGCGCTGCCGGCCAAGGACCGCCAGCGCATCGTCGCCCGCCTCCAGGCCCTGGCCGATGAGCCCCGACCGGCCGGCTACGAGAAGCTCTCGGGCGACGAGAAGTACCGGGTCCGGCAAGGCCCGTACCGCGTGCTGTACACCGTTGATGACGGGGCGCGTGAGGTCGTGGTCGTGAAGATCGGTCACCGACGCGAGGTCTATCGCTGATCGAAGACCTTGGCCTTGGTGTAGAAGACCAGCCCACGATAGCCAACCAGGTACTCGAAGCGCTCTCCGAGAAAGCGGCTGTGGGCACGCACGACCAACGGCTCGTCGATCCGGGCGACCAGCTGCACGAACGCATCCGGCTCCATGCTCACGATCGCGCCAGAGGCCTTGATGGCTTGAGCTACAGCTGCAGCGGCGTGCACGGCCATGTCTTCGCCCCAATCACATACTCGCTGGCAGGCTGGCTAACGACCAGCTACAACGCGTTGTCAGACCGCAGCGGACCGTTGGGTTAGATTGGAACCGAGGCTCAAAGCGGAACAGCCACGATGAATCTCCAGATCGAGCTTGAGCGCGATGACGACGGCCGGTGGCTCGCTGACGTGCCGGACCTCCCAGGGCTGATGACCTATGGGCAGAGCCGGGACGAGGCGATCGCGCACGTGCAGGCGCTCGCCTTGCGAGTGCTGGCCGATCAGCTCGAGCACGGCGAGGCAGCCCCGAACCTCCTGAGCGTTACCTTCCAAGCGGCGTGAGCGCCTGGCGCGCTGCGAAGGCGCGGCGCGTGCTGGCCGCCCTCCTGCGTATCGGCTGGGCCATCAAGCGCGAACGTGGCTCCCACCGCGTCCTCACGCGGGCCGCCTGGCCCGACTTCGTATTCGCATTCCACGACGACGAGGAAATCGGGCCGAAGATGCTCGCGAATTGCCAAACGCACCGGCCTGCAACCAGAGGATCTGTAGCCGGCTGCCGGCTAACGCGATCGGCTTCTGCTGCGCCGCGGCCGCCCGCGCCGGCCTCGAGGACGACTCAGCGGTTCAACAGTCACGCAGAGAACCTATCCCCGCCACCGGATCGCCAGGAACACCGGGTAGCTGAACCCGAGCAGCGCCAGCGAGCGCAAACTGTTGCGGGTGTCGCCGACGACGTTCGCCACCAGAAACGCCACGGAACTCAGCAGCAGCAGACCGGCGACCCACGGGTAGCCCACCGCGCGATACGGCCTCGGCACGCCCGGCTCCCGCCGCCGGAGCACGAACAGCGACGCGAACGACGCCGCGTAGTTCAGCACGAAGAAGAACGCAGCCAGCGCCAGCACGGTGGCGAAGGTGCCGGTGAGCAGCAGCGCGAGCGCGACCGCCGCACTCGCCAGCAACGCCACCGTCGGCGTGCCACCGGCGTTCACCCGCGCCATCACCGCCGGGGCCAGCCGGTCCGCGCCCATCGCGTAAGGCACCCGGCTCGAAATCATCAGGATCGCGTTGGCCGCGCCGAGCAGCGACACGATCATGATCGCGCGCAGCACGTGGTCGCCGCGGGGACCGAAGATCGCCGCCGCCGCCGCGCCCGCGACCAGCGGCTCGTGCGCCATCCGCGCCAGCGGCAGGACGTGCAGGAACGCCAGGTTGAGCGCGACGTACACCGCCATGACCACCACCACGCCGCCCGCCATCGCACGCGGAATGTCGCGCCCCGGCTCGCGCACTTCGCCGCTGAAGTACAGCATCCCGTTCCAGCCGTCGTACGTGAAGATCACACCCTGGAGCGAGACGATGACCGCGGTGAGCAGCGGCAGCCCGACCGGGAGAAGGGCCGCGGCCGCCGGCCCGCGGGTCGCGTGCGGCAGCGCGAAGCACAGGACGACGAGGCCGCCGAGGGCGAGCGTCTTGAGCAGGCTCACGACCTGCTGGGTGCGGTCCGCCGTCCTGACGCCGATCCACTGGAGCACCGTGAAGCCGAGCACCACGGCCGCCGCGACCGCCGCGCCGCGGCTCGCGAGCGCGGGGGCGAGCCCGCCGCTGAACTCGCCGATCGCGAGCGCGCCGGCGGCGAGGCTGGCACAGCTCGAGATCCAATCGCTCCAGCCGACGACGAACCCCGGGTACTCGCCGAGCGCGCGCCGCGCGAAGACGTACTGCCCGCCCGAGCGCGGGATCATCGCGCCCAGCTCCGCCATCGTGAGCGCGGCGAGCAGCGCCCACACCCCGCCGGCGATCCACATGCCGAGGTACAGGGCGGGACGCGGCAGCGCCGCGGCGATGTCGCCGGGCGTGCGCACGATGCCGGTGCCGATGGTGTTGCCGACGATGACGGCGACGCCGAACGCGACGCCGAGAACCTTGAGCAGGGACGAGCCGGCGCGCGACGCCACTACGGCCGCTGCCCCGGCAGCGTCAGTGCGTCGCGTCCACCACCCGCGCCCCCGCGGGCGGCCGGAAGACGAACCTCGCGGCGCCGATCGGCTGGTTCACCCGCAGCGCTTCGAGCACGATCCGCCGCGTGTCGCCGGCGGGCCCCGTGATCTCGAACCGGCGGACCAGGTTGTCCTGCCGGTCCACCCAGATCCGGACCGTGCGGTACGGCGCGTTACGGTCCTTGGCCGCGAGCGCCAGCACGTCGGCTGGACGGCTACCCACACCCTCGGCGCGCTCGTACGTGACGGTGAACCGCTCCTTCGGCCGGTCGAGGAACTGCGCGAGGAAGTCGCCGGACTCACCCTGCCGGCCGGTCACGTCCTGGCGGATCACCTGGCCCGGCTGCGAGGACGGCGCGTACACCCACACGGTCTGCCCGTCCGAGACGATCATGTCCCCCGACGGCTGGCGCCAGCGGATGGCGAACTTCGGCCGCTGCTGGAGATACTCGCCCCGCGACGTGTCGTCGCTGCCGATCATCGGGTCGTGCACGGTCTGCGTGAAATCCGCGCGCAGCGTGGTGACCTGCGCATACGCCTCCACGGCGCGGTCGAGGATCACGCCTGCGTCGCGAGTTTGGGCCACCGCGCCGGAGGAGGCAACAACGCTGACGGCTGCAACGACTGCCCACCGACTGCGCCCACTGCGCCCACTGCGCCCACTGCGCCCGCTGCGCCCACTGCGCCCGCTGCCCACTGTCCTCAGACCTCGGCGGGTGCGGCCAGGTGGCGGCCGATCACTTCGGCGATCGCGCGGCACTGGTTCATCAGCTCCGAGAACTGCTCGGGATTCAGGCTCTGCGCCCCGTCCGAGAGCGCGCGCTCGGGATGCGGATGTACCTCGATCAGCAGCCCGTCCGCGCCCGCCGCGATCGCGGCGCGCGCCATCGGCGTCACCCTGTCGCGTAGCCCCGTGCCGTGGCTCGGGTCGGCGACGATCGGCAGGTGGGAGAGCTTGTGCACCACCGGGATCGCCGTGAGGTCGAACACGTTGCGCGTCGCCGGGTCGAAGCCGCGGATCCCGCGCTCGCACAGGATGACCTGGTGGTTCCCCTCGGCGAACAGGTACTCGGCCGAGAGCAGCAGCTCGGTGATCGTCGCGGCGAGACCGCGCTTGAGGAGCACCGGCTTCTTCGCGCGCCCCGCCGCCTTGAGCAGCGAGTAGTTCTGCATGTTGCGCGCGCCGATCTGGATGATGTCGGCGACCTCGGCGACCAGGTCCACGCCCTCGCTGTCCATCGCCTCGGTGACGATCAGCAGGCCGGTCTCTTCCCGTGCCCTCGCGAGCAGCTGGAGCCCCTTCTTGCCGAGCCCCTGGAACGAGTAGGGGGAAGTGCGCGGCTTGAAGGCGCCGCCCCGCAGGATGACCGCGCCGGCCTCCCGCACCGCGTGCGCCGCCTCGAGGATCTGCTTCTCGCTCTCGACCGAGCAGGGACCCGCCATCACCGCGATCTCGCCGCCGCCGATCGTCAGCCCGCCGCTCAGGCGGATGACGGTGTTCTCCGGGCTCCACTCGCGCGAGACCTGCTTGTAGGGCTGCGTGACGTGGATGATCTCGAGCACACCGGGCAGCGCCGAGAACCGGCCGGCGTCCACCTTGCCGTCGTTGCCCACCAGGCCGACCGCCGTGCGCTGTTTGCCCGGCATCGGCCGGGCCTGGTAGCCCATGTCCTCGATCTGCGCGATGACCGCCCGGATCTCCTCGGGCGTCGCGTTGTGCTGCATCACGATCAGCATGCGTCCCTCACGGCCTCCCGCGCACGATCTCGAACCGGTCGCCGTCCCGCGCGACCGACACCGGCCCGGCGTACTCCATGGCCACTGCGGAGCCGATGTCCACCGTCTCGACCGGGGGATAAAGATGCGTCAAGACGAGACGTTTCGCCCGGGCCAGGGCCGCGAGGGCGCCCGCGCGCCGCGGCGTCAGGTGGCCGACGATCGCCATCGCCTCCGGGAGCGAGCACTCGGCCAGCAGCAGCTCGCACCCCGCGGCCCACACCGCCAGCTCGGTGCTCTCGCCCGTGTCCCCCGTGTACACCAGCCGCCCCTCGGGCGCGCTGACCGCCACGGCCAGGCTCTCGGCGCAGTGCGGCGTGGCGTGCGCCTCGAGCGACACGTCGCCCGCGAGGGGGAACGGCTCGCCGGCTGTGAGGTCGAGCAGCACCAGCGGGAAGCCCGGCTCGCTCACCCACGCGCCGTAGGCCGCGGCGAGCCGGCCCAGCAGCTGCACGGTGCCCGCGGGCCCGAGGACCACCAGCGGCGCCTCGCGCTGGGTGGCGTGGCGCAGGGCGAACAGCAGGGCCGGCAGCTCGCCGACGTGGTCCATGTGGAAGTGCGTCAGCACGACGTGCGAGACGCGCTCCCAGGCGAGGCCGAACAGCGCGAGGCGGTGGATCGTGCCGGCGCCGCAGTCCATCAGCAGGCGGACGTCGCCGCGCTCCACCCAGTGCGCGGGGCTGGAGCGCGTCGCTGACGGGGCCACGGTGCCCGTCCCGACGGTCACGAGCGAAAGGCTCACGGCGCTCCGAGGAAGACGACCCGCTTGGTGTCCCGAAACCCGGGTGCCGCCAGCCGGTACAGGTAGACTCCGGGCCGGACCAACGCTCCCGTTTCGTCGCGCCCGTCCCACGCGAAACGCGGATCGCAGGTGCCGGCGGCGTCGCCCGGGGGCCGGCCGTAGCGCCCGGCCGGCAGCACGCCCGGCACCTGCGAGGACGGCGCCAGCCGGCGCACGAGGCGGCCGCGCAGGTCGAAGACCTCGAGCCGCACCACGCCCTGCTGCGCCACGTCGAACCAGATGCACGTCACGTCCACGCCGAGCGCCTGGTTGGGGAACGGGTTCGGGAAGTTCTGGAACAGCACCGTCGCCGCGGGGAGCGTGGGGTCGAGCACGATGAACGTGCCGGGGCTCGTGACGGTGACGCTGTCGGCGCCGAGGTGGGCCACGACGCGCCAGCGGTAGGGAAGGCTGCGCTCGAGCCGCGTCGTCGGCCGGAACGTCGTATCGGTGATCCCGCGCGCGGCGGCGACCGCTTCGGCGGGGCCGCGCGAAGCGGGGTACACGTACACGTCGTAGACGAACGGGCCCGGCGGACTCGCCGCCGCGGGCGAGCTCCACACGAACAGCGGGAGCGAGTCGCGGATGGACTGGCCCGCGCGCGAGGCGAAGGTGCGCAGCGTCAGCCAGGGCGGCACGAGGAACGGGCCCTTCACCGCAGTGGACTCGGCGGCGCCGAGGGGCGAGCTGGCGACGACGCGCCAGAAGAGACGCGTCCCCGGCGGCGGGCCGAAGGGCAGCGTGAGCGCGGAACCCGTGACCGTGGTGTCGAGGAGGAGGAGGCCGCGCAGCGCCGAGTCGGTGCCGACCTTCACGCGGAACAGGTGCGGCCCCGCACCGGGGAGCGGCGTGCCGGCGTCCCACGAGAAGGTCGGCGTCACGGTGGCGAGGTTCGCGCCCGTGGGCCCGAGCGCGGTGACGCCGGCGGGGAAGGAGTACAGCGTCAGCGCGTCGGGGATGCCCCAGCCGTGGTCGTTGTCGGGCTCGAGCGCGAAGCTGCCCGCGGCGAGGAGCCCCTGGCGCAGCTCGAGCGCGGGCCGTCCGGCCCGCGCGCCCTGCACCAGCGCGGCGAGCCCGGCGACGAGCGGCGTCGCGAACGAGGTGCCGGTGCTCTGGGTGATCCCGAGGTCGATGGCGGCCACGGTGACGGCGAGTCCCGGCGCCACCAGCTCCGGTTTGATGCGCCCGTCGGCGGTGGGGCCGCGCGAGCTGAAACCGACGACGCGGCGCAGCGAGTCGGTGGCGCCGATCGCGAGAGCGGAGTCCGCATCGGCGGGTGTGCCGAGGGTACGCGGCTGCGGGCCCTCGTTCCCGACGGCGATGACGACCAGCGTGCCGCGCTGCGCCGCGCTGTCGGCGGCGATGGTCGTGACGGCGACGTCACCGTTCAGCTGCGCGGACTGGTAGCCGAAACCGTCGTCGA
Organism: uncultured Gemmatimonadales bacterium; assembly: GCA_964358595.1. Classification (GTDB taxonomy): domain Bacteria; phylum Gemmatimonadota; class Gemmatimonadetes; order Gemmatimonadales; family JACORV01; genus CAYHQJ01. Next base: position 11,828 of record CAYHQJ010000048.1, read on the forward strand.
AGGTCAGGTAGCCGAGGCTCGAGGAGATGACGTCCACGCCGAGGGACTCGGCCCACTCGATGGCGGCGACCCAGTTGTCCTCCTCGGTGCGCGTCTCGGTGACGGTGTACTCCGTCTTGGCGAGGATGAAGTCCGCCTCGGGGGCCGCGCCGACGAGCTGGCCCGGCTGGTTTGCCGCGATGAGGGACCAGGCGGCCGTGCCGTGCCCCATCTCGCGCTGGGTTTCGCCGGGCTGATCGCGCACCACGCTGTCGCCGTACACGAAGTCGCGCTGGGCGACGACGCGCGCGCCGGCCATCAGCGGGTGCTGGGTGTTGAAGCCGGCGTCGAGCAGCGCGATGCGCGCGCCGCGGCCGCGCAGGCCGAGGGCGTGGAGCGCGGGGATGTCGAGCTGGCGGAAGGCCCAGGCGCCGGGACCGTAGGTGGTGTCGGCGGCCGGCAGCGCTGGCGCTGCCGAAGGCTGACAGCCGTCACACGGACTGCGCCCGCTGCGCGTCTGCGCGTCGGCCGACTCGTTTCTCACGTAGACACCGATCGGCTGGAGGCGCCGCACCAGCCGGCTGCGCGCCAGAGCGGCCACCGCGCTCCCCGGCATGCGCGCGGACACCGCGTGCACGAACCGGCTGGTGCGGCGTACCGTGCCGCCGGCGGCGCGCACGGCCGCGGCCACGGCGTCGAGGTCGGCGGCCGGCTTCGCGATGACCCAGGCGAGGACGCTGGTGTCGGGCCGCGCGAGGGCGCGCTGGAGGCGGGGCGAGACGGTGCCGGGAACCTGCGCGGATCCGCCGGCTGCGAGGACCGCCAGCAGTAGGACGGAGGACAGGGGACGGAGACCAGGCGGCGAAACCGCGGGCATTCGTCCGTCCTCCGTCCTCGGCCTACGCTGCCTGGGTTTCGTCCAGACGGACGGAGACCACGCTCGAGACCCCGGGCACCTGCATCGTCACGCCGTACACGGAGTCGGCGACGGCCATGGTGCGCGGGTTGTGCGTGATCACGACGAACTGGGTGTTGGCCTTGAACTCGTCGAGCAGCCGGGTGAACCGCCCGATGTTGGCGTCGTCGAGCGGGGCGTCCACCTCGTCGAGCACGCAGAACGGGCTCGGCTTGGTGAGGTAGATGCCGAACAGGAGCGAGAGCGCGACCAGCGCCCGCTCGCCCGCCGAGAGGAGGTGGATGCGCTCGGTGCGCTTGCCGCGCGGCTTGGCGTGGATCTCGATCTCGGACTCGAGCGGGTCGGACTCGTCCACCAGGAAGACGTCGCACGAGCCGCCGCCGAACAGCTTCTCGAAGACGCGCTTGAAGTTCTCGCGCGCGCCGGCGAAGCTGGCCAGAAACCGCTCGCGCGCCACGACGTCCAGCTCGCGCGCGCTGTGCTGGAGCGAGTTCTTCGCGGAGAGGATGTCGTCGTGCTGGGTGACGAGGTGGGTGACGCGCTTGACCTCGTCGTCGTGCTCCTCGACCGCGAGCGCGTTGATCGGGCCCAGCGCCTCCATCTGCTGGCGCAGTTCGTCGCCCTCGGCGCGCAGCGTCTCGGCGCTGCCGTCCAGCGTCACCGGCTCGGCGAGGATCGCGTCGAGGCTCTTGCCCCATTCGGCCGAGAGGCGCTCGCCCATGACGCGCCGCGTGCCGGACAGCTCGCTCGCCTCCAATTCGACCCGGTGGCTGTCCTCGCTGAGCGTCTCGAGGTGTGTGCGCGCCGCGGTGAGGCGCGCTTCGGCTTCGGCGAGCGCCGTTTCGGCCTGCGCGACGCCGTCGCCTGCGGTGACCGCCGCGCGCTCCAGCTCGGCGATGTTGGCGTGCCGCTCGCCGACGTCGTCGTGCCACACGCCGCGCTGCTGCTCGAGCGCGGCCAGCTCGGCCTCGAGGCGGGCCGTCTCCTCGGTCAGGGCCTCGCTGCGTGCGGTGTACTCGCGTAGCGCGGCGGCGGCGCGCTCCTCGCGCTCGCGCACCGCGGTGTAGCGCGCGCCGAGCTGCGCGTCCTCGACCTGCCAGTGCACGCGCCGCTCGCGCGCGGCGTCCTGCTCGTCCTCCAGCTCGGTGAGCCGCGCCCGCGCCTCGCCCAGCTTCCCCTCGAGACGGATCCGCTCGAGCTCCGCGGCCGAGAGGGCGGTGGTGGCCTCGGTGAGCCGCTGCTCGACGGCGCGCAGCCGGTCGCTGAGCCGGGCGATCAGCCCCTGCTCGAGGGCGAGGTCGCGCTCGACGTGCGCCACCTGGCGCCGCGCGTCGTCGGCCTCGGTGGCCGCCTGGCGCTCCAGGCCGCGCGCCGCCTCGACCGCTTGCTCGGCCCCCGTCGCCTCGCGCTCGGCGTGGCGCAGCCGCTCGATCGCCGCCGCCTGCGCGCGGTCCTGCTCGGCGAGGTCGCGCTCCAGCCGCGCGGCGGCGTCGTCCAGCGCCTCCAGCTCGGCGCGGCGGCGCAGCGGGCCGGACGGGCCCGCGGGGCCCGGCAGGTACACGGCGCCGTTGGCGCGGATGATCGCCTCGCCGGCGGGGGCGAAGGGCCGCGCGCCCGCGAGCAGCCGCGCCACCCAGTGCGTCGCCGGGCCCTCGCCCGCCACGCGCGCGGCCAGCTCGCCCGCCTCCGCGCCGCCCGCCGGCCCCGGCTCGACCGGCAGGAGCCGGAGCGGGCCCGGCGCCGTGTCGCGGTGCCAGGCGTG
>CAYHQJ010000049.1:0-14285 GCA_964358595.1 uncultured Gemmatimonadales bacterium
CCCGCGACCGACTCGGTCTCGGCGACGGCCTCGGGACGCGGCGCGCGGCGATCGTCGGCCGGCAGGGCACCTATCTCGTCTACGGTGTGCTGCTCGACGCCGCGCCGCGGCACGTCGTCGCGACGGCCCTGGAGCGGCTGAGCCGCGCGCCGCCGGGCGAGCGGAATTTGCTCGTCGCGCTGGACGCGGCGCACGCCACGCTCGCCGTGGCGGCGCGCGCGCCGAGCGCAACGGGCTTCCAGGTGCGGCAGTTCCGCGTCGCCCTGGGCCGCGTGAGCGCGGTGGCGGCGGAGATCCTGACCGGGCTCGCGCCGCGCCCCCACGACACGGCGCTGACGCTCTCCGTCCGCGCGGCGGACGTGCTGGCGGACGAGGGGCTCACCAGCCGCTTCTTCCGCGAGTTCGCGCGCCTCTACGAGGGCGCCGCGGCGCAGCTGCGGGACGTGCCGCGCGCCACGACGTCCGAGCGGCGTGACCTCGCGCTGCTCGTCCTCACGCGCCTGCTGTTCCTCTACTTCGTCCAGGCCAAGGGGTGGCTCGACGGCCGCAGCGACTTCCTACCGTCGCTCCTCGACACAGCGCTCGGTCGCGGCGGCCACCCCTTTCATCGCTCGGTTTTCGAGCCGCTGTGCTTCGGCGCGCTCAACACCCCGGTCGGCGCGCGGCGCGGCGTCGCCCGCGCCCTCGGCGGCGTGCCGTTCCTGAACGGCGGGTTGTTCGAGCGCCACGCGATCGAGCGCCGCTTTCCCGACGCGCACCTGCCCAACGAGGTGTGGCGCGAGCTGTTCGACGACCTGTTCGAGCGGTTCCACTTCACCGTGCGCGAGCGCGACGACGCCGACGCCGTGGATCCCGAGATGCTCGGCCGGGTGTTCGAGGGTCTCATGGCGCCCGGTCGCCGCAAGAGCTCGGGCACCTACTTCACGCCGCGCGAGCTGCTGCACGGGACGGTGCGCACGGCGCTGGGCGTCGCGCTCGACGGCGCGCCACCGGAGGCGCTGCGCACGATCCGCATCCTCGACCCCGCCGTCGGCTCCGGCGCGTTTCTGCTGGAGGCGCTCAGCCAGCTCGAGCGGCTGCGCGCCGAGCGCTGTCCCGACGAAACCCCTGCCCTGCGGCGCCGCGCGATCGTGCGCGACAACCTGTTCGGCGTGGACCTGGATCCCATGGCCGTCCGGCTCGCCGAGCTGCGGCTCTGGCTCGCCCTCGTCGTCGGCGACGACGCGGACTGGGAGCACGTGGCGCCGCTGCCCAACCTCGACCGGAACCTGCGCCAGGGCGACAGCCTGCTCTCGCCCCTCGACGTCGCGCGAGCGGCGGGGACGCCGGGCACCACCGTGCGCCTGCAGAAGGTGGCCGAGCAGCGCTCCGCGTACTTCGCCGCCACCGGGCGCGAGAAGGCCGCGCTCGCCTGCGCCATAACCCTCGAGGAGCGCGGACTGGCACGGGACACGACCGAGGCCGCGATCGTCTCGCTCACCGCACGCCTCGCCGACGCCGCGGCGGCGACGGAACGCGACCTCTTCGGCGCGCGCGGCATGCGCCGGCCCGACCTCGCGAGGCGCGTGAGCCAATGGCGCCGCGAGCGCCGCGAACTGCTCGCGCTCCGCGGCCGCATCGGCGACGAGGCCGTCCTGCCGTTCTTCGCCTACGACGTGCACTTCGGCGACGTCATGGCCGCGGGCGGGTTCGACGTCGTGCTCGGCAACCCGCCCTGGGTCCGCGGCGAGCGGCTGCCGGCCTCCGCCCGCGAGCGCCTCGCGCGGCGCTACGAGACGTTCCGCGCCGCGCCGGCGGGCCGCGGCTTCGCCCATCTCCCGGATCTTGCCGTCGCCTTCGTCGAGCGCGCGCTGGAGCTCGCGCGCCCGGGCGGCGTCGTCGCGCTGGTCCTGCCGTCCAAGCTGCTGCGGTCGGGGTACGCGGGGCCGTTGCGGCTGCTGCTACGCCGCACCGCGACCGTGCGGGTGCTCGACGACCGCTCGCACGCTCCCGCGAGCGGCTTCGCCGCCACGGTGTTCCCGCTCGTCTGCGTGCTGGAGCGCACGCCACCCCAGGGCGACTGGCCGGCCGCTGTCCGCCTCGTCGGCGCGTCCGGCCGTGCACTCGAGGGCCGCGCCGCGCAGGGCGACCTCGGGCTCGACACCGTGCCGTCGCGCGCCCCGTGGCTCGGTCTGCCGGGCGACATGGTCCGCGCCGTCCGCGCCGCGCTGCGCGCGGGCCCGCGCTTTGCCTCCCGGTTCCGCCCGCGGCTGGGCGTGAAGACCGGCGCGAACGAGGTGTTCGTGCGCGACCTCGCGCACGCCGGCGAGCTGCCCGAGACCTACCGCGTCCCCGCGGTCCTCGGCCGGGACGTCGCGCCGTTCCGCCTCGCGCCCTCGTGCGTGCTGCTCGCGGCGCTCGACGAGCGCGGCGCGCCGCTGCGCGACGTGCCCCCGGAGATCGTCGGCTACCTCAAGCCGCACGCGGTGGCGCTCGCGCGGCGGGCCGACGCGCACGGCTGCCTGCCCTGGACGCTGTTCCGCACCGATCTCCTGCGCGGCCAGCGACTCGTTATCTGGCGCGACATCGCGAATCGGCTCGAGGCCGCGCCCCTCGAGCGGACGTCGCCGCGAGATCCAGTGCCGCTCAACACGTGCTACGGCGCCATCGTTCCCGACGAGTTCACAGCCTGCTGGCTCGCCGCGTGGCTGAACAGCGGCCCGATCCGCAGCCTCGCGTGCGTGCTGGCGGAGCGCGCGAGCGGCGGCGCGTTCCGATTCGCCGCGGGCGTGGTCGGCGCGCTGCCGCTGCCCCCGCGCGATGCCCCCGAGCTGCGGGAGCTCGTCCGGATCGGCCGCGACGCAGCCGCCGGAAAGGAGTGCACCACCGATGACCTCGACGATCTGGCCTCGCGCGCGCTCGCGCTCGACCGCCGCGCCGCCGCGCTCCTTCGCGCGGTGGGCGACGCTCTGCGCCGAGACGCTGACGGGAATCGCTGACCCGCTGTTCCCCGCGCTCGCGGCGGCGCAGTCTGCCCATCCGGCCGCGGCGGCGCGGGCGGCGCTGTCGGGGCTCCTCGAGCCGCTCGACTCGCCGACGCTGACCGAATCGCTACCGGACTGGCTGCTGCCGCATCAGGCCGAGGCGGTGGCGCGCGCCCGAGCGATCCTCGCCCGGTTCGGCGGTGTGCTGGTCGCCGACGGCGTCGGCCTCGGCAAGACGTTCATCGCCCTCGCGCTCGCGGCCCTCGAACGCCGCGCGGGCGGCGACGCCGTCGCCGTCGTGCCGGCGGCACTGCGCGACGAGTGGGCCGACGCCGCGCGCCGCGTGGGCGTTCCGGTCCGGTCCGTCTCCCACACCGAATTGGCGCGGCGGGTGCCGCAGCTCCGCGCGCAGTGCACGCTCGTGCTGGTCGACGAGGCGCATGCATTCCGCAACGCGCGCACCCGCCGCTACGACGCGCTGGCCCGGCTCGCGGTCGGCCGCCGCGTGGTGCTCCTCACGGCCACGCCGCTCAACAACGCCCGCGCCGACCTGGCCGCACTCGTGCAGCTCTTCGCCGGACGCGACCGGTTCCGCGAGCTCGGCGTGGCGGACATCGGCGCAGAGCTGGCCGCGCCGGACCCCGGCCCGGCGGCGCTCGCCCTCGGCGCCATATCCGTCTGCCGCACGAGACGGCTCGTGGAGGAGCGCTTCCCCGCCCTGCGCTCCGCGTTCCCCCGCCGCCGTCTCCTGCCCGCGGAGCGATTCGACCTCGACGCGGTGTATGGGGGAGCCCTCGCGGGAATCCTCGGAGAGCTCGAACGCCTCGGCACCGGCGACGCCGCGACCGAGCCCGGCCGCGCGCTGATGCGCCTCGGCCTGCTGCGCCGGCTTGAGTCCTCCCGTGCCGCGTTCCTGCGCTCGCTGCGCCGCCACCGCGACGTGCTCGACGAGATCGCGAGAGCCCGAGCCGACGGGGTCGCCATCGGACGCCGCGAGGTGCGCGCGCTCGCCGAGCGCTGCGGAGACGACGTCGGCCAGCTCGCGCTCTGGCCGCTGCTCGAGCCGCCCGGGTCGTTCCACCGCGAGTCCGACTCGGGCGGATGGCGCGCGGCCATCGACCGGGTCCTCACGCTCGCCGCGGCCGCCGAGCACGCGAGCGACCCCAAGCTCGCGGCGCTCGACGCACTCCTCGCCGGCACGCTCGCGGGCCGCAAGACGATCGTGTTCACCGAATACCGCGATACCGCGCTCGCGCTGCTCCGGCACCTGCGCCGGCGGCACCGCGTCCTCGCCGTGCTCGGCGACGCCGCGTGGGCGGGCACGGGGCGCATCACGCGCCGCGAGGCGCTGGACGCATTCGCTCCGCTCGCGCGAGCACGTCCCCCCGCGCCGCTCCTCGATGCGGACGTGCTGGTCGCCACCGACGTCGCGGGCGAGGGGCTGAACCTCCAGGACGCCTGCGCTGTCGTGAACTACGACCTGCCCTGGAACCCGGTGCGCGTGATGCAGCGCGTCGGCCGCATCGACCGGCTGTACTCGCCGCACGCGGAGGTTCTCGTCGCGCACCTGCTGCCCGCGGGCGGGCTGCACATGCTCACCGGCGTGCTCGAGCGCCTGCGCGACAAGCTCGCGGGTGCGCCGCGTCTGCCGGGCGCCGAGCCCGATCCTCTGGCGGCGCTGTGGTGGACGGCCGGCGGCGTCCCGACGCCCGAGGCTGCGGAAGCAGAGAGCTGGCGGCGGGTCGAGGCGTTCGAGGCGCGGGAGCGCTGGCGCTTGTGGATCGGCGTCGCGCCGGCCCGCGCGCCGCAGCCGCTCGTGGCCGCGGGTCTCGCAGAGGACGGCGGGCCGCGCGAAGCCGGCCTGGTCCTGGCACTCCAATGGGCCGACGGACGGCGCATCCCGCTCGCGTACCACTGCGTCGCCGACGCGCCGCCACGGTTCGATCCCGAAGCGGTTGGCAGGCTGGCGGGGCGCGCGCTGACCGCGCGGATGCTGCCGTCTTCACCGATCGAATTCGGGCACCTGCTGGCCGCCGCGCTGCCGGACGCCCGCCAGCGCCTGCTCGAGCACTCGGCCGCGCGGCGCGGCGGGGCCGCGGCAGGGCCGGGCCGTGGGGCCGCGCTCGAGCTGCTCACCCGCTGCGCGGCGGACGCGAAGCTCAAGCGCGTGGACTCGACCGCCATCGAGCGCGCCACGGCCGCGCTGGCGCGCGACCTGCCCGTCGGCCTCGACCGCCTGCTCGCGCGGCTCGTCACGGAAGCTCCGGCTCCCGAGCAGCTCGCCCGCCGCATCGCCGAGCTCGTGGAAGCCGCCGCCCCGCCGCCAGGTCCGCCCCTCGCCGGCACCCCGCACCTCGTCCTCGTCGCGGCGCTCGTGCTGGCATCGAGCTGCCCCGCCGACTGACCCCTGTCCGCCGACTGCGCCCGCTGCGCCTCTGCGCCCCTGCCAACCGATCACTTATGATTCGTCGTGCGCTACCCGACAGTGTTGTTCGACTTCGACGGCACCCTGGTGGACTCGATCGCGCTGATCCTCGAGTCGTATCGTCATACCATGCGCGTCCACCGCGGCGCCGCGCCCGATGACGCGCTGTTCCTGAACGGCCTCGGCACACCGCTCCGCGTGCAGTTCCGCGCCTTCACCGACGATCCCGGCGAGATCGAGGCGATGATCGCCACCTACCGGGAATGGAACCTCGCCAACCACGACCGCATGGTGCGTGCGTTCCCGGGGGCGGTGGAGACGGTGAAAGAGCTGAAGGCCCACGGCGCGCGGATGGGCATCGTCACGTCGAAGAACCTGCACGGCCTCAAGAAGGGCCTCACCCTCTGCGGCTTCGACGGCCTGTTCGAGTCGTTCGTCACCGCGGACAGCATGGAGCAGAGCAAGCCCGACCCCGCGCCCGTCAACCAGGCCATCACGGAGCTGGGCGGCGAGCCCCGGACAACGCTCCTGGTCGGCGACTCGCCCCACGACATCGCCGCCGGCCGGAGCGCCGGCACCCGCACCGCCGCCTGCCTCTGGGGCCCCTTCGACCGCCAGCGCCTCGCCGAGGAGTCGCCGGACTACTGGCTCGACTCGTTCGCCGGTCTCCCCGCCATCGTCACCAACGGACGCTGAGCCGGAGTGCGGCCGAACGCGACGCGCTTGCGGGCGCTGTCGCCGTTCGCCACACTAGTGGCGTAAACTCCTACGCCGGCGACTCTCATGGGTGACGCAGGACGCATCCTCGTCGTTGACGACGACGAGGCACAGCTCAAGCTCCTCCAGACGGTACTCGAGGCCGATGGGTGGACCGTGCTCCCCGCCGGCTCGGGCGAGCAGGCGCTCGCCCTGCTCGACCAGGGCGAGGAGATCGACGTCATCCTCTCCGACCTCGTCATGCCGGGGATGGACGGCCGCGCCCTGCTGACCGCCGCGCAGGAGCGCCGCCCCGAGGTCCCGTTCATCCTCATGACCGCCTACGCCACCGTGGACTCGGCGGTCGAGGCGCTCCACGCCGGCGCGTACCACTACCTCGCCAAGCCGACCAAGCTGCCCGAGCTCAGGATCGTCGTGCAGCGCGCCCGCGAGACAACGGAGACCCAGCGCGAGCTGGCCCGGCTGCGCCGGCGCGTCGGGCTCCCTGCCGACGTCGTCGGCGTGTCACGGCAGATGCAGGAGATCCTCGAGACGGCGATCCGCGTCGCGCCCACCGCGACGCCCGTGCTCATCACCGGCGAGACGGGCACCGGCAAGGAGGTCGTGGCGCGCGCGATCCACGGCGCCTCGGGGCGCAACAACTTCGTCCCGCTCAACTGCGCCGCCATCCCGCCGTCGCTGTTCGAGTCGGAGCTGTTCGGCTACATGCGCGGCGCCTTCACCGACGCGCGGCGCGACCACGCGGGACTCGTCGAGGTCGCGGCCAACGGCACGCTGTTCCTCGACGAAGTGGCCGAGGTGCCGCTCGCCAGCCAGCCCAAGCTGCTGCGCTTCCTCCAGGACGGCGAGTTCCGCCGCCTCGGCGACACCGCCGTGCGCAGGAGCAACGCGCGACTCATCGCGGCAACCAACCGCAATCCGGAGGAGGAAATGGCGGCCGGCCGGCTGCGCGAGGACCTCTTCTACCGGCTCAACATCGTGCACCTGCACATCGCGCCACTGCGCGAGCGGCCGGTGGACATCCCCGCGCTCGCCTTCCATCTGCTCAAGCGCCTCGCCGACCGCTACCAGCTCGAGCACGCCGACCTCGCGCCCGACGCGCTCGCCGCGCTCACCGCCTACCAGTGGCCCGGCAACATCCGCGAGCTCGAGAACGTGCTCGCCCGCGCCCTCGCGCTGCGCAGCGGCCGCACCCTCACGGTGCGCGACCTGCCCCCGCAGATCGCCCAGGTCACCGCGGCCGGCGCCAAGGCCGCCGAGGCGCTGCCCGCCGCGCCGCTCACCCTCGAGGAGCTGGAGAAGCGCCACATCCTGCACATCCTCGAAACGACCGGCGGCAACAAGCTCAAGGCGGCGGAGATCCTCGGGATCGACCGCTCGACCCTCCACCGCAAGCTGAAGCAGATCCAGGGATACGAAGCTCTACAGTTGTAGAAGCCGGTATTCCAACCACTTAGCCCTCTCCGGTTGTCCAATCCTTCGGACGGAACAGCCGGAGCGTCGCGCCTGGAGGCCAGCCTGAACGTACCGCCGTCGCTGGACAACTCCCTGGCCCAGTCGGACTCCGAGGGTGCCGATGTCGCGCTCGCGGCGGCGGGAGACCAGCGGGCCTTCGAGCGGCTGTACCGGTTGCACGCAGCCCGGATCCATTCGCTGGTCCGGCGGATGGTGGGCGGCGAGGGCGACGTGGACGAGCTGACGCAGGACGTGTTTGTCCGCGCCTGGCAGCGGCTCTCGACGTTCCGGGGCGAGGCGCAGTTCGGGACGTGGCTGCACCGGCTGGCGGTGAACCTGGTGCTGAACTGGCAGAAGGGCGAGGCGCGCGGCCGCCGCCGGTTGGACAACGGTGCCGACGTGGAGCTGAGGCCGGCGCGGCCCGTATCGCAGGACGCCGCGATGGACCTGGAGGACGCGATCGGAATGCTGCCGCCCAGGGCCCGGCAGATCTTCGTCCTTCACGACGTGGAAGGGTACCGGCACAAGGAGATCGGCGCGATGCTGGGCGTGACGACCGGGACCACGAAGGCGCAGCTGCACCGCGCGCGGATGTTGCTCCGCGCGCACCTGGAGCGGTGACGATGAGCGAGCACCTGAACGAAGCGCTGTCGGCGTACCTGGACGGCGAGCTGGACGGGGCGGCGCGGGCCGCGGCCGAGAACCACCTGGCCGCGTGCGCCGAGTGTCGCGCCGTGCTGGAGGGCCTGCACGGTTTGGTGCGCCGGGCACAGACGCTGGACGACCGGCCGCCCGAGCACGATCTGTGGGCGGGGATCGCCGAGCGGATCGGCGAGCCCGGCACGGCGGACGTGATCCCGCTGGCGCCGCGGCGCCGGCGGTTCGCGTTCTCGATTCCGCAGCTCGCCGCCGCGGCCGTGGCGCTGATGGTGGTCTCGGGCGGCACCGCAGTGCTGCTGACCCGGGGCGGCCCGAGCCGGCCGAGCGCGGGCGCGACGTCCGGCGCTCCCGCGCGGGTCACCGCGGTGGCGCTCCCCGCTCAGCGCGCCATCGACTCCTACGACGCGGCGATCGGCGAGTTGCAGCAGACGCTGACGGCGCGGCGCGGCCAGCTGGACACCGCCACGGTGCGCGTGCTCGAGCAGAGCCTCCGGGTCATCGACCTGGCGATCGTGCAAGCGCGCGCCGCGCTCACGCAGGACCCCAACAACCAGTACCTGAACAGCCACCTCCAGCGCGCGCTCGACCGCAAGCTCGACGTTCTGCGGCGCGCCGCGACGCTGCCGGCGGTGAGCTGAGGAGACCATGAACGCGAAGCTCGTCCCTCACGCCGTCACCGCCGCCCTTGCCATCCTGCTGGGCGCCGGCTCCGCGCAGGCCCAGGAGCGCCTCGACACCGCGTTCACCGTGCGCTCCGGCGCCCGGCTCTCGGTGTCGAACCTGTCGGGCACGATCACCGTGCGCGCCTGGAACCGGAGCCAGATCCGTGTGGAGGCCGACTACGAGCGCGGCGCCCGGGTGGAGATCGACGACGGCCCGAGCCGCGTCTCGGTGCGCACCATCACGCGTCGCGGCAGCTCCGACGTGGAATACACCATCAGCGTGCCCACCGGGACCGCGGTGGACGTGAACGCGGTGTCCTCCGACCTGGACGTGAGCGGCGTGTGCGGCGAGGTGAACCTCAACACCGTTTCCGGCGACGTGACGGTTACCTGCACGCAGGGCGACGCCGCGATCCAGTCGGTCTCCGGCGACGTGCTCGTGACCGACGCGCGCGGCCCGCTCGACGCCGGCTCCACCAGCGGCGACGTGGAGGTCCGCGGCGCGCGCGGCGCGGTGAGCGCCCACAGCGTCTCGGGCGACGTGACGCTGGCGCAGATCGACGGCGACGACGTGGGCGCCGAGACGGTGAGCGGCGAGATCCTCTACTCCGGCCGCATTCTCGACAACGGCCGCTACCGCTTCGAGGCGCACTCGGGCAACGTGACGGTCCGGGTCGCGGGCACGCTGAACGCGACGATCGACGTCGGCACGTTCAGCGGCGACCTCGACTCCGACTTCCCGATGGTGCTCTCACCGGGCGGCCGCCCGTCGCGGGAGTGGCAGTTCACGCAGGGCAACGGCAGCGCGCGGCTCCGGCTGCGCTCGTTCAGCGGGACGATCTACCTGCGGCGCGGCGGGGCTGCGCCCAATCGTGAGGAGTGACGCATGAAGTACGGCATCCTGGGCCTGGCGGTGGCGGCGGCGTACTACGGGCTCGCCGTGCCGGCCCGGCACCACCCGGCCGGTGGCGGCGCCCTGCGCCAGGGCAGCGACTGGAGCTGGCACGGCCGCCTCGCCACCGGCAAGACGATCGAGATCCGCGGCGTCAATGGGTCGATCAGCGCGGAGCCGGCCAGCGGCGCCGAAGTCGAGGTCACAGCGCGGAAGCACGCCCGGCGTGACGATCCCGACGAAGTGCGGATCGAAGTCGTCGAGCACGAGGGCGGCGTGACGATCTGCGCCGTCTATCCCGGACGCCGCAACCGCTGCCAGCCCGGCGGCGGCCAGATGAGCACCCACGACAACGACGTCGAGGTGGAGTTCACCGTCCGCGTGCCGCGCGGCGTCGCCTTCGACGGGAACAACGTGAACGGGGACGTCGAGGCCATCAACCTCGAGGGCCCGGTGGACGCCCACACGGTGAACGGCGGTGTGCGCATCGAGACCGGCGCGGGCGAGGCATCAGCCGGCACGGTCAACGGGAGCGTGCGCGCCCTCGTGCGCGGCCGTGGCACGGAGTCGCTGCACTTCGAAACCGTGAACGGCGGGATTGACCTCACCCTGCCCGCCGACCTCGGCGCGGACCTCGAGGCGCAGACGGTCAACGGCACGATCAACTCCGACTTCCCGGTCTCGGTCACGGGGCGCATCAATCCCCGTCGCCTCAACGGCCGCATCGGGAGCGGCGGCCGCCGGCTGGATCTCGAGACGGTGAACGGCTCGATCCGCATCCGCTCGCTGCGGTAGGGCGCCGGCGGATCGGGCGCGGCGGCCGCGCGCTGCCGTGCCGCTGGCCGGCCGCCGGCGGCCGGGCTAACATTCGCCCCTCCGACCCCGGAGGGGCGATGTCGTTTTACGCGTTCGAGATGGAGCGCTGGCAGAGCACCTGGGAGAACCGGGTGCGCTTCAACCTGTCCGAGAGCGGGGTCCACCCCCTGAGCGCGGGCGAGCTGCTCGCCCTCGCCGGCCGCCCCGCGCAGCCGGTGCTCGACCTCGCCCTCGGCTACCCGCAGTCGAACGGCACCGAGCCGCTGCGTGCCGCGATCGCGGCGCACTACCCGGGGGCGACGCTCGATCACGTCCTCGTGACCAGCGGCAGCTCCGAGTCGAACTACGTCAACTGCTGGCACCTCATCCAGCCGGGCGACCGCGTCGCGATCGTGGTGCCCAACTACATGCAGACGTACGGGCTGGCGAGGAACTTCGGCGCCGCCGTGCGCGAGATCCCGCTGCGCGAGGCGCTCGGCTGGCAGCCCGACCCCGCAGACATCGAGGAGGCGATCGAGCCGGGCACGAAGCTCGTCGTCGTCACCAATCCCAGCAACCCCACCGGCGCGGTGCTCGCGCCCGAGGCGATGGACCGGCTCATTGCGCGCGCCGCCGCGGTGGGCGCGTGGCTCCTGAGCGACGAGGTCTACCAGGGCGCCGAGCGCGACGGGCCGCTCACCCCGTCGTTCTGGGGCCGCTACGAGCGCGTGATCGTGACCAACGGGCTATCGAAGGCCTACGGCCTGCCCGGGCTCCGCATCGGCTGGTGCGTCGCGCCGGCGGCGCACGTCGCCGAGCTGTGGGCCCGCAAGGACTACACCACCATCGGCCCGGCGGTGATGAGCGACGCGCTCGCCACGCTCGCCCTCGCCCCCGACGTGCGGCCGAAGATCTTCGGGCGAACGCGACGCATTGTCCGTGAGAACTGGGCGCTCGTCGAGCGCTGGATGGCGGGGCTTGCGGGCGAGTTCACGTACCGCGCCCCCGACGCGGGGGCGATCGTGTACGCGCGCTACCGCACCGACGCCAACTCCTCGGCGCTCGCCGAGACGCTGCGGCGCGACCACGACGTCCTGATCGTCCCCGGCGACCACTTCGGCATGGACCGCTACGTGCGCCTCGGCTTCGGCCCGGAGCCGGCCGACCTCGAGGCCGCGCTCGGCCGCGTCGGGTTAGCTTTCAGGGGGCTGGGGGTGGCCGCATGATCATCGCGAACGAGCACCGCACCGCCGCCGCATCCGCTACCATCCGCTCGCCGTACGACGGCGCCGAGGTCGGCATTCATCCCCTCGCGGACGCGTCCGACATGGACGCGGCCGTCGCGGCGAACCTGGCCGCCGCCGAGACCTGCCGCGCGCTGCCCGCCTACGAGCGGGCTGCATGCCTGCGCCGCGTGGCGGACGCGCTGGAGCGCGAGACGCCGAGCTTCGCCGACCTGCTGGCGCGCGAGGCGGGCAAGCCGATCACCCAGGCCAAGCTCGAGCTGGAGCGCGCGGTCTTCGTCTTCCGTGACGCCGCCGAGGAAGCGACCCGCATCGCGGGCGAGGTGCTGCCGCTCGACGTGCTGCCGGCGGGCAGGGGCCGCATCGGGCTCACGCGCCGCGTGCCGCTCGCGCCGATCGCGGCGATCACGCCCTTCAACTTCCCGGTGCTGCTGGCCGCCCACAAGATCGGGCCCGCGATGGCGTGCGGCGCCGCGCTCACCCTGAAGCCGCCGCCGCAGGACCCGCTCACCACGCTCAAGCTCGGCGACCTGGTGGTGCAGTCGGGCTACCCGGCCGGCGGCGTCAACATCGTGCCGTGCGAGCTGAACGTCGCCGAGCGGCTGGTGACGGACCCGCGGGTGCGGATGATCAGCTTCACCGGGAGCGCGCGCGCCGGATGGGCGATCCGCGCGGCGGCGGGCACCAAGCGCGTGGCGCTCGAGCTGGGCGGCAACGCCGGCGTGATCGTCGAGCCCGACGCGGACCTGGAGCGCGCGGCCGAGCGCTGCGCCGTCGGCGGCTACGCCTACGCCGGCCAGTCATGCATCTCGGTCCAGCGCATCCTCGTCCACGAGCGCGTCTACAACGAGTTCGTGGAGCGGTTCGTGGCGCGGGTGGCGAAGCTGAAGCTGGGGGATCCGCTCGATCCCGCGACCGACGTAGGGCCGCTGATCGGCGAGGATGCCGCCAGGCGCGCCGAAACGTGGATCGCGGAGGCGGCCGCGGGCGGCGCGAAGGTGCGCGTTGGCGGCGGGCGGCGCGGCACGCTGCTCGAGCCCACCGTGCTCACCGACACGCGGCCCGACCAGCAAGTCGAGTGCGAGGAGGTCTTCGCGCCGGTCACGACGGTGAGTCCCTACCGCGACTTCGACGAGGCGATCGCGCGCGTCAACGACTCGCCCTACGGCCTCCAGGCGGGCATCTTCACCCGCGACGTCGGCAGGCTGATGCGGGCGTGGAGCCGGCTCGACGTCGGCGGCGTGATGGGGAACGACATCCCGAGCTTCCGGGTGGACCGCATGCCCTACGGCGGCGCCAAGGCCAGCGGCCTGGGCCGCGAGGGGGTGCGTTACGCGATCGAGGAGATGACCGAGCTGCGCCTGCTCACCCTGATCGGGGAGTGACGGTGATGGCGACCGACGACGACTATCGCCCGTGGTGGAAGCGCACGCTGTTCACCATCGGCCTCGAGCACATGGCCCACCGGCCGCCGCTGCCTCGGCGGTGGAAGCTGTACTGCGTGCTGGCCTACCTGATCCCCGTCGTCGTCCTCGAGACGCTCCCGAACGACGGGTCCGGCATCTACAAGGAGCTCTCGTGGCTGGCGACGCTCGCGCCCGCCTTCATCCTCTCCCTGCACTACGGGATGCTCGGCGCGGCGGCGGGCCTCATCGCGGGGACGGTGCTGTACATCACCGTCCAGGTCGTGCTCAACCTGAACCTCATGCCGGTCAACCAGGGCGTCCTGGTCCCGATCTACATCTCCTACGGCGCGCTGGCCATCGCCGTGGGGTGGCTGTCGCAGCAGCTGCACGACTACTACCACCGGCTGATCAAGGCGGAGCGGCTCGCGGCGATCGGCGAGGTGGCAATCACGATCCGCCACTCGGCGAACAACGCGCTGGCCGCGATCATGGGCGAGGCCGGCCTGCTCAAGATCACGGCGCAGGGGCTCTCGGATCAGGACCGCAAGAGCGTCGAAACGATCCTCGAGATGGCGAGACGGGTGGACGGTGACCTGCGGAAGCTCTCGTCGCTCAGTGACGCGCCGGCGACGGACTACGCCACGGGGGGCAGGATGGTGGACCTCGCCGCCGCGACGCCCGCGCAGGGCGGCGAAGCGACGCCGGCCTAGCCGCGCGCCGCGGCGTCGATCGCCGCGGCCAGCGCGAAGTCCTTGCGAGTCAGCCCGCCGGCGCTGTGCGTGGACAGCGTCATCGTCACCATCGTCCAGCGGACGTCGATGTCGGGGTGGTGGTCCGCCCGGTCAGCTTCCGTCGCCACGCGGTCCACGAACCGGATCCCCTCGGCGAACGTCGAGAACGTGTAGCCTCTGCGGATCGCGTTCCCCTCGCGGCTCCAGCCCGGCAGCTTCTCCAGCCCCGCGGCGATCTCCTGCTCGGTCAGTTTCGCCATGGCCGTCCCCCCCCCCGTCAGCGCATCAGCAGGTGCACGATGAGGTAGCTCACCGCCGCCATCACGGCCGAGAGC
>CAYHQJ010000050.1:0-11156 GCA_964358595.1 uncultured Gemmatimonadales bacterium
GTCCCCCCGCCCTCAGCACCGCGCGGTAGATGGACTCGTAGCCGGTGCAGCGGCACAGGTTGCCCGCGAGCCCTGAGCGGATCCGCTCGAGGCTCGGCTTCGGCCCGAGGGCGACGGCGGCGAGGATCATCCCAGGCGTGCAGGCGCCGCATTGCGCGCCGCCCTCCGCGACGAACGCCTGGAGCATCGGGTGGTCGGCGCTCAGGCCCTCGATGGTCACCACCTCGCGCTCGCGCGCCTGCGCGAACGGCACGAGGCACGAGCACACCGGCTCGCCGTCCACGAGCACGGTGCAGGCGCCGCACTCGCCTTCCCCGCACCCCTCCTTCGTGCCGGTCAGGCCGCACTCCTCGCGCAGCACGTCGAGCAGCCGCTTCAGCGGCGGCGCCGCGACGTCCACCGGCGTGCCGTTGAGGACGAACTTCATGGCGCCGAACCCGGTGCGCCACGGCGGGCCACCGCCGCCATCACCTTCTCGGGGAGCGCCGGAACCTCGCGCACGTCGAGGCCGAGGTGGCGGATCGCGTTCACGATCGCGGGCGCGGGGCCGTCCATCGGCAGCTCGCCCACGCCTTTGGCGCCGAACGGGCCGTACGGGTACGGGTTCTCGAGCATCACCGCGTCCATGCGCGGCGTGTCGAGCGTCGTCGGGATGGTGTAGTTGGTGAGCTGCGCGTTCGCCATCGCGCCGTCCTGCATCACCACGTGCTCGATCAGCGCGAAGCCGACGCCCTGCGCCGTGCCGCCCTCGACCTGCCCGCGCGCCATCACCGGATGGATCGGCCGGCCGAACTCGTGCACGACGGTCATCTTGCTCGTCCTGACCTCGTACGTGTCGGGGTCCAGCTCGACCTCCGCGACGTCGCACCCCCAGCCGAAGGTCGCGTACGCGTCACCCCGGTAGTGCTCCTCGTCCCACAGGATCCCCGGCGGTGGCTCGTACTGTTTCGTCACGACCGTGGGGCCGTGGCGCCGGAAGTGTTCCGCGGGCGGGAGAGCGCCGAGCCGCTCCTTCAGCTCCTCGGCGCAGCGCTGGAGGATCCGCCCCACGACCATGCAGGTGCGCGAGGCGACCGTCGGGCCGCTGTCGGGCACGACCGCCGTGTCGGGCACCGCGACGTCCACCTGCTCGAACGGGATGCCGAGCGTGTCGGCGACGATCTGCGCGTGCATCGTGCGCGTGCCCTGCCCGATCTCCGTGCTCGCCGTGAGGATGAGCACGCCGCGCTCGCTCGTCGCGAGCGAGCACTTCGAGGCGAGCCGTACCTCACCCGCGCCGGTGAACCCGGAGCCGTGGTAGAAGAGCGCGAGCCCAATCCCACGGTTCGTGCCCTGCCACGCGCGCCGCTTGCGGCGGTAGCCCGAGCGCTTCACCGCCTCGCGCAGCACCATGAGCGCGCTGCAGTCCGTGCCCATCAGCTGCCCGGTGGCGGTCGTGTCGCCGGGCCGGAGCGCGTTGATCTCGCGCAGCCGCGCCGGGTCCATGCCGAGCGCCTCCGCGATCCGGTCCATGTGGACCTCGATCGCGAACTCCGTCTGCGGCGCGCCGAACCCGCGGAACGCGCCGTTCGGGTTGGTGTTGGTGAACACCGCGCGCCCCTCGATGCGCACGTTCGGGCAGCGGTACGCTCCCGCCGCGTGGATGCAGCCGCGCGACAGGACGACCGGGCTCAGCGTGACGTACGCGCCGCCGTCGAGCAGGACGTCCACCTCCATCGCGACGATCTTGCCCTTCTTGGTGACGCCGGTGCGGTGCCGCACGATGCTCGGGTGGCGCTTGGTGGTCGCCCACATGTCCTCGGCGCGGTCGTACACGATCTTGACCGGCCGCTTCGCCTTGAGCGCGAGCAGCGCCGCATGGCCGGCGATCATGGAGGGATACTCCTCCTTCCCGCCGAACCCGCCGCCGGGCTCGGTCTGCACCACCCTCACTTTCTCGTTAGGCATGCCGAGGAGGACGGTGAGCGCCTTGTGCACGTA
Organism: uncultured Gemmatimonadales bacterium; assembly: GCA_964358595.1. GTDB lineage: Bacteria > Gemmatimonadota > Gemmatimonadetes > Gemmatimonadales > JACORV01 > CAYHQJ01. The sequence continues at coordinate 1,981 of CAYHQJ010000050.1, forward strand.
GAACGGGCACTGGAGCGAGCCGTATACCGTGACGCCGCCGTGCGGCTCCGGTACCGCGATGAACCCGTTCGGCTCGATGTAGACGTGCTCCTGGTGGCCGGTGCGGTACTCGCCCTCGACGACCAGCTCGGCGCGGCCGAATCCCTTCCCGACGTCGCCCTTCTCGATCCGGATGTGCTTGTGGACCTGGGTCGAGACGCGCGGGTCGAGCACCGGCTCGGCACGCTCGTACTGGATGACCGCGTTCGCGGCGAGGAGCTTCTCCTTGTCCTCGTGCGCGACCAGGACGATCGCCTCGCCGGGGTGGCGCACCTCGCGCTCCACCAGGCACGGCTGGTCGTCCGCGATCAGCGCGACGACGTTGCGTCCGGGGATGTCGCGGTGGGTGACGACCGTGAAGCCGGTGGTGTCGAAGTCGAGGTGGAGGCTGGCGAGGCGCCCGCACGGAATCGTCGAGCGGATGGTGCGGCCGTGGAGCATCCCCGGGAACGTGAGGTCGTCAACGTACTTCGCCGTGCCGCCGACCTTGGCGGGGCCGTCTTTCCTCGGGACGTTCGTGCCGACGACACCCACCAGGCGTGCCCTCCTCTGCGGGCGCGCCGCAGATTCACGTAGTGCCGAGAACCGGCGCCGACCGAACCGCCCGCGCCGAGTAGACTATGCCGGCCCCGAGGCCGGCGCCAGAGCACGGGTGTCAGAGCAGACGCGAATCGAACGCGAAGCGGCGGACGGAAGCCACCACCACATCGCCGGCGCGCGGATGGTCGGGATTGATCAGGAGGTTCGACTCCTCGGGCACCACGGCCGACGGGACGCGCAGCAGCAGCGCCGTGCCCTCCGCCGCCCATTCGTCGCCGATCTTGGCGCACGCCGGGTGATCGGGGAGCTGGTTCCAGTCGCCGGGCAGGTCATTGACCGCGACAGTCTTCGCCCCGGCGTCATCCGGGACCTCTATGGCCAAGGCGACGAGGTCGTTCGGAACGTCTTCAATGTCCACGTGGACGAGGAACTCGAGGGCGGCGAGCGCGAGCGTGGAGGAAGTGTAGACGACCGGCACGCCCTCGGAGTTCCAGCGTCCCCCGTAAAGGCGGCCTCCTTCCCCGTCCAGTTCCTGCTGCCCCTCGCGGCAGATCCGCCAGACCAGCACGCGTCAGCGCGCTAGCTGAAGACGCCGTGTTCGATCCGGCCAAGGGCGCGCTCGACCATGCGGGCGCCGACGTCGCTTTCCAGGAGGCCAATTGGGCGCTTGCCCTGGAGCGCACGGTTCGGCTTCCGCAGCCAGCGCGCCGCCTTTTCCCGGTTGCCGAGTACTTCTTCCGCGCGCTCCGCGACGCGCACCAGGCGCGCGAGCCGGTCCGACTGCTCGGGCGAGAGCGGCTGCCGCTTCTCTTTCCGGTGGGCAAGCGTCCGGCGCGGAACGACGATCTCGTACAGCTCGCTCGGCTGGAAGAGGCCGGAGCGCAGCACCTCCTCGACCGCCCGCGTCGGAAGGCCCCCCTGGACCGCGTCAACCAGGTCGAGATCGGAGCGAACTTCCCGCTTGAGCACCTTCGTTCCGCCGAGCTTCTCGGCCACGCCGCGCGCCGTCACGACTACTCCTTTGGCAAAGTGGCACACTCAATATGCGCAAATGCGACGGCCGATTCAAGTCCTCGGGCCGGCCGCGCCGTCACTCACCTCGCGGCTCCGGAGGTCTGGAGCGGAGCCAGTTCCGAACCCGCTCATCGAGCTCGACCACCGCCTTGATCAACTCCGCCGCCTCGCTCTCCGTTACCGCCGAGAGGGATTCATAGGTCACGTCGTGCCGTTTACCGCGGCATCCGTCCAGGAACTCGCCGAGCTCGCGCGCTTCGGATCCGAGCACGAGCGGCAGCGCCGCGATCGTCCGGTAGTGCTTCTGCTCGCGAATCGCGCGGTACCCCGCGGCCTGGAGCACCGCGGTGCACAGCCGCAGCGCCGCGTTGTACGCGATGGCGAAGCGCCAGGCCGGCGAGAGGTCCTTCCGTGCGTCGGCCAGGTCCGCGCCGGCCGCATCGAGCAGATCCCGGATCTCGCGGGGTGATGCAACGTGGCGCGTTATCCAGCCGTTGGCCAGCCAGGTCTCGAGGCTCACTCTTCAGTACCCGGGATGCGGCCGATCACCTGAATCGTGGGGCCGTCCAGAAGCCTCGCGAGAAAGGGATCGGCTTCGCGCCGGCGGCGGTCAAACTCCGGCCGCGTCCACACGTTGGGGTTGATCTCGCGACCCAGCGTGTCCTGGGCCGCACGCAGGCGCCGGACCGCTTCCCTGAGACCGAGGCTTCCGACGACGAGGAGGTCAATGTCGCTGCTGGCCGACGGCGTCGCTGCGGCGATGGAGCCGAAGACGAGCGCGAACTCGACGCCTTCGCTTCCGAGCGCATCGCGCAGCACGTCGGCCAATCCGTCGGTCTTGAGGACGATCTCGCGAACCGGCCTGAACAGCGGGTGGCGTTCGTTGGCGCGGAGGTAGCGTCTGTTTCCGTCCCGCCGCTCGGAGAGGAGGTCAGCGCGGACCAGCTTCTCAACCTCCTGGTGCACCGTGCGGGGGGCGAGGCCGGTCTGGCGCACCAGCTCGCGGACGTGATACTCGCGCGAGGGATCCAGGAACGTGCGTGCGAGGATAGCGCGCCGGGCGGCGGGTCCGAGGAGGAGGTTCATTGTCATCCTGGACGTATGTTAATCCCATACGATTGTATGTCAATAGCATACAGTATCACCAGTCGGTCGGTCGCCGTCCGCGTCGAGGTACTCGGTGGAAACGAGATGGAGGTTGCCCTCGGGCGGTGTGGCTCTCGCGCTTCCAACACCGGCCCCGCTACCCGCACGCCCGGCGTGAAGTCCGCGCCGAGCCGAGGTGAAGCCGGCGGTGTCGAAGTCGAGGTGGAGGCTGGTGAGGCGCCCGCACCGAATCGTTGAGCGGATGGGGCGGCCGTGGAGCATCCCCGGGAAGGTGAGGTCGTCCACGTACTTCGCCGTGCCGCCGACCTTGGCGGGGCCGTCTTTCATCGGGACATTCGTGCCGACGACACCCACCAGGCGTGCCCTCCTCTGCGGACGCGCCGCAGATTCACGTAGTGCCGAGAACCGGCGCCGAGTAGACTATGCCGGCCCCGAGGCCGGCGCCAGAGCATGGGTGACGACATCCAACGTGCCGGTCGCTCAAAGAGCCGCGAGCAGGTCCTCTGCCAGGGCCACCAAGGAAGCGGCAAGGATGTCGGCGTCCTCGAGGGGGCCCGCGGCCCGCACCGCCATCGCGCACCCCGGGGCGCGCGGCGAATCGAACAGGCTCGGCATCTGGTCGACGGCAGAGCCCGTCACCTCCCGGCAGAGGGCGTTTGTCTGAACGATACGGAACCGGCGAACGAGCTCCTCCGTGGGGACCACGCGCAGCAGCCGGTACACGTCCAGCGCGTCCTTGTCGCTCAAGCGGTCCGGACTCTCCACCCGGTCGAGGATCTTGTGAACCTTCGCCACCAACAGGCCCGCCGGGCCCGCCACCGCGATGTCGAACCGCCGCTCGTCGGACGGTTCGAACGCCGAGATCTCCTTGCGGTCGTTGTCCACCAGGGTCGCTTCGAGACCCACGACTTTTCGAGCGACCTGCTTCCCGTGCGGTGGAATGCGCGCGCCGCGACGTCCGGCTCCGCCCAAAGAATCGGGCACCAGCAGGTCAACGCCGACGGTGCGCAGAGTGCCGCGGACCTCGACCGATCGCTGCCAGATGCCGACGACGCCGCGCTCCAGAGCGAACCCGGCGTCCGACAGCGCCTTCTCGAGAAGCGGCTTGGGCCCCAGGCGACCGGGATCAATAGCCAGATCGCCGTCGGTGGTGTAGGGCGCCACGGCCAGATCGGCTTCGCCGGCGTGGATGTACACCGCCTGGGCGCCGACCAGGACTATTGCATCGAGGTGATCCCTGACGGCCTCGAGGGCGTCGAGCAGCACACGGCGCGCTGCGACGTAGGCGGGGTCAGGAGCGCCAGGCACTCTCGTTCCGCCCCATCCAGGCCATGAGGGAGTCGGCCTCGGAAGGCTCACGGCCGGTTCCGGTGAGGAGGTCAACGGCGCATTGGCTGACCGCGACGAGGGTGAGCCCGGCTTGCTCGCGAGTGCGTTCGTATACGATCGGATCGAAGGGCTCGAGCAGCAGCACGTTCGCGCCCGTATCGGTGGGCCGGACGTCCAGCCTACCAATGGCGCCCTCCGGGTCGTCGACGTAGCAGGAAGCAACTCGACCCGGAGCGACCGAAGCGGCGGCGGGAGCGGCGAGTGAACCGGTGAGCGCGAAGCGCTTCCTGAACGACTGCAGCCGTTCCGTGAACGCGTCGAGACCGCGAGGCGACAGACAGGGGACGGCCCGGTTCGTCTTCGCTACCTGGTAATCCTCGATCCAACGGCGCAGGAGGTCTTGCCACTTCACAGCAGCAACTTCGCCACCGCTGGCCCGACGGACGACATCCTCCTGCTCAAGGAGAGTCAGGACCCGCGTGGCATAACCAGGGTCTGTCCCAGCCCGGCGCGCCAGCTCGCGGACGCCGACCGGCGGGCGCCAGTCGCAGAGTGCGCGGACCAGGCGCGCCGCCTTGGCGCCCTTCAAGGACTTGATCCCGCGGCGTGGGGGATTGGGGTCCCTGTCGGCGCCCTGGGTCTCGATGAACAGCGCCGGACGGTCAAGCACGATCCGCAGATTACCCGTCAGGTCGAGATACGAGACGCCAGCCTCGCGCAGCCGCTGCCGAGTCGTCCTGCTGGCGAACCGGGTCACTAGCAGGGCTGCCGCTGCGCCGGCCTGTTCGGCCGCAGCGGCCAGGCGCGGGGCGAGGTCGGCCGCCTGCTGGGCGGTGAGGCGCGGCTTGGCCTCGACGAGCACGGTCGCCCAGTTGCCATCGGACGCACGCATCTCAAGGACGGCGTCCGGCCGGTAGTCGGCGATGTCGGGCTGCTTCCGGGCGGGCAGCAGGCTCCAGCGGCCTGGCAGGCGGGCCGACAGGGCCTCGATACCCTGGGCGACGGTACTGTTGCCTGAAATAGCTCTGTTGCTCATAGTGCGCAACACTGCTACTTTCTGCAACAGATGTCAATGGTCCCGATGGTGACCGTCGGTGGCCCGCCGTATCTTCGTGCAGCGACAACTCGTGCACGACGGTCATCTTGCTCGCCTTGACCTCGTATGTGTCGGGGTCCAGCTCGACCTCCGCGACGTCGCACCCCCAGCCGAACGTGGCGTACGCGAGCGCCGCTTTACAACGCTCCCGCGTGCGGCATACTCCTTGCCTGCAGAGGAACCCAAGGGGCGTAAGCCATGAGCACAAGCGACCGGACGCCACGGCCGCCAGCGAGAACCCTCCTGCTGGTGGGCGCGATCAGCTCGCTCCTGACCGCGGGATGCTCGCTCAATCGGTTTGCCGTCAACAAGCTGGGCGATGCGCTGGCCGGGTCCGGCACGACCTTCGCCGCCGACGACGACCCCGAGCTGGTGGGCCAGGCGATACCGTTCAGCCTCAAGCTCATCGAGAGCCTTCTGGCGTCGGCGCCCGAGCATCGCGGCTTGCTGCTGGCCGCGGCGAGCGGGTTTACGAAGTACTCCTACGTGTTCGTCCAGCAGCCGGCCGACCTGCTGGAGGACCGCGACATCGCCGCCGCCACGGCGGAGCGCGGGCGGGCGCGGCGGCTGTACTTGAGGGCGAGGGACTACGGCCTGCGTGGGCTCGCCGCGCGGCACGCGCGCTTCGCGGAGCTGCTGCGCGCCGATCCCCGCGCCGCGGTCCGCGCGGCCACGGTTGAGGACGTGCCGATGCTCTACTGGACGGCCGCCGCGTGGGGGGCGGCGATCGCGCTCTCCAAGGAGATGCCCGAGCTGGTCGCCGACCAGACGCTGGTCGAGGCACTGATAGACCGCGCGCTCGAGCTGGACGAAGCGTTCGAAGCCGGCGCGATCCACGGGTTCCTCATCACCTACGAGATGGCGCGCCAGGGCGCGCGGGGCGATCCCGCCGAGCGCGCCCGCGCCCACTTCGATCGGGTGATCGCCCTCACGGACGGGAAACTGGCCTCGCCCTTCATTTCGTTCGCGGAAGCGGTGTGCGTTCCGCGGCAGGACCGGCGGGAGTTCGCTGCCATGCTCCAGCGGGCGCTCGCGGTTGATCCGGACGCCAAGCCGGAGTGGCGGCTGGAGAACCTGATCATGCAGCGGCGCGCGCGCTGGCTGCTGACGCGGGTGGACCAGTTGTTCCTCGAGGAATGAGGTCGTTCATGCGCGCGGTACGCAGCACCGTCATCTCGGCCGCCGCCGTCCTCCTGGCCGCCGCGGGCACCGGCGAAGCGGCCGCGCAGGGCGCCGCTCCGCTGCGCATCAGACTGGGGACCCTGGCGCCCCAGGGGACCTCCTACCACCGCATTCTCCAGGAGATGGGCGAGCGGTGGCGCACTGCGACGAACGGCCAGGTCCAGGTCACCGTGTACGCCGGCACGATGGGCAGCGAGGCCGAGCTGGTGCGGCGCATGCGGCTCGGCCAGCTCCAGGCCGCGGCCCTGACGGCGGTGGGGCTCAGGGAGATAGACCCCGCGGTGAGCGCGATGGGGCAGATGCCGATGATGTTCCGCAGCCTGGACGAGCTGGACTACGTGCGGTCCCGGCTCGAGCCGGTGATTGATCGGCGTCTCGCCGAGCGCGGTTTCGTGGTGCTGTTCTGGGCCGACGCGGGCTGGGTGCGGTTCTTCCTCCGGCAGAGCGCGACGCGGCCGGAGGAGTTCAAGCGGCTCAAGATGTTCGTGACGGCCGGGGAGACGGAGCAGTACGACCTGATGCGGTCGGCCGGCTACTCGCCGGTGGCCCTGGAGTGGTCGAACGTGCTCACCGCGCTCCAGACGGGGATGATAGACGCGGTCCCCACCATCCCGTACTTCGCTCTGGCGATGCAGCTGCACACCGCGGCGACCACCATGCTGGAGCTGAACTGGGCGCCGCTGGTGGGCGGCACGGTCGTCAGCCGGCGGACCTGGGAGTCGCTGTCGCCCGAGCAGCGGGCGGCCATGCAGCAGGCCGCGGCCGAGGCCGGCCGGCGGTTCCAGGCGCGCGGCCGCGTCGAGTCCGACGAGGCGGTGAGCGCGATGCGCGGCCGGGGCATGCGCGTCGTTCCCGTCACGCCCCAGATCGAAGCGGAATGGCGCACGGTGAGCGAGCAGCTCTACCCGCGCATCCGTGGCACGATGGTGCCGGCGGACATGTTCGACGAGGTGGTCCGCCTGCTGGCGGAGTACCGGGCACGGCCCGGCGGGCGTGACTGAGGTCGCGGCGGCGTCGGCGGCTCCCGGCGGGGGCGGCGCGAGCGGTCCCGGCCCCGCGCCGCGAGGCCGCCTAACAACTGCAGAGGACCTGGTTCTGTCGCTGGTGCTGGGCGGCATGATGGCGCTGCCGCTGCTCGAGGCGCTGCTCCGCAAGACTCTCCACACCGGCATCTCCAATCAGACCGCGATCGTGCAGCACCTGACGCTGGTCGCGGGCATGATCGGCGCCGCCATCGCGGCCCGCGAGGGGCGGCTGCTATCGCTCAGCTCGCTCCAGCTGGTGCTCCGGGGCGTGTGGCGCGATGCGGCACGGAGCTTCGCCGCCGCCGTCGCGGCGGTCGTGACCGTGATGCTGTGCGTGGCCAGCGTCCGGTTCGTCCAGAGCGAGCGGGGGACGGGCGGTGTGGTGGCCTACGACGTCCCGCTGTGGGTCGTGCAGCTGGCGCTGCCGCTCGGCTTCGCGCTGGTCGCGCTGCGCATCCTGTGGCGCTCGTCCGAGCGGTGGTCGTGGCGCGGAGCCACGGTGCTGCTCGCGGGTCTGCTGGCGCTGGTGGTGCTGCGAGCGCCGCTGCCGGTGAACCAGCTCACCATCCCCGCTTTCGTGGTGCTGATCGTGGCCGTCGTCCTGGGCGCGCCGATCTTTGCCGCGTTGGGGGGCGCCGGGCTGATCCTGTTCTGGCGCGACGCCTCGCCGATCGGCTCGCTCACGGTGGACCACTACGGCCTGGTGACCAACCCCACGCTTCCCACCGTGCCGCTGTTCACTCTGGCGGGCTACTTCCTGGCCGAGGGCGGCGCCTCGCGGCGGTTGATCCGGGTGTTCCAGGCGGTGGTCGGCCAGGTGCGGGGGGGCCCGGCCATCCTGGTGGCCCTGGTCTGTGCGTTCTTCACCTCGTTCACGGGCGCCTCCGGCGTCACGATCCTCGCGCTCGGCGGGCTGCTCATGCCCGTGCTGCTGGCGGCGGGCTATTCCGAGCGGACGGCGCTCGGGCTGCTTACCGGCACCGGCTCGCTCGGCCTGCTGCTGCCGCCCTGCCTGCCGCTGATCTTCTACGCCGTAATCGCCGGCGTGGACATCAAGCACATGTTCCTCGGCGGGATCGTGCCCGGCATCCTGCTGATCGTCCTGACCGCCGTGTGGGGCGTCAGCCAGGCGCCGCGCACGGCGGCCGCGCGGGCACCGTTCGATTGGGGCGAGACATGGCGCGCGGCGTGGGACGCCAAGTGGGAGCTGCTCATCCCGGTCGTGGCCCTGGGCGCGCTGTTCAGCGGACTCGCGACGCCGGTGGAGGCTGCCGCGCTCACGGCCGCCTACGCCTTCGTGATCGAGACCTACGTCTATCGCGATCTCGGCCTGTTCAGGGACGGCCCGCGCGTCACCGCGGAGTCAGGGGTCCTGGTGGGCGGGGTGCTGCTCATTCTGGGCGTGGCGCTCGGCTTCACCAACTACCTCGCCTTCGCGGAGGTGCCGGCGCGCGCGGTGGACTGGGTGACGGCGGCGGTGCACTCGAAGTGGGCGTTCCTGCTGCTGCTGAACCTGTTCCTGCTCGTCGTGGGGATGTTGATGGACATCTACTCGGCGATCGTGATCGTCGTGCCGCTGATCGTGCCGCTGGGCCGCGCGTTCGGTATCGAGCCGGTCCACCTGGGCATCGTGTTCCTCGCCAACCTCGAGCTGGGCTACCTGACGCCCCCGGTCGGCGTGAACCTGTTCCTGTCCTCGCTCCGGTTCGGCAAGCCGATGGGCGTCGTGATCCGCTCGGTGGTGCCGATGCTGATCGTGTTCCTCATCGGCGTGCTGTTGATCACTTACATTCCGGCGCTGACCACGACGCTGCCCCGCTGGTTCGCCCGGTAGGAGGAACGCG
>CAYHQJ010000050.1:11256-13887 GCA_964358595.1 uncultured Gemmatimonadales bacterium
AGTCGGCCGTAGTCGAGCATGGCGCGATCGCGGGTGACCAGGGTCCACCCGTAGGAGCGGGCGGTCGCGATTATGACCTGGTCGGCGGGATCTCGCGGCGGATTGCCGGGCAGCTCCGCACTCAACCGCGCAATCTCCGCGTCCACCGGCACGACAATCACGCCGCACGCCGATCCGAGGCGGGCCACCCAGCTGCGGAGATCCACTCCGATGGCGATGCGGCCTCGACGGATCAGGTGACCCAGCTCGCGAACGGACCACACCGAGGCGCGCAGCCCATCGTCCCGCGCCGCGGCATCCAGCCGGCCGATGAGACGTCGCCCAAGGCGCTCGGTCGTCCCCTGCGCGTACCAGAGCAGCGCGTGCGTGTCGAGCAGCAGCGGGGCGTCAGAGATTGTGCTCGTCATACGTCTCCGGCCACTCCTCCACCGGGCCCACGATGTCGCCGAGAATCACGATGCTCCCCTTCAGGGCCCCGAACCCCTTCTTCCGCTTCTTCGCTAGCTCGGCGCCCTGTGCTTGGACGGGCACCAGCTTCGCCACGGGCTTGCCCCGCTTGGTGATGATGTACTCCACGCGCCGCTCGTTGACCTCGTCCATCAGCTCGAGGCACCGGGCCTTGAACTCGCCGGCCGCGATGGCCGGCGCCTGCGGCGCCAGGACCGGCTCCCGGACCCGCAACGGCCGCTTCCCCGCTTTCCTGCTCGTCATGGTCAGCTCCTTGTAACCAAGGTCATCTTAACATGGTTACATAAGTCGGTCAACGCAGCCCCGCCAGGAACTCGCGCGCCACCGCGGCGACGTCCCGGTGCTCGACGTCCACCAGGTAGTTCATCCGCCGCATCGTCGCGTCGCTGATCGTGCCGGCCAGCCCCTCGAGCGCGCGGCCGATCTCGGGATGCCGCCGCAGCACCGGCCAACGAATGACCGGGACCGCCTCGTAGGCGGGGAAATAGCGGCGGTCGTCCTCGAGCGCGACGAGGTCCAGCGCCGCGATCTGCCCGTCGGTCGAGTTCCCCGCGATCATGTCCACCCGCCCCTCGGCGAGCGCCCGGTACGTCAGGCCGAGGTCCATCACGCTCGGCGGCCCGGCGAAGCGCAGAGCGTAGGTGCGCGCGAGGCCGGGGAAGCCGTCCTGCCGCTCGATGAACTCGTAGCCGAACCCCGCGCGCCAGCGCGGCGTGTAGCGCACGGCGTCCGACAGCGTGCGGAGGTTCAGCCGCCGCGCGTCGGCGCCGCGCACGATCATCGCGAAGGTGTTGTTGAAGCCGAGCGGCTTCAGCCACTCGGCGTCGAACCGCTCGTCGTAGAGGGGATGCACGCGCGCGTAGGCCGACTCGGGGTCGGCGGTGGGCGGCAGCTTGAGGATCGCGACCAGCGCGGTGCCCGTGTACTCGACGTACCCGTCAATCTGGCCCGCCACCAGCGCCTGGTGGCACACGAACGTCCCGCCGAGGTGGAAGCGCCGGTCCACCTTGAAGCCCGCGTGCTCGATCTGCTGCGCGACGATCTCGCCGAGGATGTCCTGCTCGGTGAAGTTCTTCGAGCCGACGACGATGCGGTCGGTGCCGAGCGAGCACGCCTGGAGCGTGAGCGCGAGCGACGCCCTAAGACCTAAGACCCAAGACCTACGACCCAATGCGCATGCCCCTCGGCGTGAGCGCCCGCTCCAGCCGCCCCAGCCCGAAGTCCGCCGCCAGCGCCAACAGCGCCGCCGGCAGCGCGCCCGCGAGGATCAGCGTGTCGTTCACGGTCGCCACGCCGCGGAAGATGTACACGCCGAACCCACCCGCCCCGATCGCCGCCGCGATCGTCGCCGTGCCGACCCCGACCACCGTGGCCACGCGGATCCCCGCCATGATCACGCCCAGCGCGAGCGGCAGCTCCACCATCCTGAGCAGCTCGCGGTCCGTCATCCCCATGCCGAGCGCCGCCTCGCGCACCGCCGCGTCCACGCCGCGGATCCCCGTGTACGTGTTGCGGATGATCGGCAGGAGCGCGTAGGCCACCAGCGCCACGATCGCCGTGCGCGCACCCACACCGCCGAGCAACGGCAGCGGGATCAGAAAGCCGAACAGCGCCAGGCTCGGGATCGTCTGGAGCACGTTGGCGACGCCGAGCACCGGCGTGCTCCACGCCGGCCGGCGCGTGAGCAGGACGCCGAACGGCACGCCGATCGCCACCGCCAGCACCGTCGCGGCGACGACGAGCCCCAGGTGCTGGAGCAGGAGCTGCCACACCTCGGCGCCGTTCCGCGCGTAGAACCGGAGCAGGCTCACGCGTCCAGCACCGCGGCGAACGAGCGCGCCTCCGGGTGATCCGCGCGCCGGAACTCCCCGGGCGTGCCGCTCCAGACCACCTGCCCCGCGGCGAACAGCGCGATCCGCGTCGCCAGCAACATCGCCTCGCGCACGTCGTGGGTCACGAACACGATCGTCTTGCCGAGCCGGCCCTCGAGCCCGGCGAACTCCCGCTGCAGCTCGGCCCGGGTGAGCGGATCGAGCGCGCCGAACGGCTCGTCCATGAGGATGATGCGCGGCTCGAGGATGAGCGCGCGCGCGATGGCCACGCGCTGGCGCATGCCGCCCGACAGCTCGCTCGGGACCTTGTCGGCGTCCTTCTTGATCGACA
>CAYHQJ010000051.1:0-13745 GCA_964358595.1 uncultured Gemmatimonadales bacterium
ACGTGCGCGCTGCTCAACGCGCAGCCTATGGGCTTCTACGCACCGGGGACGATCATCGAGGACGCGCGGCGGCACGGCGTGGAAGTGCTCGGTGTCGACGTGATGCGGAGTGGCTGGGATTGCTCCGTGGAGTCAGTGGGCAGACGCGCAGCGGGCGCAGTCGGTGGGCAGTCGGCAGCCGATCAGAACGGTTTCGCGCTGCGCGTCGGGCTGCGCTACGTGCGCGGGCTCGGCGAGAAGGCCCGCGAGAAGCTCGAGCCGCTCTTGAACGGTCATCGCCCGACGACGCTCGAGGCGTGGGCGACGGCGAGCGGGCTCACCGTCGCGCAGCTGCGCGCCCTCGCCGAAGCCGGCGCGTTCGACACCCTCTGGCCGAACCGCCGCTCCGCGCTCTGGGAGCTGCTCAAGCACGCGCGCGGCGCGGCCGGTCCGCTCGCCCCCGTGGCAGCCGACCGCCGCGCGGCTCCGGTGCCGCCGCTGACCCCTCTCGAGCTGACCGAGGCCGACTACCGCGTCACCGGCCTCTCCCCCGCGGGGCACCCACTGCGCCATCTGCGTGAGGCGCTGCGCGCGCAGGGCGTCACCCGCGCCGCGGACCTCGGCCGCCGCCGGGACGGCGACCGGGTGACCGTTGCCGGCATCGTGATCTGCCGCCAGCGGCCGGGCACGGCGAAGGGGTTCTGCTTCGTCACGCTCGAGGACGAGACCGGACTCGTCAACGTCGTGATCACCCCGAAGCTCTTCGAGGCGAACAAGCGGCTGGTCGTGCGCTCGCCGCTGCTGGTCGTGCGCGGCGTCCTGCAGGAGGAGCAGGGCGTGCTCAACGTGCGCGGGAAAACATTCGCGGCGCAGGGCCCCGGGGCCGGCGCCGCGTTCGTGGCGTCACACGACTTCCACTGAGGCTCAGCGCAGCACGGCGACCACTTCGATTCCGCGCGTCGCGAAGATCCGCTCGATCACCTCGCCCACCTTGTTGTTCGGCGTGGAGGCGCCCGCCGTGACGCCGACCGTCAGCGCGCCCGCCGGAAGCCAGTCCACCACCGTGGCCTCCTCGTGCGCCCCGACCGGCTTGTGGCGGATCGTCCGCGCCTCGGGGCGCAGGCACGCCGAGTCCTCGACGTGGTACGTGGGCACGCGTCCCGCGCACAGCGCGGCGAGGTGGTTGGTGTTGCTCGAGTTGTAACCGCCGATCACCACCGCCAGGTCCACGCTGTCCTCGAGCATCAGCTTCACCGCGTCCTGCCGGTCCTGCGTCGCCGAGCAGATCGTGTCGAAGCTGCGAAACCGCTCCCGTGCCCCGAGCTCGCCCCAGCGCGCCGCCATCGCCTTCCGCACTTCGGCGGCGATCGCCAGCGACTCGCTCGACAGCATCGTCGTCTGGTTCGCGACGCCGATCCGCTCGAGGTCCTTCGCGAAGTCGAAACCCGGCGACGTCGCCCTCGCGAACCGTTCCGTCAGCGCCGCGGCGTTCCTACCGCCCTCGATGAAGTCGCACAGCGCCCGCGCCTCGGCCATGTCGCGCACCACGAGGTACTTCCCGCCGGGATACTTGGTCACCTGCGAGGCGGTGGCCTTCGTCTCCTCGTGGACGTACTTGCCGTGGATCACCGCCGTGTAGCCTTCGCGGGCGTAGCTCTCGACCCGCTTCCAGACGTTCAGCACCGAGCCGCAGGTCGTGTCCACCAGCACACACCCGATCGCCCGAAGCCGGTCGAAGTCGTCCTTGGTCACGCCGAAGGCCGGCAGGATGACGACGTCCGTCTCCACGATGCCCGCGAAGTCGAAGGCACCGTCCGGGATGCGCTCGAGGAGCACGATGCCCATCGCGGACAACTTGGCGTTCACGTGCGGGTTGTGGATGATCTCGCCGGCGAGGAATACGCGACCGCGTGGGAACTTCTTGCGGGCCTCGTAGGCGTACTCGACCGCGCGGTCCACCCCGTAGCAGAAGCCGAACTCCTGCGCGAGGCGCACGGTCAGCCCCTCCACCGTCAGCGCGTAGCCGCGCGCGCGGACCTCGTCCACGAGCGCGCTGTGGTAGTCCTCGGTCAGCGCGCCCTGGATCGCGTCCTTGAGGCCGAAGCCCTTGCGGAAATAGGTCTGTTCCACGAGCGGGGGAATCTAACTCAGTCGAGACCCCGCCGCGCCGCGGCGGCCGCCCGCTCCCAGTCCACGTTCGGGGCGAGCTGAAGCGCATCCATGTGCGTCGCGAGCGACGGAACGGGACCCGCCACCATCCGCTTCGGGAATTTCCAGAAGAAGGCGTGCTGGCCCTGAAGCAGCCGCCACAGCGGACGGTCGTGCGGCCGGCGCCGGATGGTGCACAGCCGATGCGCCCAGGCGTCGGCACGCAGCCGGCTCACCCGCGCGCCAAACGTCATGCAGGTGGATTCCACCGTGCGCCAGTGGTGCCCGCCCGCGATGAACACCCGGCTGAGGCCGCCGCGCGCATCATCCACCCGTGTGTACCGGTCGAGGTGGTCGTACAGCGTGACGTAGTCCACCACCGGCAGCTCGCCGAACGCCTCGGCCATCTTCTGGAGCGCCGCGTCGTCGTAGAGGTAATCGTCCTCGGCGAGGTAGGCGATCGCGTCGTCCGGGGCGGCTAGCGCCAGATGCAGCGCCTCGCGGTACGACGGGCTGTTGCCGAGTCCGGGGAGCGCCACGACCCGGCCCCACTCGCGCATGAGCGCGAGCCGATCCTCGGGCATCGGCCCGTCGTTCACGAACACGGCCTCGCGCTCGCCGCGCACCCGCGAGAACGCGCGCAGGAAACTCCGCAGGCAGATCAGCTTGTCGAAGAACAGCGGCCGGCGCCGGCTGTGGTCGGGGCCGGTCGATCGGTAGACGGCGACGAGCCGGCTCATCCGCGCGGACCCCGCGCGGCGAGCACATCCTCGACGGCGGCCAGCACGCGTTCCACCGGCACGTCGGCCGCCTGCTCGGCCACCGCCAGCCGGTGCGCCGGGCCGAGCGAGCGCCAGTAGATCGCCTGGTGCGCCGCGCCGACCACGACCGTCGGCGTCCCCACCGCGTCGGCGAGATGGTGCGTCCCGGTGAAGCCGGACACGAAGACGTCCAGGTGCGCGAGGAGCGCCGCTGCGAACGCGAGGGTGCCCGATGGCACCAGCTCCGCCCTCGGTGTCGCCCCGCGAATCCGCTCGGCCTCCTCGCGCTCCCGGCCGACACCGAACAGTGCCACCCGGTATCCCCGCGTCGCCAACGCACCGACCAGCTCCGCCAGCCGGCCGGCGGGCCAGGCCCGCCCCGTATGTCGCCGGTCGCCGCGGCTCGGCACCTGCACGCCCACCACCCGCGCATCGCCACTCCACCGCGACCGCGCGATCTCGCCCGCACGAGCGCGCTCGGCCGCCGGGACCTCGTACACGGGCCGCGGCTCCGGGCACGGCGCGCCGAGCAGCGCCGCGGCGCGGCAGTGGCGCGTCACGTGATGGAGATCCTCGACCCCGACGATACAATTGAACGCCGGGGCGGTCTTCGTCGCGTGCGTCACCAGGCGCACCGGCGCTCCGCTCGCCGCGGCGACGAACACCCCCGACATCCCTTCTGCCCGCAGGCTCACGGCGAGTTCAAACCGCTGCGCGCCCAGCCAGCGGCCGAGCGCGAGCCAGCTCGCCGGCGTACGGCGGAACACGGGGCCCGCCTCGACGAACGGCAGGCCGTCGAGGACCGCGCGATTCTTGGGCCCCGCGATGACCACGAGACGCGCGTTCGGCCACCGGCGATGCAGGGCGGCGACCAGCGGCGTCGAGACGAGCAGGTCGCCGATCCGGTCGGTGCGCGCCGCCACGATCGCGCGCGGCTCCATCGCCGCCACCTCCGCCACCGCGCGCGGCCGCGTGTCGAGTCCACGCACGGCGGCCCACGCGAACGCACGCTGGGCCGGCTCCTTGACGCCGCGCCGGAGGCGTCTGGCGAGCGACGGGCCGCGCTCAGCCAGCTCGGTCATGTCCTGCCGACCACGGCGCCGCCCGGCCCGGGCTCGCGATTCCACGACCGGAACAGCCCCGCCATCATTCCGCGCGCCACCGCAGCCGCGACCGCACCGTCGCCCCGCTTCAGCGCGCCGAGCGCTCGACCGACCTCGTCCGCCAGCACGTTCGGTATCGCCACGACACGCTGCGTCCCGCCCAGGTTGCGCCGCGCGAACCACAGCCGGTTCCGCGCGCCGAGGAACGCGCTCCGCGGCGACGTCCGCCGCAGGCCCGCGCTCGCGCTCACTTTGTGGAAGACGACCGATGCGGGCACGTAGCGCAACCGGTAACCGGCCGCACGCACGCGCAGGCAGAACTCCGTGTCTTCCTGATAGAGGAAATAGCAGTCGGGCAACCCGTCGAGCCGATCCATCACGCCGGCGCGCACGAGCATTAGGCAGCCGGTGACGAAGGTCACGTCCCGAGCGGACCCGGCCCCCTCGGTGAGGTGTACGCCCCGGCACTGTGCCCACCGGTACGTCCCGCCCGCGAACCAGACGCCCTCGCGCGGCGGCGCGTAACGCACCGTACCGGTCGCGACGCCCACCCCCTCGTCGCGCATCCCCTCGAGCAGCAACCCGAGGAAGTCCCGCGCGACGGTCGCGTCGTTGTTGATCAGCAGGACGTGGGTGAGCGTATCCACCGTGCGCAGCACGCGCCAGCCCGCGTTCACGCCGCCGCCGAAGCCGTGATTCCGGACGGCGAGCAGCAGCGCGACGCGTGTCCCCGCGCCCGTGGCCGCCAGCCACGCACGATCGGCCTCGTCGAGCGCCCCCTCGCGCAGCACCCGGCCCGGCTCCGGGAGCGCGCGCACCCATGCCGTGAGCCGTTCCGCCGAATCATCCGCCGAGCCGTTCTCCACGACGACCACCAACTCCGGCCGCGGATCGGCGGCGAGGAGCGACGCGACGCACGCTACGGTGTCAGCGGCGCCACCGTAGTTCACGACCACCGCCCCCGTCACCACGGCCCCGGCGGCCGGCGCGGCAGGATCCGCCATTTGCGCAGCCACGCCGCGTAGAAGCGCGGATTGAGCAGCGGCGTGTCGAGCGGCGGCCGCCGCTCCGCAGGGATCGTCCAGGAGGCCGTGCCGATCCGCTCGCGCATCACGGTCGGATGCGTGCCCCGGAACCGGAACGCGATGTCCACGTCGCTCAGGTGATCCGTCGGAACGTCGCCATAGTGGCGCGCGACCCAGTCGTCGTCGTGGTAGAGCTTCTGGAACGCGAGCGTCTTGCGCTTCAGGACCTCGGGCGCGCGCGCCCAGCCGTAGTGGTAGATCCTGGCCCCGCTCCAGCGCGCCCGTAGCTTCCGGTCGTCCACGCGGCCGAAGCCCGCCGCGTCGCCCACCGACTGGAGCCGCCCGTCGCTCCTGACGATGCGGCATTGCTTCCGGTAGCGCACGTAGTTCACGTACGCGTAGGTCCCCTCGAAGTGCAGGAACCGGAACCGCAGCGCGTCCACGCTGGCATCGCCATTCCACCGCTCCAGCGCGGCCCGGATCCTCGCGTGGTCCTCCTCGTGCACGACTTCGTCGGCCTGGAGGTAGAACGCCCACGGATGGCGGCAAAGCGACAGCGCGAGGTTCGTCTGCTGCGCCAGGATGCGGCCGCCCTCGCGCAGCGCCTCGTCCCACACCGTCTCGACGACACGCAGCTCGGGGAGGTCGAGCGAGCGCACCAGCTCGAGCGTGCCGTCGTCGCCGCGGCCCACGGCCACCACGACCTCGTCCACCAGCGGGGCGAACGAGCGCAGCGCCTCGGCGACCGGATAGCCAAACTCGATCGCGTTGCGGACGATCGAGAACCCCGATACGCGGATCGCGCTCACCGGCCGCGGCTCATCGGCCGAAGTAGGTGCTCCACAGCCAATCCACCGTACCGTGTGTCAGCGCGGCGGCGGACACCTTGCGGGTGCGCCGGTACACCCAGCCGTACGCCAGCCCGGCGATCGCCGCGAGCAGCGCATAGCGCCAGTTGAGGCGCAGCGCATGATCGACCGCGGGCGCCAGGCCGGTCGGCTTGAAGATGTGGGTGAGGCCGAACAACAGCGAGGCCGCGATCCATCCGGTGCGCGGGCCGCGCAGCCGCGAGAGCCCCTCCTGGACGAGCCCCCGGAAGAGCAGCTCCTCCGGCACGCCGACGAAGACGACGAGGCCGAGCAGCTTCGCCGCCGCGTGGGCGGCGCCGTGCCATTTCGGATTGAACACGACGAAGCCCGTCGCCAACCCCGCCGGGAGCGCCACGATCGCGACGGCCGCCGCCGCGGCCAGCGCGAGCAGCAGCTCGCGGCGCGAAAGCGCCGGCCGCACGTCGAGCGTGCGCAGCGGGCGCACCACGCGGTACAGGAACAGCGCCAGCGCGACGGCGGTGAGGAACGTGAACCCCAGCCTGGTGCCGCCCGGCACCGCGATCTTGAACGCGCGGTCCCACGCGCCCGCGGCCAGGCCCAGCGCGAGCGCTCCCGCGACCAGCCGTCCGCCGCCGTACTCATCGGTCCGGTCCCTGCCAACCGCCGCCACCGCACCCGCGATGCACAGCGGCCAGAGCGCGACGCGCCACCACGACACCGTCCCGTTCGCGAGCGCGGCCACCAGACCGATCACGACCAGCGCCGCCGGTACGCGTACGCGCAGCGCCGGCGCCGCCACCACGCGCGCACGCAGCCACGACTCGACCGACGGAGACAGAAGGAGGAGGAACGGGACCGCCGCTGCCCAACCGACCCAGACCCACCGCGACTGCGCGGCCGCGGCGTTCATCGCCATCACGCCCAGGGCAGCGACCGTCACCGCTGCGACGACGAGGTCGTCGCGCCGGCTCACGGCGAGGCCGGACCGCACTCGCGCCGCACCGCGATGCCGGACAAGCGTCCCGACAGGCGTAGCTCCGTCCCCGCGGCGTCCTCCGCGACTGCGTCGATGCGACCGCTCAGCCGATCACCCGGCTTGAGCCACACCGTTCCGCGAACGGCGACGACGGCGGTCGCGATCGTATCGTGGAGCTCGCGCACCGCCACCGCCGCCGTGCCGGGAGCACCGAGCGCGTTCTGCACGGAGAAGGTCGTCGTGGAGTCGAGCGGCCAGAGCGTCCGCGCGGCAACGGCCGCGGTCACGCGCCCGGTGAGCACGACCGCAACTAGGGACGTGTCCTGCAGACAGGCGGCGGCGCGCGCCGGCGCATCCACGAGACGCACGGTGTGCCGGCCCGCGCGCTCCAGCAGCAGCCGGCCCTCGGGCGCCGCGCCGGTGTCGATCGTCGGCTCGCGCCCGCAGGCGACGGTGAGCAGCGCCGCGAAGAGCGGCGCCGGCGAACGGCGCACCATGGGTGGAGAACCTACGAAGGGCGCGCCGAGTTGCCTAGCGCCGCACTCCGAGAACGAGGTCGAACCGCCTGCGTCGCCGCCATCGCCAGGTGAACCGTCCACTTCACGCGCTGCCTCTTGACAAGCTCAGCAGGCTGATTGAATAGTCAGTCAGCATGAAACGCTCTATGGAAACACCGGATAGCATCATTCGCGCTGCGGTTCGCTGCCTGTCGTCGAACGGGGTCGGTGCGCTCACCGTTGGCACCGTGGCCCGTAGGGCAGGCGTGAGTAGTGCCCTGGTGCACTACCACTTCGCCACGAAGCAGCGGCTGCTGGCCGCCGCCGCCGAGCGCCTCCTCGAACGCCGCACCGCAGAGCGACTCGGGGCCCTGGGCAGCGGCGCTGGTCTGGTCGCGCTCGACCGCCTGTGGCAGGCCACGCAGCAGTCGGCGGCCGATGGCGCCGAGCGTGCCACGCTCGATCTCGTCGCCCTCGCAGGCGAGAACGCCGACGTCGGCCGCTTGGTCGCGCACGGTCGCCAACGGGAGCGCACCGCGCTCCGCGAGCGGCTCCCCGCCCTGTTCGCGGAGCTGGGCGCTATGCCCGTCGCGGTCGACGAGACCGCGGAAGTCGTCGCCACCTTCCTCGACGGGATCGGGCTCACGCTCGCGGCCGGCGCCGATGCCGCGGTCGTCAGGTCCGCCTTCGATGCTTTCTGGCTCGCCCTGATTGCCGCTGGCCAGAGCGGGCGCCGCCCCTGAGCGCGCGCCGCACCTCGTCCAGGTCCCGCGCGCGGATGGCGACGTGCTTGCCGCGCACCACCGTGAACGTGAGCGGCCGGTCGAGCGCCGGCAGGTGCCGCGCCTGCAGCCGCCGCGCGAGCGCTTCCTTCACCCGCACGCGCGCGACCGCCACGCCCTCTTCGACCTCGTAGTCCAGCGGGCAGCGCTCGCCGTCGAGCTCCACCCACGAGGGCAGCGCCTCCAGCGCGTGGCGCTGCTCCGGCGGCACGAATTCGTCCACCGAAAGTGCCAGGTCGGTGCGCTGGAAGTCGTCGAAGCGCCGCAGGCCCATGAGGCGCGCGCCAAGTGCCGCCCGTACCGTCGCGCCGTCGGCCCGCGCCAGCGCCCCGCCCGAGCGCCGGTACAGCTCGCCGAGCCGCTCGAGCGCATGGCGCACGGCGCGCGCGTCCTTGTGCCGCGCCGCTCCGGTCACCAGAGCCTCGACCAGCGCCGCGCGCGCCGCCCCGAGCAGTTCCGGGGCAAGGTCGTCCAGCACCTCGACCTGGCGCTCCAGATCGAAGCCGCAGTAGCGCAGCCGGCGGATCGCCACCAGCGGCGTCCGCTTGTGGTGCGGGTCGTAGACCACCTCGGGCGGCCCGGTGCGCGCGTAGTGCTTCAGAAGGTCGTATGGCAGCTGCGTCCCCTCGACCGCGGCGCGCGGCGTACCGAAGCGATCGGCGAAGTAGCGGATCGTGCCCGCCACGCCGCCCCACGTCCCGCACACGGAGCCCCGCGAAACCCGCACCGGCTCGCCCTCCGCCGTTTCCTCGTCGATCACCAGCCCGAACGGCATGATCCGCGCCACCAAGTCCTGGAAACGCCGCAGCGTGCGGTCGTCCGCGAACCGCAAGTGCCCGGGCACGCGCATCTCGAGGGCGCGGTAGACCGACGCGAAGCCGAGCGCCGCGTCCTCGATCGCCTTCACCAGCACCCCGCGCTGCTCCGCCCACCCGTCCAGCCCCGGCCCGAAGACGTGCCGCTCGAGACCATAGACCTCGTCCAACGACGCGTGCTGGTTCACGGCCTCGGTGTACACATTGTACACGGTGAGGTGGTCGGAGCCCGGGACGATCAGCCCGCGCAGCATCCGGTCTTCGCGCGTCATGCGGTGCAGCGATTCGATGGCGGACATGACGGCGATCGG
Organism: uncultured Gemmatimonadales bacterium; assembly: GCA_964358595.1. Taxonomy (GTDB): domain Bacteria; phylum Gemmatimonadota; class Gemmatimonadetes; order Gemmatimonadales; family JACORV01; genus CAYHQJ01. The sequence continues at coordinate 9,228 of CAYHQJ010000051.1, forward strand.
CGGCAGCAGGTCCGACTCCGCATGCAACAGCAGCTCCGCCCACGGGCGCTCGACCGGCAGCGCCTCCACTTCCGCGCCGTAGGGGGTGAGCTGCGCGCCCTCGACGATCCCGCGCGACTCGAGCAGCTCGACGGCGGCCGCGTACGCGCGGTGGTCCAGCGCCACCGGCAGCTCCAGATCCCGCGCGTCCACGCCGAGCGCCGCGCAGGTGAGCACCACCCGCTCCGCGTCGCCGGCCAGCTGGAACTCCGGCGGTCCCGGCTGGAGGCGGCCGAAGTCGAGGTCGCGCGCGCTCAGGATCGCGACCTCGCCGCCTGCGACGCGCCCGTGCACGCGCCCCGCCATCTGGAGGATCTCGTTCGCGCCGAGGGGCATCCTGGTGAGCACGTTGCGCCCGCGGGTGACGACGTTCTGGTAGCGTGCGTCGAGGATCACGACGGTGTCGAGGCCGTGGATGTTGAGCGCCGATTGCCCCGCCGCCGTCATCGCCAGCAGGTAGGGCTTGCGCGCGCTGCCATCGAGGAACGGCCGGATGACCCGAATGGGCTCGCCCCCGTGGTAGAAGGCGGTGGTGAGCGCGGGCCAGCGCTCGCCGATCCCGCGGGCGAGCTGTTCGACCTCGTTGCGCGTCGGCACGAAGACAGCCACGCCGCGCTTTTCCCGCACGACGCGCCGCAGGAAGCGGGGGTCGAGGAACTCCGCCACCTCCACCGGCAGCACCCGCACCTTCGCTGCCTTCGCGGGATCGAAGGCCAGGGTCTCGATCACGGCGCGGGACGCGAGGTAGCGCGCGTAGAACGCCGGGTCCACGGTGGCCGACAGCCAGACGAACCGGCATCCGGCGCGCTTGCCGAGCGCGAGGCATAGCTCCAGCTCGGCCGAGGTCTGGTGGATCTCGTCCACGATGAGCGTGTCGCGGCCGGCGATGAGCCCCGCCTGGAACCACCGCCGTGCGATGCCGGTGGTGACGATCACCACGTTCCAGCCTGGGGTCTCCGGCGTCGCCTCGCGCTCGCGGTTCACGACGCCGGCCTTGAGCGGCGCGCCGAGGATCACCTCGGCGATGGGCCGGATGCCGAGGGTCTTGCCCGTGCCGGTCCCCGCGACGACCCCGAAGCCGGCGCCCCCTGAGGCGAGCGCGCGGATCTCGTCGCCGTGCTCCGCCTCGAGCACGGTTTCGAGGTGCAGGCCCATCGCGAGCTCGATCGTCTCGCAGGCGGCGCGCGTGGGTGCGATGACGACGATGCGCCCCGTCGCGGGGCGCGCCGCGTGAAAAGCCTGTCGATCTGGAGGGAGGTAGTGGTCCCGGGTCGGGTGCACGCGCGCTAGTCGCCCAGGCAGACGCCGATCTCGCGCGCGGTCAGAATCGAGTCGCAGTCGAGCGGCACGAGCTTGGGCTTGGCAAGCGCATCCTTCAACGGCACCGCCGTCACTGCCGGCGCGTGGAGCGCGACCATGACGCCGAACTGTCCCGCCGCGGCGCAGCGAACCGCGGCGGCGCCGAACCGGAGCGAGAGCAGGCGGTCGAACGTCGTCGGCCGGCCGCCGCGCTGCAGGTGCCCCAGCGTCAGGGCGCGCGTCTCCTTGCCGGTCACCTCCTCGATCTCGCGCGCCAGCCGCTCGGCGATCCCGCCCAGCCGTTCCATCCCGCCGCCCGGCGCCGCGGCGCCCTTCACGCTCCGGGCGCCGCCCTTGGGCACGGCGCCCTCGGCCACCACGACCACGCTGAAGCGGCGACCCCGCGCGTCGCGCTCCCGGATCTTGCGGCAGACGCTCTCGATGTCGTAGGGAATCTCGGGGATGAGGATCACGTCGGCGCTACCCGACACGCCGGCGTTGAGCGCGATCCAGCCGGCGTAGCGGCCCATCACCTCCACGACCATGACCCGATCGTGGCTCTCGGCCGTCGAGTGCACCTTGTCGAGTGCGTCCGTCGCGGTCGAGACCGCGGTGTCGAAGCCGAAGGTCATCACCGTGCCGCTGACGTCGTTGTCGATCGTCTTCGGCACGCCGATCACCGGCAGGCCTTTCTCGAACAGCTTCAGCGCGATCCGCAGGCTGCCGTCGCCGCCGATGGTGATGAGCGCATCGAACCCGTGCGCGCGGAACGCGGCGATCAGCTCGTCCGAACGGTCCACCTCACGCACCGTGCCGTCGGACAGCGTGACCGGCCACCTGAACGGATCGGCGCGATTGGTCGTGCCCAGGATCGTGCCGCCGACGTGCGTGATGCCGCGCACCTCGGCCGGACCGAGTGAGAGAACCCGCTCGTTGCCCAGCAGGCCCCCGAAGCCCTTCTGGATCCCGTACACCGCCCAGCCGCGGTTCACCGCCGCCAGCACGGCACCGCGGATGACGGCGTTCAGCCCGGGCGCGTCGCCGCCGCCCGTCGAGATCGCGATGCGCATCAGCCGATCAGCCGCAGCACTTCACCGGGCTCGGCGTGCCGGCCGAGCGCCTTCTTGGAGAACGCAAGACGGCCGTCGACCGTCACCTCGAACACTCCGCCCGACGACTCCACGAGCTCGACGGCCGCCTCGGGGAACCGCTGCCGGATCTCCGCCGCCAGACCGGCGGCGCGCGGTTCGTAGTTTCAAACGACGCAGTACTCGATCGCTACGCGCATCCCTGGCTCCGCTGCGATTTGGACAGGCCACACTCTACCACGGCCCTTCGCGTCGCAACAGCCCGCAGCTTGACGGGCTTCCGGCCGTCCAGTAACCTCGGCTTCTCGCTCGCAGCGCAGCGCTGCGCCATCCCGGCGCCGCGCGCTACGATTCCATGTGGGTCGGCAGGCGCTTCACACCACCTGACTGACTAAACAGTCACACACGTAACATTAACCAGCGGAATGTCTTGGCTGACGAAACAGGGAACGGCGGCGAGCTTGGCAAGCAGACGATCGTGCAGATCGCGGTCGTTGTCGGCGCGGTGCTCGCGATCGTGGCCGCGATCTGGACCTCGAGCCTTCCGGAGCCCTTTCCGATCCTGGAGCTGGTGCTCACGGTGGCCGTGGCGGCGGCGACCCGAGAGTTCGGGCTGGGGCTGCCGGGCAAGGGGTTCGCGTCGTTCGTTCTCGGTGCCGTGCTGTTCGCCACACTCCGGCACGGCTGGGCGTGGGGGGCGCTGGTCGCGCTGCTCGGCATGCCGGCGGGCGACGTCCCGTTCCGCCGCCTGCCCGCGCGCGCCGCGCTCGCGAACCTCGGCCACCTGACCTTCGGTACCGCGCTCGTCGGTCTCGCCTACGATCGCATCGGCGGGGCCTACGGCACGGTCGCCTTCGCGCCGGCCAACGGCGGCCAGCTGCTGTTCCTCCTGGCGGCGCTCCCGGTGGTGGTAAACGCCACCTTCTACCTCGAGCTCGCCTTCTCGCAAGCGGTCGCGTGGGTGGATGCGCGCCTGACGCTGCGCTGGGAGGCGGCGGTGTACGCTCTGAGCGCCGCGCTGGCGCTGGCGTCGCTCGGCGCCGCCGGCATGGACGCGCCGCTCGCCTACCGGATCGTCGTGTTCGCCCTGCTCGGCGCGGCGGCGGCGCTCGCGCACTGGCTCGCGCGCATGGGCGTGCGCGCCGACGAGTTGCGTCTCATCCAGCGGCTCGCGCGTGCCATCGCGGCCGACATCAACATCGACCGGAACTTCGCGACTATCCAAGACCTCACCCGCCGTCTCGTACCGTGGGAGCAGATGGGCTTCGCCCGCTACGACGAGGCCACTCACGAGATGGAACTCGTCGCCGACACCAGCGGCGAGTCGGCGCGCGGGAGCCGCTATCACGCCGACCAGGGACTCACGGGCGAGGCGCTGCGGCGCAAGGGGCCCGTCGTCGCCTCCACGAGCGGCGGCGCGCGGGCGCGCGGCCTGGAAGGTGAGCGGCCGGGGGCGGAGCTGCTAATCCCGCTGTACCAGGGGGACGCGCTCGTCGGCGCGTGGAGCATCCGTCACAGCGACGCCGGGATGTACCGCGACGTGGACGCGCAGCTGCTCAGCTCGCTGGCGCCGAGCCTCGCACTGGCGCTGCGCCTCAACGCGCTCGTCGCGCCGCTGGTCGACGCCTCCGAGCAGACCGCGACCTACGTCGAACAGCTCACGGCAACGAGCCAGCAGATCCATGCCAGCTCCGAAGAGGTGGCCGCCGCGACGCAGCGCGCCGAAACCGGCGCCGTCGCGGCGGCGGACCTCGTGAGCCGGGCCGAGGAGGCGATGGGACAGTTGCGCGGGAGCGCGCACGATGCAGCCGCTGCCGGCGAGGAAACCTACCGCGCCGCGCAGGCGATGGAGACCGCGGCGCAAGCGGTGCGCGCCGCCACGGCGAAGACCGCGGCGAGCCTCGAGCGCGTGGGCCAGACGGTGGACCAGGGCGCGGCCGAGGTCGGGCGCTTGCGCGACGCGGCCGAGCAGGTCGGGCGTTTCGCCGAGACGATCGGCGCGATCGCGAGCCAGACCAACATGCTCGCGCTCAACGCCACCATCGAGGCCGCCCGTGCGGGCGCGCAGGGCGCCGGCTTCGCCGTCGTGGCC
>CAYHQJ010000052.1:0-13641 GCA_964358595.1 uncultured Gemmatimonadales bacterium
CCTGTCCCGCGAACACGCGCTTCGTGAGCGCCAAGCTGCGGCTTCGCCGAATCTTACGCCAGTGGCCAGGGGCGGAATCGAACCGCCGACACGCGGATTTTCAGTCCGCTGCTCTACCAACTGAGCTACCTGGCCGCGGGGGCGGAAAATAGCAGGAGCCCCGGCCCCGCGCCAAGGCGAGCGCCCGGGACCTGAATCCCCCTCAGCCCACGGCGATCATCGCCCCTCCGGCCGCCGCCGGCCAGCGCAAGGTGACCGACTCGCCCTGCACCGTCTGGTCCAGTCCACGCTCGCTCTTGGCCACCGTCGCGATCGGGAACGACCACGCCTCGGCGGGCGGCGTGGTGCGCAGCTCGAGCGGATGCGACAGCGAGACCTCCGTCGCGAACACGACGCCGTGCGGCACCGCCGCCGCTTCCCACCGGTAGCTCACGGCCAGCGTGCCGTCGTTCGCGAAGCGCAGCACCTTCGTGAGCCCGTCCGCGACGAGCGTGATCTCCACCGCCTCGCTCGACGAGCGCACCGTGGCAGCGAACGCCGCGTGCGCCCACGAACGCAGCGGCTGGTAGGCGCCGCTCGCGTAGGCCTCCTGCGCGAGGTCCGCCGGCAGCATCCGATCCACGAACAGCGCGCGGTCCTCGGCATCGAGCGGCGGCAGCTGGGTGAGGCGCACCGACTGCTCGATCGCGGGGATGCGCGGCGCGCCCTCGCCGCCGTTGCCGTTCGCGGCGGCCTGTGCCGCCGCAAGCGCCGCCTCGTGGTACGCCTCCCGCCGGCGCGTCAGCACGGCGGCGTAGTTCACCCCGGCCGCGAATCGGGTGTACTCCTCGATCGCGCCGCCGCGCGTCGGGCTCACGAGAGCGGAGAACGCCGCGCAGTGGACCCACAGCTCGACGTGGCCGTCGCCGTCGAGGTCCAGCTCCTCACAGGCAAGCGGCTCGCCCGCGCGCAGGACGCCTTCGGCCACGGCGAGATGGTGCCAGATCGCGTGGCGCAGGTGCGGCAGGTAGAGCCCGCCGAAGACGCCGTGCCAGTAGGCGTCGTTGCACTGCGCGTGCCCGATCGCGCGCCGCGCGTCGGGCGGATCGCCGCGCCGCCGGCACAGGGCCGAGAGCGCGAGCATCTTCTTGTGCATCCGGTTCGCTTCCGGGTACTTCACCATGAAGTTGCGCCAGTGCGTGCCGCGCACCAGCGCCGAGTCCGGGCCGGCGAGCCGCTCGGCGCCGAGGTCCGCCTCGAGCCGTATCAGGCGCAGCGCCGCCTCGGGCGGCAGCGCCCACGTCTCCATCTCGCGGTACGACGCGCTCGGCAGGTAGGCGAGGCCGCCGCTCGGCACCTCGCGCAGCGCCTGCGACGGCGTGACCAACCGGATCTCCCCGTTCGCCCGCGACGCGTTCATCGTCTCGAGGAACTGCGCCAGCCAGCCGCGCTCGTACACCCACGCCTTCGTGCCCGGCCAGCCGCCGAACTTCTCGCCGTCGTCGGCGAGCACCGCGAGGCGGTGCCCCGCGGCGCGCAGCCCGCGCAGGTACTGCGCCGTTTCCGCCGGCGGCTTGAAGGGCACGAGGTAGCGCAGCAGCTCGTCGATCGGAAACAGCGCGAGCGAACGGCCGTTGTGCTCGGTGCGCCAGGGCGCGTGGAGCTGGTCGCGCCGGAAGCCCGCGACGAGGAAGTGACGGTCGTCCACCAGCGCGTATGTCACCCCCGCCTCGGCGAGGTCACCCGCGAGGTCCGGCTCCCACACGCGCTCGGTCAGCCAGAGCCCCGTCGCCGCGACGCCGAAGCGGCGCCGCAGCGCCTCGCGCATCCACGCGATCTGCTCGAGCCGATCGGCGCGCGGCAGCGCCGCGAGCACCGGCTCGTAGTAGCCCGAGGCGAGCAGCTCGACCTTGCCCTCCGACGCGAGCCGCCCGATCAGGTCGAGGTACGCGCCGTTGTGCAACTCCAGCCAGTCGAGCAGCGGCCCGGAGACGTGCAACGCAATCGGCAGGAGGTCCGCCTCGGCGAGCCGCGTGAGGAACGGCAGATAGACATCGCGCACGTGCTCGTCGAACACGTGGTCGAAGTTCCCCACCGGCTGGTGGAAGTGCACACCGAAGACGAGGTCCAGCGGCTTCACGCGACGAACCCCAGGCGTTCGGCCAGCGGCGCGAGCGCAGCGGCCCGCTCGGGGGACGCGGCGGCGCGGACCCGGTAGAACACGGTCTGGACGTCGAAGGGAACGGTGAAGCCGACCAGCTCGAGCAGAGCGGCGAGGTCGCGTACCCGCGCGCTCGCCTCCTCTGACCCGTCGAACCCGAGCGCCGCCACGGCCCCTGCCAGCGCGTCGCCGACGATCCGGGCGAAGGTCTCGCCGCCTTCCACCGCGGCGGCGACCTCGTGCGGCGCCAGCCACCGCACGGCGATCGTCCGCCGCAGCTCTGCCTTCACCGCCTCGCGGTGCCGCTCGCCGAGGTCGGCGAGCGACAGCCGCCACACCTCGCCCCCGCTTCCTGCCACGGTGACCGTGATCTGCGCCGCCTCACGCCGCTCGACCGCCACCCGGTACGCGAACGCGCGCCCCGTGCGGCGGTCCGTGACCGTGACGAGATCGCCCTCGAGCCGCGCCCCATAGCCGGCGACCGCCACGGCGGCTCGGGGAGCGACGTCGTGCAGCACCGCGTGCCCCGCGGCCACGCGCACGGGAGCGGCGCTCGCCGGCCTGACGCGCGCCAGGTAGAGGTCGCGGCCGGTGCCCTGGCTGGTGTCGTTGCTCTCGGCACGGGCGAGGCGCTCGAGCAGCCCCGCTTCCAGCCGGGGCGCCTCGCTGCCGGCCAGCTCGATCGCGCGCGCCGCGTAGCGCAGCACCTGGAGCGACTCGATCCCGGCGATGTCGTCGAAGAACCAACCGCACGACGTGAAGGTGCGCAGCGCCTGCCGCTCCATCTCGAGCGCCTCGCGTGCGCGCACGCCGCCGGCCGCAGCGCGGCCAAGGGCGACGTCGGCACCGTAGCCGTCGCGCGCTGCCCAGGGATCGGCGAACAGCGTGGCACCCTCCCGCTCGAACAGCGCGTGCAGCTCTCCCGCGAGCCAGTCCACCGCCTCGCGCAGCGGTGCCCTCCAGCGCTGCTGCGACGGCTTCTCCGGCGCCATCTTGCAGCCGCAGTCCGCGCGCCAGCGCTCCACGCCGTGCGGGCAGCTCCACGAGCTCGGCGCGACGAGCGTGACGTCGGTCGCCGGCGGGTTGCGCGCCAGGAAAGCCGCGAAGTTCTCGACGCGTGCGCCCGGCCGCGCGCCGAGGTCCTCGAGCAGCGCGGCCAGCGCCATCTCGCCGAAGCGGTGGTGGTGCCCGTAGGTCTCTCCGTCCGTCGCGACGCTCACCAGCCGACGCGCCGGCGGGGCGAGCAGCCGCTCCGCCCACAACCCCGCGTCCCTGACCAGCGGGCCGAACGCCACGTCGTGCGAGATCGGGCCGTCATAGATGAAGAGGGCGATCGTCTTTCCGCTCGCGGTCTGGTAGCGCCCAGGGAGCCCGTGCGCCGGGACCGGTTTCACCTGGTGCGGGGCGAGGATCGTGAACGCGATCCCCTCGGCCGCGAGCACGTCGAGCGTAGCGTCGTCCACCGCGGTCTCGGGCAGCCACATGCCGGCAGGCTCGCGAGCGAACCGGCGCCGGAAGTCGGCGATCCCCCAACGCACCTCGGTCGTCTTGTCGCGGCGCGAGCTGAGCGGGAGGATGACGTGATGGTACGGCACCGCAATCGCGTTGCCGTGGCCGTGATGGGCGACGCGGCTCTCGCGGTCGGCTTCGAGGATCGCGGCGTACGTCCCCGGCGCCTCGCGCTCCAGCCACTCCAGCAGCGTGGGGCCCACGTCGAAGCTGATCGCGCCGAGGGTGTTGACGACCCGCGCGATCCGGCCGCCCGCGCCGGGCACCCGGGCCGCCACCACCGCCCGGTAGCACTCCCGCTCGATCCGCTGGTTCCAGTCGTGCCACGGCGCCGCCGACGGCTCGGCCTCGACCACGTCGAGCCACGGGTCCTCGCGCGGCGGTTGGTAGAAGTGCCCATGAACGACGACGGACCGGCGCTGGCTCATGCGAGCGCTGCGGCCACCCCCGCGAGCACATCCGGGAAGAGGTCGTCACGCCGCGCGAGCTCCTCCGCGCGGCGCTGCGCCGACTCGAGCGCGGACGGATCCGCGCCCGGCGCCAGCGCCGCGACCAGGGACTCCGCGTCGTCACAGTGGAGGGTGAAGCGCCGCTCGGCGTAGTCCGTCACCGCACCGGTGGACATGATGAACTGCCAGTCCGACGCCTGGGCAAGCAGCAGCTCGCGCGCCGCCTGCGCGAGCACGGGACGCGCCACTTCCGACCGCAGCGCCGCCGGCGCCGCGTCCCAGAACGCCTCCTCGAGCGGCCACAGCCGCCTCCACGTCCAGGCGGTGCCGTCGTTGAGCCACATCCCGAAGTCGCCGCCGGCGCCCCACGACCCGGCCGTGAGGCGCAGCGACGCGCGCGGCGGGTGCGCGGCGACGTGTTGTTCCGCGGTCACGGGGCGTACCGCCTGCGAGCCGCGCAGCCGGCGGTAGAGCTCCGCGATGAAGTCCACGCCTTCGAACCACCAGTGGCCGAACAGCTCCGTGTCGAACGGCGCGACGATGACGGCGGCACCCCGCTGCTCCGCCGCGATCTGGCCCAGCAGCCAGGCGAAGTGGCCCGCGTGGTCCCTCGCGCAGGACTGCGCCGCGGCGGGATCGTAGGGCTGCTTGGCGCCGAGGTCGGTGTCGGGTCCGGTCACCCGCCAGTACTTGAGCCCACCCGGCCAGCGGATCTTGTGGAACTCGAGATACGCCCCGTCGCCCGGATAGCCCCGGTGCCGACTCCAGACCTGCATCGACGAGCGCGGGTCGCGCACCAGCGCCGCGACGTTGCGCGAGCCCGGCTTGGCCGGCATGCGGTAGGCCCGGTACGGCGTGCGCACCGCGCGCGCGGCCGTGTGCGTGGGCCGGTCGTGGCGCTCCGCGTCGAACCGCTCGGCGCCAAGCGGAACGTCGCCGTAGGCGCCGAGCCACTCACCCGCCTGCGCCAGGTTCGCGTCGGTGAAGAAGTAGCGGAACCCCGCCGCGGCCAGGTGCTCGTCGGTGCCGCGACGCAGCGCTACGCGCCGTCCACCCGGCAGCGGCTCCCACGGGCCGCGCGGCCGGTAGGCGCACTCCGGCAGCCAGCACCCCGTGGGCGCGCGGCCGAACAGACGCCGGTGCTCCTCGCGCCCGACCAGCAGCTGCAGCGCGATGCTCTCGTCGCGCGCCAGCAACGGCAGGAAGCCGTGCGTCGCAGCCGATCCGATGGTCTCGAGGCGCCCGCGCTCCTCCAGGTCCCGCAACCCCGCGACGATGTCGCCGCCGAGGGCGCGGAACACCTCCCGCAAGCGCAGGAATCGCGCGCGCCAGTATCCGACCAGCGGGAGGAGACTCTCGTCATGCGTCGCCGCGAGCGAGGCCGGCGCCGCATCGCACGCCTCAAGCCGCTGCGAGAAAAACGCCTCCAGCTCCGCCGCGAACGCCGGGCTCGCGAGCTGGTTTCCCAGTACCGGCGTCACGCCGATCGTGACCGGCGCGTCCACGCCCTCGTCCGCCAGAGCGCGCAGCTGCTCGAGTAGCGGGAGGTACGTGTCCACCGCGGCCTCGCACAGCCAGTCGCTGCCGTGCGGCCAGCGCCCGTGGTGCAGGACGTACGGCAGATGGCTGTGGAGCGCGAGGACGAAGTCCGTCACCGCGACGCCAGCGCTCGGTTGTAGAGCTCGAGGTACCGCCCGGCCGATCGCTCCCAACCGAAATCGCGCAGCATCGCCTCGCGCGAGTGCGCCTGCCACTCCGGTGGGTCGGCGTAGACGGCGAGCGCGCGTCGCACCGCGCGGTCGAATGCGGCCGGTATGTAGTCGTCGAACAGGTAGCCGGTGATCTCGTCCTCGATCGTGTCGGCGAGCCCGCCGACGCGGCGCCCGAGGGGCAGCGCCCCGTAGTGCTGCGCGCGCATCTGCGTCAGCCCGCACGGCTCGTACAGCGAGGGCATCATGAGAAAGTCGGCCCCGGCGAGCAGCCGGTGCTCGAGCCGGTCGCTGAACGCGAAGTTGGCTCCGATCCGATCGCGGTGCGCCGAGGCGACCTCCGCGATGGCGGCCTCGTAGCGCGCCTCGCCGGCGCCGAGGAACACGAATTGCGCGTCCGCCGTGCGCAGCGATTCGCAGCCGAGGATGATGTCGAGCCCCTTCTGCGCGACGAGCCGCGCCGACATCGCGAATACCGGCGTGCGCTTCCGCTCGGGAAGCCCCCAGGCGCGCTGGAGCGCCGCCTTGCAGCGCTTCTTCCCCGACGGGTCCTCCACCGAGTAGTGCGCGGTGATCAGCGGGTCGGTCGCCGGGTCCCACATCTTGAGGTCGATCCCGTTGCGGATCCCGACGAACCGATGTCGCAACCCGACGAACGTGTCGTGCAGCCCGAAGCCGCCCACTTCAGTGCGCAGCTCGATCGCGTGCGTCGGGCTGACCGTCGTCGCCCCGTCGCAGAAGACGAGTCCGCCCTTGAGCACGTTCACGCGCCCATACCACTCCAGGTGGTCCACGCCGTAGAGCTCGTCGGGCAGCCCCACGTCCGCCAGCGTGGCGAACGGGAAGTGGCCCTGAAACCCGCCGTTGTGAACCGTGAGCACCGACGCAACACCGTCGTAGTACCGCTGGCCCCGGAGCGTGGCGCGCAGATAGGTCGGGGCGAGGGCCGTGTGCCAGTCGTGCGCGTGCAGCACGACGGGCCCCGGCGCTACCCGGGGCAGCTGCTGCAGCGCGGCGAGGCAGAACAGCGCGAAGCGTCGCGCGTTGTCGTCGTAGTCCGCGCCGCCCTCGCCGTAGATGCCGGCGCGGTCGAAGTCGCCCGGGTGCTCGACGAAAAACACCCGCGGCCCGCCAAGCTCCGCGACGAGCCGGTGCAGCCGCACCTCTTCTTTGCGGGGACCGACCTGCACGGCGAACGGCTCGCCGACCACCTCGAGCGTCGGATTGGCCTCGCGCACCTCGCCGTACAGCGGCAGCATCACGGCGACGTCCAGCCCGCTCGCCGCCTGGAACGACGCGAGACCCCGTACGGCCTCGGCCAGGCCGCCGGTTCGCGCGAACGGCCAGTACTCCGCGGTGAGGTGCACGACCGCGGGGAGATCAGGCTGCCGGCGGGTCGTCTTCATGGGGGCCCCCTTGGATCGCGGGGATGTAGTACTCGGTCACGTAGTTCTGGACCATCCGCCGCGCGGTGAACCGTTCGGCCGTCACCTTGAGCGCGTGCTTCATCTGCCGCAGCCAGGCAGCCGGCAGGCCGCGCTGGTCGAGCTCGTAGTACAGCGGCACGACCTGCTCCTCGAGCAACGCATAGAGTTGCTCGGCATCACTCGCGTCGGTGTCCTCGTCCGGGCCCGCCAGAGGGATCGCCCACCCGTTTTCCCCGGTGTAGCCCGCCGCCCACCAGCCGTCGATCGTGCTGATCTGCGTCACCCCGTTCAGCCCGGCTTTCATCCCGCTGGTGCCGCACGCCTCCATCGGCACCCGCGGAATGTTGAGCCACGCGTCCACGCCCTGCACGAGGCGGTGCGCCAGGTGCATCTCGTAGTCCTCGAGAAAGGCGATGCGTCCCTCGAAGCGCGGGTCGCGCGTGAATGAGTACACCCGCTGCAGCATCTGCTTACCGGGCTCGTCGGCGGGATGCGCTTTGCCGGCGAAGACGAGCTGCACCGGGCGCCGCGGGCTGACGAGCAGCCGGCGCAGCCGCTCGACGTCCCGGAACAGAAGGTCGGCGCGTTTGTAGGTGGCGAACCGGCGCGCGAAGCCGATCGTCATCGCCCGCGGGCTGAGCAGCGTGCCGGCCCCCGCCAGGCGGGCTGCCTCGCGCCACTGGTCGCGCCAGCGGCGCCGCGCCTCCTCCCGGATGAAGCCGTGGAGATCGTCCTTGAGCTCCCGATGCACCGCCCACAGGGCCGCGTCGTCGAGCGTGAGCACCTGGTCCCAGAAGCCCGGGGCGTCGCCGCGATCCTCCCAGCCGGGCCCGAGATGCGCGGTGAGCAGCTCCCGCATCTGCAGCGCCATCCAGGTGCCCAGATGGACGCCGTTGGTCACGTGGGCGATCGGTACGTGCCCGACCTCCCGCCCGGGCCACAAGTCCTTCCAGATGCGCCGTGCCTCCCGCCCGTGCCGCTCCGACACGCCGTTCACCCGGCCCGCCGATCGCATCGCCGTGACCGTCATGTGATACAGCCCGTGGTTCTCGACCGGATGGCGCCCGAGCCGGAAGAAGGTCTCGCGATCGACGCCCATCTCATCCCAGTACGGGCCGGTGCAGTGCTCGACCTTCTCGTGCGGGAACATGTCGTGCCCGGCCGGCACGGGGGTGTGGGTCGTGAACAGGCTGTTCGCGCGGACGCGCTGCATGGCTTCCGCGAGCGGAAAACCCGCCGCGGTCAGTTCCCGCATCCGCTCCACGAACATGAACGCCGCGTGGCCCTCGTTCGCGTGCCACGCCGCGGGCTCGATGCCCAGCGCGCGCAGCACGCGCACGCCCCCGACCCCGAGGATCCACTCCTGACGGAGCCGCAGCTCGGGCACTCCGGTGTACAGCTTGTGCGACAGCTCGCGGTCGACGGGGTCGTTGCTCTCGAGGTTGGTGTCGAGGAAGTAGACCGGCACGCGGCCCACCGGCATGCGCCACGCACCGACGTGCACGTCCCGGCCGGAGGCGCGCACCGTCGCGAGGTACGGCTCGCCGCCCTTCCCGAGCACCGGGGTGAGGGGCGTCATCGCCGGGTTGATCCGCTCGTCGATGTCGTCCTGCCAACCGTCGATCCGCAGCCGCTGGTCGAAATAGCCTTTCACGTAGAACAGGCCCACTCCCACCAGCGGCACGCCGAGGTCCGAGGCGGCCTTGCAGTGATCCCCGGCCAGCACGCCGAGCCCGCCGGAGTAGACCGGCACCGAGTTGTGCAGCGCGAACTCGGCGCAGAAGTACGCGATCGGGCGCGCGAGCTGCTCCGGGTATCGCTCGGCGAACCAGGTGCCCGCCGTTGAGGCGAGCTCGGCCATGCTCGCTACGACCCGGTCGTAGAGCTCGAGAAACCGCGGGTCGTTGGCCAGCGTCGTCAGACGGTGGGGCTCCACGCGCTGCAATAGCTCGATGGGGTTGTGCCGCGTCTGGTGCCAGAGCCGCTCGTCAACCGCCCGGAACAGCGCCCGCGCCGCGGGGTTCCAACTCCAGCCGAGATTGGCCGCGACTCCCGCGAGGCCTTCAATCCGCTTCGGGAGGTAGGGAATGCTGCCCAGGGCTGGGTCCATGGGGTGGGAAAGATACGCTGCTTTCACGCGGGTTTCATCCATACTTCACGGGTGGGCGCACATCATGGTACAATGGTAAGGGGGATTGCCATGCACAGTGCCCCGCCCCGCTGGAGTCCGGGCTATTCCCTGGACGAGGCCGCGCGGATCCGCAAGCAGATCGTCATGCGCGCCGGGCCCATGGCGTGCCCGCACTGTGAGGCCGAGTTGAAGCCGACCGTGGGCGGCGACGGCGAACGCCGAGTGTGGCTGGTCCGCTGCGAGCAGTGCGGCCGCGGTGTCGTCGTGCACAACGGCGGCTGAGTCGCCCGTGCGGGTGCGGCGGGTGACGCCACCGGGGCGCTGCGCCGGTGGCGTCTTGTTGCCGGTGCGGTGCGGCCCGTAGCTTATCCGCCCATGGCGACCTTCCCCAACCTCACGGTCCTCGCCCACCCGCTCATCAAGCACAAGCTCAGCGTCCTGCGCGACAAGCGCACCCCAACCAAGGATTTCCGCGACCTCGTTTCCGAGATCGCCATGCTGATGGCGTACGAGGTCACCAAGGACCTCCCGACCGAGCTCGTGGACGTCGATACCCCGCTCGAGCGCACGGCGGCCGAGCGGGTCGCGGGCAAGAAGCTCGCGCTGGTGCCGATCCTGCGGGCGGGTCTCGGCATGGTGGACGGCATCCTCCGGCTCATCCCCTCGGCGCGCGTCGGACACGTCGGGCTGTACCGCGACCACGACACGCTCCAGCCGGTGGACTACTACTTCAAGGCGCCGAAGGCCCAGGAGCAGCGGGACTTCTTCGTGCTCGACCCGATGCTCGCCACCGGCGGCTCCGCCGTCGAGGCCTGCGCGAAGCTCAAGAAGGCCGGCGCGCGCTCGATCCGCCTCCTGTGCATCGTCGCCGCGCCGGAGGGGGTGGCGAAGATGCTCGCGGCCCACGCCGACGTACCCATCTACTGCGCCGCGCTCGACCGCCAGCTCAACGCGCACGGCTACATCCTCCCCGGCCTCGGCGACGCGGGCGACCGGATCTTCGGGACGCGGTAGCGGCCGGGCGACGGCGTAGGGAGTGACCCGGCAGGCACTCGCCGGGTCAGCCAGAGGAGATCGCACCAGGAAGAGACTATGTACCCGGCATACCGCAGTATCTTCGTCATCGCAGCCGTGGCGGCCGCCGGCTGCGGTTCGGAGCCCCCGACCGGGCCCATCACCGGCCTGCCACGCGAGCTGAGCGTCGCCGAAGGCCGCCTGATCGCGGCCGACAACCGGTTCGCCTTCAAGCTGTTCCGGGAGATCGCCGGCCGGGCGAGCGCCGACGCGAACGTCTTCATCTCGCCCCTCAGCGCCGCGATGGCCCTCGGCATGACCTACAACGGGGCCGCGGGCGGCACGCAGGCTGCCATGCAGCAGGCGCTCGAGTTGGGCGGCCTCACGCGCGAGGAGGTCAACCAGTCCTACCGCAGCCTCATTGACCTGCTGCGCGGGCTCGACCCGCACGTGACCTTCGAGCTGGCCAACTCGATCTGGTACAGGCACGACTACACGTTCCGCCAGGAGTTCCTCGACCTCGGCCGAACGTACTTCGACGCGGAGGTGCGTCCGCTCGACTTCGCGGCGCCAGGCGCGGCCCGCACGATCAACGACTGGGTGAACGAGCGTACCCGCGGCCGGATCACCGACATCGTGCCCGATCCGCTGCCGGACTACGCGATCATGTACCTGATCAACGCCATCTACTTCAAGGGCGACTGGACGTATCGCTTCGATCGGGACCGCACGCAGGGCGCCCCGTTCACCCGCGCCGACGGCTCGACGACGAGCGTCCCGATGATGACGCACGGCGAGGCAGTGCCCGTGCGTGTCTACGGCGACGGCGATGTCGAGGTGCTCGACCTGCCGTACGCCGGACGCGCCTACAGCATGACGATCGTCGTGCCGCGCAGCCCGGCCGCGATCGACAGCGTGGCCGCAAGGCTGACACAGGACCGCTGGGATGCCTGGATCGCAGGCCTGGACTCGGCGCGCCTGGAGGTCTTCCTGCCGCGCTTCAAGCTCCAGTACGAGCTGACGATGAACGACGCCCTCGCCGCGCTCGGCATGGGCATCGCCTTCTGCGACTCGGGCGCGTTCGACTTCACCGCGATGGACCCCTTGGGTGAGGCCTGCATCACCAACGTGCGGCACAAGACCTGGGTGGACGTGAACGAGGAGGGCACCGAGGCCGCGGCCGCCACCTCGGTCGAGGTCGGCCTCGTGAGCCTGCCGCCCTCCTTCAGGGTGGACCGCCCGTTCCTGTTCGCCATCCGCGAGCGCCTGTCGGGAACGATCCTGTTTCTAGGGAGGGTGATGGACCCCTCGCGCACGAACTAGCCCCGGGCCCCAAAGGTCAGCCCGCTCGTCTACTTGTTCTCTGCCCTTTTCGTGGTCAGGTTCGCCCTGTCATGAGCATGCGGCTCACCTTCTGGGGCGCGGCCGGCGAAGTCACCGGCTCGATGCACCTCCTCGAGGCCGGCGGGAAGCACATCCTGCTCGACTGCGGGCTGTTCCAGGGGCGCCGCGAGGAGGCTCGCCGCAAGAACGAGGCGTGGCCGCTCACCCCCGACGCCGTGGACATGGTCGTGTTGAGCCACGCCCACATCGACCACGCCGGCCGCCTGCCGCTGCTCATCAAGAAGGGCTACTCCGGCCCGATCTATTGCACGCCGGCCACGCGCGACCTCTCGGCCGTGATGCTCCCCGACGCCGGGTTCATCCAGGAGAAGGACTTCGAGTTCCTGCGCAAGCGCGGCCAGAACGGCCTCGCGGAGCCGCTCTACACGGCCGCCGACGCCACGGCCGTCGCCCAGCACATGGTCGCGGTCCCCTACGACCGGCCGCTCGAGATCCTGCCCGGCGTGCGCCTCTCATTCACCGACGCCGGCCACATCCTCGGCTCCGCGTCGGTGCTGCTCGAGATCGACGCCGCGGGCCGCACCCGGCGCCTCGTCTTTTCCGGGGACATCGGCCGCACGGGACTCCCCATCATCCGTGACCCGAAACCGCCGGCCGGCCCCCAGGCCGACGTCCTGATCATCGAGAGCACCTACGCCAACCGCGTGCACGAGTCGGTGCCCGAGGCGCAGGACCTGCTCGCCAAGAACGTGAACATGGTGGCGAAGCGCGGCGGCAAGATCTTCATCCCGAGCTTCGCGGTCGGGCGCGCGCAGGAGCTGATCTACGAGCTGCACGGCCTGGTGCGCGACCGGAGGATTCCCGAGGTGCCGATCTACGTGGACTCGCCGCTCGCCGTGAACGCGACCGACGTGTTCCGGCTGCACCCCGAGGCGTTCGACCGGAGCGAGCGGCTGATCCGCGAGACCGACGAGCTGTTCCGGTTCCCGCTGGTGCGTTACGTGCGCTCGGTGGACGAGTCGAAGCAGCTCAACAGCGTGCGCGGCCCGGCCATCATCATCGCCGCCTCGGGGATGGCCGAGTCGGGGCGCATCCTTCACCACCTCCGCAACGGCCTGGGCGACCACCGCAATCTGGTGCTCATGGTCGGCTTCCAGGCGTCCTACACCCTGGGCAACCGGCTGCGCGAGGGCGCGCGCGAGGTGAAGATCTACGGCGAGCCGGTGCCGGTGCGCGCCGAAGTCGCGCTCATCGGCGGCTACTCCGCCCACGCCGACCGGCCCGAGCTGAAGGCCTGGGTCGCTGGCCTCGGCGAGCAACCCAAGCGCGCCTTCGTGGTCCACGGCGAGCCCGACCGGCTGACCGGCATGGCCGGCCTGCTGCGAGAGCACGGCGTGCCGGACGTGGCAGCCCCGCAGCTCGGCCAGTCCTTCGACCTCTAGAAACCGGGTCCACCGGCAGCGGACCCTTCCTGGTTTCAGGCCGCAACACCAAACCAACCTTTTGTTCCACCGTGCTGTCGGAAGTAGGTGAAACCCGGCTACTACGCCTGTCGTAGTGAGCCGGCAGGATGCACCCGGGCGCGCTGGGCCGAGCGCGCCGTCGGCCAACGTGTTCGCGGTGAAGATGAACTACTGGCTGAGCTTCTGAGGCGGTCGCCTGGTGGCTGCCGATACCCGAACGTATCATTAGGCTATAGCGTTCGGAGGTTCCAAGCGTGGCCATCGCGGTTGTGCTCGCCGCCCTGTTGCTGCAGCAGCCGCAGCAGCAGGCGGGCGCTGGCCCCACGCCTTCGCCAGCGGCTTTCGCCGCCGACACGGGCTCTGCACGGCACACCAGTGGCCGCACCCCGCCCGTCGCCACGGCGGCCCGGGTGCCCGGCGGCTCGATCCACATCGACGGCCGTTTCGACGAGCCG
>CAYHQJ010000053.1:0-13531 GCA_964358595.1 uncultured Gemmatimonadales bacterium
GATCTCGTCGCGCTGTTCGCCGCCACCAACGCGTAGCGCAGCACCGGAGTTCCACGCCGCGTCTCGAAGGCCCACCAGGCCGCGGCCGCACGATCGCCCTCAGCGCGCCGACGGCGCCTGTGCTAGGCGCAACCACGACGCGAGGAAGGGATCCTCGATGCGCCAGGCCCGCTCCTCGCCGTCCAGGTCCAGGCGGATCAGGTCGCGCGCCTCAAGCGCCCCGAGCGCCTTCAGCATCGTGGACGAGCCGAGTCCGAACCGGCGGAGCGCCGCGCTCGAGGTCAAGCCGCGACCACGCTCCTCGATCACCGCCTTGAGCGCGACCTTCTGCGCCCTCGTCAGGCCGGCCCAGAGCCGCGCGTACCCGGAATACTGGCCGACGCCGTGCGTACGGACATCCCGGTGCCCTCGCAACCGCCAGACCTAACTCACCATTGGTGACTCACCGTGCGCTGCATCACGTCTCCCAACAGGTCATCGTCGCGGCTCAGGAGCACCTGCCCCCGCAGCACTCGGCCACACCATCTCCCCCACCCGCCGCACCACCGCCCACCCCGCCACCGCCAGCGCGATCCCCGCCGGGATGTCGAGCAGGTAGTGCTGCCGCGTCAGCACCGCCGCGATGCACACCGCCGTGGCCCCCGCGGCGACCAGCGGCCACGCCCGGTTCCGGTAGCTCACAAAAATCACGGCAGCCAGGGCGCTATGGGCCGCGTGCAGGCTCGGCATCACGTTGACGCCCATGTCTATCGACCAGAGGCGCAGCAGCACCTGGCAGCTCACCCCCGCGCAGGCCAGCGGCGGGTACTCCATCCGCACCGGCCAGAGCGCGAAGATCACCCACGCCGTCACCGTCACCAGCAGATACGCCGAGAGCACCTCGACCATCTGGCGCACGCGCCGGACGGCGAACATCGGCATCATCACCAGCACGTAGTAGATGACGTACAGCCAGATGGCCTCGGGGATCGTCGGCAGGGCCCGGTCGGCCCGCGTCCACAGCGCGACCGTCGTGTGCCCGTCGGTGAAGCGGTCGATGTTCCAGGTGGACATCAGGGTGTAACCGACGAGCATCAGGACGGCCAGCCCGAAGGCCGCCGTCCATCGGAGGACGCGGAACCACAGCGCGCACTCCTCCGCGCCCCCGCGCACCGCCGCGGCGCTAGCCGCGGCCGTCTCCGCCATCGGTCTTGCCCAGGTCGGAACCCTCCTTCAATGCAATGTCGCGCCGCGCGGCGGACCCCCTCCCGCTCGCCCCAACGACCAGCATCAGAGCAGGTCCACCCCCTCCAGCGTGGCGGTGCGGACGATGCCGAACTCCTCGACCTTCCGGGCGTACTCCTCAGGCGTGTAGCAGAGCAGCTCCACGCCCCCCGGCAGCCCCACCGACTCCTCCACTCGCGCCGCCCGGTCCAGCCAGCGCACCTCAGCGAACGCCTGCGCCACCACCAGGAGGTCCAGATCCGAGTCCCGCAGGGCGTCCCCCCGTGCCCGGGACCCGAACACCAGCACCTTCCGCGGCCGGAACTGCTCCACGAGGCGCGGGAGCACCTCCCGCCGGAACGCCTCTACGCGCTCGTCAAGCGCCTGAGCCACGCCATCGTCTCCTCGGCGGCACGCACCTTCGCCTCCGCCGTGTCGCGGTCGTAGACCTCGTACGGCACGCCGTTCGCCGCGTCCGGGTAGCGCGCCGTCGTGTAGTCCGCATTGAGATTCACGAGGTGCCGCCGGAGGTCCGCCGGGACACCGAGCCCGTCCCCCAACTCCGTCAGCGAGTGGGTTCTCGGCGCCGCCTCCCGCTTCACCACGGTCCACGCGGCTTTGAGGTACTTCTCGACCGACTGCTCGGCCAGAAACGCCGCGACCTCGAACGCCCCGATCCCGACGTTCTTGCCCGCGTTCTGCAGGTCCCGCTCGGCCTGCTTGATGAGACGCTGCGTCTCGATGCGCATACTTACAAGCTACCGCCGCTGTGCGGCTGGAGACAGACCGCCTCCCGCTCGCCCCAGGCCGTCCTTCCGGCGCGGCCCGGCTCAACCGCTGCCGGAAGTCCGTGCCCCCCGCGCGAACCGCCACTCGGCGTCGAGCCCAAGCCGGACCATGTGGTCCTCGACGATGCCCAGGTCCAGCCGAGTGGCGTCTGCCGGACTGATCACGTTGAAGCTGGCGCCGGAGCCCTGCGCGAGCGGTCCAGATGCCCAGCCGCGATGTCGTCCGACCCTCTCTCCACTGTCGCCTCGAAGCTGAACGCCGTGGATCCGCACCAGCTCGTGCCGCCACGCGGCTCGGGCAAGACTCCCGCGAAGCCGTGGCCTCGCGACGCATCGCGGACTAGCGCTGGAGGTGCGCCTCCACCGCTGCGATGAACGCGCCGAGCCGCTCGGTCTCGCGGAACTTGCGGGTGTCCGCGAAGCGGCGCGCGGCCAGCAGGGCGCGGGTGAGCCGGTTCGTGGCGTCCACCGTGTCGAGGCGCCCGCGCGCAAGGATGCCGATATCCAGGTCCTCCGCCCGCGCGGCGCCGCCGCCCCGGCCACGGCGCCGCCCGTGCCACAATGTAGCGCTCGCGCGCCCGCATGGTCACCGGTCCTAGGCAGGCGGCCCATCGCCCGCGCTCACCAGCGCGGTGACAGGCCGGCGATCAGCGCTCGCCCTCGGACGCCCGCCGCTTGAGGGACCCCCACCACGCCATTCGCTTCGCCACCGTCTCCTCGAAGCCGAACGCGGTGGGCTCGTAGAACCGCGTCCCGCGCAGCGCCTCCGGCAAGTACTCCTGCGGCACGTATCCCTCGGCGGCATCGTGCGCGTACCGGTACCCCGCCCCGTAGCCCAGCTCCTTCATCAGCTCCGTCGGCGCGTTGCGGATGTGCAGCGGCACGCCCTCCGCCGGGTGCGCGCGCGCCGCCGCGAGCGCGCGCTGCCACGCGCCGTAGATCCGGTTCGACTTCGGCGCCGTCGCGATGTACACGACCGCCTCCGCCAGCGCGATCTCCCCCTCCGGCTGCCCCAGGAAGTGGACGGTGTCCTTCGCCGCCGTCGCCACCTGCAGCGCCCGCGGGTCGGCCAGCCCCACGTCCTCGGCCGCGGCGCGGATCACCCGGCGCGCGATGTAGAGCGGGTCCTCGCCGCCGTCGATCATCCGGGCCAGCCAGTACAGCGCGCCGTCGGGGTCGGAGCCGCGCATCGCCTTGTGGAGCGCGGAGATGAGGTTGAAGTGCTCCTCGCCGCCCTTGTCGTACTTCGCGAAGCGCTTCTGGAGCGCGTCGGCGATGATCTCCGCCGTGATGGCGCGGGGCGCTTGCGCTTGCCGCCGGGTCTCCGGGGGCACTACGGGGGCTCGCTTGCGGGGGCCCGCCTGCTCGCGCGGCCTTCCGGCACGCACGGCGGCCGCGCGGCGCGGCGGACCCCCGCCAGTCTCGCCCCCGCTTGCCTCCTCCGTGCCCCTGTGCCCCCGTGCCCCCGTGCCCGCCCCCACCAGGTACTCCGCCGCCGCCTCGAGGGCCTGCAGCGCCCGGCGGGCGTCGCCGTCGGCCTCGCGGGCCAGGAGCGCCAGGGCGTCGTCGTCTATCGTGAGGCCGAGCGCTCCGAGGCCGCGCTCCTCGTCCGCCAGTGCCCGCCGCACGAGATCACGAATGTGCTCCTCGCTCAGCGGCTCCAGGACGAAGACCCGGGTGCGCGAGAGCAGCGCGCCGGTGATCTCGAAGCTGGGGTTCTCGGTCGTCGCGCCGATCAGCGCGATGGTCCCGCGCTCGACGTGCGGCAGGAAGGCGTCCTGCTGCGCCCGGTTGAAGCGGTGGATCTCGTCGCAGAAGAGAATCGTCCGGCGCCCATGCAGCGCGAGCCGCTCCTCGGCCTCGTGGATGATCTCCCGCACCCGCGGCACACCCTCGGTCACCGCGCTGAAGGGCACGAACTCGCGGTCGGTGTACTGGGCGATGAGGAGCGCGAGGGTGGTCTTCCCCGAGCCGGGCGGGCCCCAGAAGATCATCGAGCTCACCTCGCCCCGCTGGATCAGCTCGCCGAGGGCCTTCCCCTCCCCGAGCAGCTGCTCCTGGCCGAGAAACTCGTCCAGCGTGCGCGGCCGCATCCGCGCGGCGAGTGGCTGCGCGCTTGCCGGCGGTGCGAAGAGACCGGGCTCCTCGCGGCGCTTCCTCACGCCGTGCCCCTCATCGCGTTACGCCTCAGCCGGCAGCACGGTGAAACCCTCGCGGCGCGCGGCCTCGGCCAGCGCCCGGTCCAGTGTCACGAAGTGGCGGCCGTGCGGGTGCCCATCCGCCCACGCCAGGCCCGCGGCGAGCTGCAGCGCGTCGCCGCTCGTCAGTCCGTGGACGATCGCGCGCTGCGCCGCTGCCTCGCGCAGCGCCGGCCCCGGTTCCACGATGGTCCAGGTCCGCGCCGTCCGCTGCAGCGCCGTCTGTGCGTCCGCGTGCCCGGCGTCGGTGAGCTGCCTCTGCCGCTGCCGACGCGCCAGTGCCGCGGCGCATTCCACGTAGGTGCCCCACCAGGTCGCGATGTGTGCGTCGCCGCGCGCGAGCGCCCGGCTGCGCGCGCTCGTCGGCTCCGCAACGATCAGCGGCACGAGCGCCGAGGTGTCCCAGTATCTCAATGCTCCCGATCCTCTTCCTCGCGATCCGCGAGCAGGCCCTTCAAGACGAGGCCCTGCGGATCGTCGAGCCGCGGCAAGTCCCAGAATTCCGGGGGGATGCGACCAGTGCCGTGGATCGTCACGATCCCGCGCCGCTCGAGGTCGCGCATCCGCTCCATTTCGGGGTCCTCGTCCGGCGGGATCGGCACGAGCTTCGCGACCGAACGCCCCCGCTCCGTGACCACGACCTCCTCGCCGCGCTTCACGCGGGCAAGGTACGCGCTCAGCCCGGCCTTGAGTTCGGAGACCTTGGCGACTCTGCCGGCGACCGGCGTCCGCGCCGACTCCCGTCCCCGGTCCTCGCCGCCGTCCGGCGCGCCCCGGCGCGCCCGCCGCCGCGCCAAGCGCTTCGTGACCTGTTTGGTCTTTTTCATATGACTAATCTGGTCACGACGCCGCTCAGCGGTCAATGGATGCCCGGAAACGTCAGCGCCCCGGGAGGACCTCGAAGCCCGCGGCAGCGAAGTGCCGGTCCAGCGCCAGCGCTTGCCGGATGCCGCGGTCCTTCATCACGGCGAAGCTCACGGCGTCACAGAGGGAGAAGTCGTGGTCGTCGTAGGGCTCGATCCAGTTCCGAACGGCCCGCTCCTCGAGGTCCGGCGTGCTGCCGACGACGTCGAGACGCGGGATCGGCAGCATCCTCAGGAACTGCAGCCCCAAAGCCCGGTCGGCCCTCAGCAGGAGGAGTTGGTGCGTCTCCGACACAACGAGGTTGGTCGTGCACAGCGGGACGTGCTCCCGCACGCAGCGGTCAATCTGGCCCCTGACCGCCGTGTGCTCGGAGTCCTCGTCGCGAGACCTTCCCCGCATGACATAGCGGAACCACGCAGAGGAGTCGATGAACAGCTCACCTACGGGCATGGCGACCTCGCTGTGCAGCGCGCCCGCCCTTCGGGGGCCGCGCCGGCGCAGGCTCCTGCCCCGGCTGCGCAGCTCCCTCGTGGTCCTCCGCCCACTCACGACTCCAGCGCGCAATCTCAGCGTCGGCAATCGCCCGGTCGTGCTCCACCGCCGGATCGTACGACAGATCCTCGCCGCGGTCCTGGCCGATCCCCGCCAGCCGCAGCAGCGGATGCTGTGCCGGGTCCTCCACCTCCCGCTCGAGGGCGAGCAACCCCCGCCGCAGGACATCGGCCTTCGTGGTCCCGAGCGACGTGGCCAGCCGCTCCAGGCGCCCCCGCTCGTCCCGCGCGAGATACACCTGCACCGGCACCGCCTCTGAGACCCTCTTCCCGTGCTTCATGAATTACTCACATGATCTAATGATGCCATCTAATGTAGCGCGCGAGGCGGCTCGACGCCAGCCTACCCCATCACCTCGCCCAGCAGCGCCCGCAATGCGAGGAACGTCGCCGCGCCGATGAAGAACGCCGCCGGCAGGCGCCAGGTGCGCTTGTGCTGGAATTCGGGCACCAGGTTCGACGCAGCCACGTAGATCGTCACGCCGGCCGAGAGGGCGAGGCCGTACTCGGCGAGCCACGCGAGCTGGTTCGTCAGCAGCACGCCGGCGATGGTCGCGACGCCCAGGGCGCCCGCCGAGAGGAACGCCCGCCGCGGCGACTCGCCGGACGCGAGCACGAGGCTCGAGATGGTCACGCCCTCGGGCAGCTTGTGCAGGAAGATGGCGAGGAAGAAGAGGATGCCGAGCGTCGGGTCCACAAGGAACCCCGACGCGATGGCCACGCCGTCGAAGAAGGTGTGCAGCAGGAGGCCTACCAGCGCCGACAGGCTCGCCGCTCGGCTCACCTGGTGCGTCTCCTCGCCGAAGTGGAAATGCGGCGTCAGCGTGTGCTGCGAGAGGTGCACGAGCAGGTAGCCGAGCAGCACGACCGCCGCGCCCTCGACGGGGTGCCGGGCCAGCGCCTCGGGGATCGCGCCGACGAAGGCGAGCGAGAGCATGAAGCCGGCGGCGAAGGCGACGATGAGCTCGATGAGGCGCAGGCTCAGCTTCGCGTGCCGCGTCACGGCCCACGCCCCGATCAGGTTCGCGGCCGCGGCGGTGGCGCCGAGCGCGAGCGCGGCGAGCGCAGTCACGGCGCCAGCTCCCGCGCCCGCTCCAGGAGCCACTCGCGCGTGTTGCGCCACGGCTCCTCGAGCACGGCGTCGAGCAGCTGCCGCAGCACCTCGCCCATCGCCTTCCCCGCCGGCAGCCCCGCCGCCTTGAGGTCCTCCCCCGTAACCGCCAGCTCGCGCACCGAGAGCGGGTCGCCCGCCGTCTCGATGGCCTGCAGCGCCGCGAGCAGGTCCGCGCGCCGCGACCGCGGCTCGGAGACGGCGATCACGTCGTGGGCCACCTCGCGGTGCCGCGCCAGCCAGCGCCGCACGTCGCGCACCTGGCCGGGCGCCGGCGGCGCATCGGTGAGCGCCGCGACCGCGGCCCGCACGTACGCGGTGTCGCGGTTCGAGAACCGCAGCCGCCGCACCGCTGCCTCGGCCGTCTCCGGGCGCACTTCGGCGCGCCAGAAGACCGTCGCCGTCAGCAGGACCGGCTCCCGCGTCTCGCACGCGTCGAGCCAGCCCGGCGTCGCGTCCGGCAGGCGCGTCAGCTCCGGCCAGACTTCCGTCAGCACCTCGGCGTCGCGCCACAGGCGCACGCCGCGGCCCGGCGCCTCGGCGTCCAGGGTCTTCAGCCACTCGTCGCGCACCCGCTCGCGGGAGAGGTGCGCCAGCTCCTTCGCCTGCGCGCCGAGCGCACGCCACGTCTCGGGCTCCACCTCGAACCCCAGCACCGTGGCGAACCGCAGCGCGCGGAGGATCCGGAGGCGGTCCTCGAGGAACCGCTGCGCCGGGTCGCCCACGGCCCGCACCACACCGGCGGCAAGGTCCGCCTGGCCAGCGTACGGGTCCACGAGCGCACCCGTCTCGGGGTGCACGGCGATCGCGTTGATGGTGAAGTCGCGCCGGGCGAGGTCGTCGGTGAGGGAGACGCCGAACTGCACCACCGCGTGCCGACCGTCCGTCTCGATGTCCTTGCGGAAGGTCGTGACCTCGTGCGCCGCGCCCTCGTCGTCCAGCACGGCGACGGTCCCGTGCTCGATGCCGACCGGCACGGTGCGGCGGAAGAGCTTGCTCACGACATCGGGCGTCGCGCTGGTGGTGATGTCGAAGTCGCCGACGCGGCGCGGGACCGTCTGCCGCCGCTGCTCGAGGAGGACGTCGCGGACCGCTCCGCCGACGAACCACGCCTCGTGGCCGGCCTCCCGCAGGCGGGCGGCGATGGCCCGGACGGGGTCGGGGATCCGGGTCAGCGGGAAGGCGTCCGCCACCGAGCCGCTCGACGTCTCCTCATCCACACAGGACGCTCCCGCCGTTCACGTTCAGGATCTCGCCGGTGATGTGGCGGGCGAGATCCGTGCACAGGAAGACGATGGGGCCCGCGATGTCCACAGGCGCCGCGACGCGCCGGAGCGGGATGCCCTCCTCGATGGCCGCGCGCCCCCCGTCGGCGAAGGGCACCGCGCACATCTCGGTGTCCACCCACCCCGGCGCCACGCAGTTGACGCGGATCCGCGGCGCGAACTCGACGGCGAGGCTCTTGGTGAGGGAGATGGTCGCGCCCTTGGACGCCGCGTAGTCGGCGTGGAGGCCCTCGCCGCGCTGGCCCGCGGTCGAGGCGACGAGGACGATGGCCCCGCCCTCGGGGATGAGCGGCGCGAAGGCCTGGATCGTGTGGAAGTAGGAGTCCAGGTTCGCGGCCATCGTGCGGCGCCACTGCTCCGGTGCCATCGCGGCCAGCGGGACTTCCTCGGGGAGCCAGATGCCGTGGTTCACGACGAGGAAGTGGACGGGAGCGCCGACGGACGCGGCGGCGCGACGGCAGACGGCGGGGTCGGCGAGGTCGCCGTGCGTGGACTTCGCGACGGCGATCGCCTCCGCGCCGGCTTGCCGGAACAGCTCGACCGCCGCGGCGCCGATGCCGCGAGTTCCGCCGGTCACGACGGCGCGCTTGCCGCGCAGGTCGATCACGCAGGGCTCCGCATCGCTGCGGCCGGGCGGCCGGGTTCGCGCGCAACGGTATCGGGACGGGCTGGAGCCCGCGCGCCGTCGTCGGGACGGCCGCGCCTCCTCGCGGCGGTCGGACGGCACGCACGGCGCCCGCCGCTCCGGGGCACGACCGTCCCTCCGCCGTTGCGCCCGGGCTCCGGACCGGATGGCCGACAGCGCGGGCGAGCGACGGGGTGGCACCCCGCAGCGCCGACTGCCGTGCGTGCCGGCCTGTCGGTGCGAGGACGTGCCGCCCCGTCGCGAGCCCAGCGCGTGGGTCGGGAAGTCGCGGCCGTCCCGACGCCGCCGCGCGGGGCACGGAAACACCGCGCCGCCAGGAGCCGCAACCGCGGCGCGCCTCTCGGGGTCACGCCGACAGCTCCGGCTCGACGACCGAGCACACGTAGTGGTCGATCGCCAGCTGGATCTCCTGCGCGTGCGCCGTGTCGTCCGTCGGCACGATGACGGCGAGGTCCACGAGCTTCGCGAGCGGGCCGCCGTCGTTCGCCAGTAGCCCGACCGTCGTGACGCCCGCGATGCGCGCCATCTCGGCGGCCCTGAGCAGATTCGGCGACTTGCCGGAGGTGGAGACCAGCACCAGCAGGTCCCCCTTGCGGCCGTGCGCCTCGACCTGCCGCGCGAAGATCTCGTCGAAGCCGATGTCGTTGCCGGCGGCGGTGAGGAGCGAGGAGTCGGTCGAGAGCGCGAGCGCCGGCACCGCGCGGCGCGCGATGGGCCGGTAGCGGATGACGTACTCCGTCACGATGTGCTGGGCGTGCGCCGCACTGCCGCCGTTCCCGGCGAAGAAGATCGTCCGGCCCGCCGCGAGGGTCGCCTTCACCATCTCGGCGTACTGCCGGACCGGGACCTCGAGCGCCCTGGCGCAGCGGCCGGCCAAGTCTCCCAACGCCGCGAGATGTTCCAGGCTCACGCCTCTTTCCCCCCGACCAGGAAGTCCTTGAACTGCGTGAAGAGCGAGCGCCGCATCCGGAACGGCGGCACCGGCGCCACGGGCTCGTCGGCGAGGATCGCCGCGGGGTTCTCGCTGGCCAGGAGGCGCGCCTGCTGCGGGCCGCCGTGGCGCTCGAGCCACTCGAGCGCCGCGTACACCGTGCGCCCGTCGCCGTGGTTGTCGCTCGCCACGATGCCGGCGCATCCCGCCGCCACGAGCAACCGCGCGCGCTCGGCCCGCCGCGAGTCGGCGAGGAGCGTGGTCGCGTCCACCTGGAGGATGACGCCCGCCTTCTGCCAGTGCCCGCCCATCTCCGGCGTGCAGATCTGGTAGCGCTCCGGGTGCGCGAGCACCGGCACCAGCCCCTGCGCCACGATCCGGCCCAGCACCTCGATGCTCGCGGCGGCGGGCACGAGCCGGCCGAACTCCACGAGGATGTAGCGCGTCCCTGCCAGCGTGAGGCACCGGTCCGCGAAGACGGGCGCCGGCACGTCCAGCATGATCTCGAAACCGCGGGTCAGGGACACCGACTGGGGGGCTGCGTCGCGGAGGGTGGCCAGCAGGTCGTCAATCGCATCGCAGGGCGGGTCGGCCACCTCGCTGGCCATGAGGTGCGGCGTGCAACACACGGCCGTCACCCCCTGCTTGGCGAAACGCTCGAGGACCTCCACCGACTGCTCGACGGTGTGTGAGCCGTCGTCCACGCCGGGCAGTAGATGGGTGTGCAGATCGATCATTTGAGGGTGCGTCGCGGGTTGGGCGAGGGGGCGCCGCGGAGCACCGGGCGCCGTGCGAGGGCGGCGAGGCGAGGGGGCGCCGCGGAGCGCCGGGCGCCGTGCGTGCCGTCCGACCGGCGCGACGCGCCGTTCCCTCGCCGCAGCCGCCCGAGCCTACGCGGCAGATTGCCGCCGGCCGCCCTCGCCGCAGCCGCCCGAGCCGAATCGCCGAGTCGCCGCCGGGCGCCCCCGCCGCAGCCCGCGCCGCCACACCGCGCACTCACCGGAGCGCCGCGACCAGCTCGCGCACGCGCCCGGCGCCGCCCTCCTCCACCGCCGTCCCCACCACCACGAAGTCGGCGCCGGCGCGCCGCGCATCACGAATCTGCTCCGGCGTCCGCATCCCCCCGCCGACGAAGAGCGGAAGCGTGACGGCCTGCCGGACCGCCGCGATCACCGCCGGCGATACTGGGTTCCCGGCGCCGCTCCCCGCATCCAGATAGACGGCGCTCATCCCGATCATCCGGGCGGCCACCGCGTGCGCCGCGGCGATCTCCGGCTTGTCGTTCGGCAGCGGCCGCGTCTGGCTCACCGCCTCGACCGCCGTGATGCGGCCGCCGTCCACGAGGATGTACGCCGTGGAGATGGCCTCGACCGCGTTCCGGCTGAAGAAGGGCACGGCGCGGACGTGCTCCTCGATGAGGTACTGCGGATTACGACCGGAGACGAGCGAAAGCAGCAGGACCGCGTCCACCTTCGTGGTGAGTTGGGAGGCCGAGCCGGGGAAGAGGAGCAGCGGCAGGCCGCACACGGTCCGGATCGCGTCGGCGACTGCGTCGGTGCGTCCCGCCCCGTCGAACGACGTGCCGATCAGCAGACCGACCGCGCCCGCGTCCTGCGCCGCGCGCGCCACGGCGGCCGCGGCCGCGGGTTCGGTGCGATCGGGGTCCACGAGCACCAGAAGCCCGGGGGCCGCGGCCGTGAGCGTCTCGAGCACCGTGCTCACCGGACCGCCCGCTCCAGGAGACTCGCCGCTACCGGACTCACATCCAGCCCCTCCTCCGCGGCCGCCTCGAACGCATAGGTCACGAACGCGTCCGCGGCCAGCAGGTCGAGCGCACATTCACCGCCGGTCTCGCCGCGCGCCAGCGATCCTTCCAGCGCGAAGATGCCGAGCGCGCTCATCGCCTGCGTCATCGAGCCGCCGAACCGCTCGTCCGGCAGCGCGCGCACGAAGTGCTCCATCCGCTCGGCCAGGAGCGCCGGCGCCGCGGGCTGCCGCGCCTCCAGCCAGGCAAGCACCTGTTCGCGGGTGCTCACCGCGCCGCCGGCACCGCGCCGACGCCCACGGCACCATTCATCGAGCGCCCAGCACTTCCTGCACGATCGCCGCCGCCTGGCGCTCCGCCTCGTCGAGCTTGGCCGCGTCGCCGGCGCCCGCCGATGCGAAGTGCGGCCGGCCACCCCCCTTGCCGCCGCTGATCGCGGCGATGCGATTGGCGAGGTCCGGCGCCTTCACGCCCCGCGCCACGAGATCGTCCGTCACGCCAACGTGGATGCCGGCCCGCTCGCCCTTCGCCACCACGACGAGCACGCCGCTCTTGGTGCGCTCGCGGAAGCTGTCCACCATCGCGCCGATCTCGTTGCGGTCCCCCGACTGCGAGGCCGCCACGGCGATGACCGAGCCGGCGACCTCCGTCACCTGCCCCTGCGCCTGCGCGCCGCCGCCCTTGATCAGCTCCTCGACGCGCTTCTCGAGGCGGCGCCGCTCCTCGATCAGCGCCTCGACGCGACGCGCGAGGTGCTCAGGCGCACTCCCGACCACGCCGGCGGCGCTCTCGAGCAAGCGGCTCCTGCCGAGCAGCCAGTCGTACGCGCCCGGGCCGGTCAGCGCCTCGACGCGACGCACGCCCGCCCCGACACCGCTCTCGCTGATCACCCGCACCAGGCCGATCTGCCCCGTCGTCCGCGCGTGGGTGCCACCGCACAGCTCCCGCGAGACGCCCGGCACCGTGATGACGCGCACCAGGTCGCCGTACTTCTCGCCGAAGAGCGCCATCGCGCCGGCCTCGAGGGCCTGGGCGTACTTCATCTCCCGCTGCTCGACGGGGAGGTTCTCCCAGACGTGGCGGTTCATCTCCGCCTCGATCGCGAGCATCGCGTCCGGCGGGATGGGCTGGTGGTGGGTGAAATCGAACCGCAGCCGCTCGGGCGAGACCACGGAGCCGGCCTGCCGCACGTGCCCGCCGAGGACCTTGCGCAGCGCCGCGTGCAGGAGGTGCGTCGCGGTGTGGTTGCGCTCGGTATCGCGGCGCGCCTGCTCGGCCACGACCGCCTCCACAGGCGTGGGCTCGAACGGGCCCTCGAACCGCCCGAAGACCGCCGTCTTCCCCTCGATCTTCTGCACGTCCTCGACCGGGAGCCGCCAGCCCTGCCCCACGACCTCGCCCGTGTCGCTGACCTGGCCGCCGCTCTCGGCGTAGAACGGGTTCTCGTGGAGGATGAGGCCGAGGCCGCCGCCACTCTGCTGGAACGCCAGGATGTCGGTCTCGGCGCGCGTGGTCTCGTAGCCGACCCACTTCTGGCGGACGCGCGGCTTGACGCGGGTCCAGGCATTGCCGGGCGCGCGCGCGGCGGGCTCGCCGGTCGGACGGCGCGCACGGCGCCCGGCTTCGCCCGGCGCACCCTCCTCGCTTGCGCCCCTGTCGGCCGCGGGGCGCCCCGCAGCGCGACGTGAGCGCTCCCGCTGCGCGTCCAGCAGCTTCTCGAAGCCCGCGACGTCCACCGTCATTCCCCGCTCGGCCGCGACGATCTGCGTGAGGTCAATGGGGAAACCGTAGGTGTCGTAGAGCTTGAAGGCCTCCTCGCCGCTCACGGCCATCAGCTCCTGCATCCGCGCCAGGCCGCCCTCGATGGTCGTGAGGAACCGCTCCTCCTCCGCCCGCGTGACGTCGGCGAGGTGCTGCCGCCGCCGCGCCAGCTCCGGGTAGTGCCCACCCATCACGCGCACCACCTCGTCCACCAGCTCGCCGCGCGTGGGCGCGCGCCGGCCGAGGAGATAGGCGTGGCGCACGGCGCGCCGGAGGATGCGCCGCAGCACGTAGCCGCCGCCCTCGTTCGACGGGTACACGCCGTCGGCGAGGAGGAAGGCGACGGCGCGGGCGTGGTCGGCCAGCCCGCGGAACGGCGCGCCGGCGTCGCCCCGGTCGTAGGCCTTGCCGACGCCCGCCTCGGCGC
>CAYHQJ010000054.1:0-3786 GCA_964358595.1 uncultured Gemmatimonadales bacterium
CCCGTCGGACTACGTCAACGACCCGTTCATCATCGCCCGCCACGACAACCTGGTGGCCATCAACTCGGCGCTGTCGGTGGACCTGACGGGACAGGTGAACGCGGATTCGATCGGGCGGAGCATCTACTCCGGGTTCGGCGGGCAGGTGGACTTCATGCGCGGCGCGGCCCGCTCCAAGGGGGGCCGGCCCATCATCGCGCTGCCGTCCACCGCGAAGAACGACACGCTGTCCCGGATCGTGGACACGCTGGCTGATGGTGCCGGCGTCGTGACGACCCGGGGGGACGTGCACTGGGTGGTCACCGAGTACGGGGTGGCGGACCTGTTCGGGAGGAGCCTGCGCGAGCGGGCGCGGGCGCTCATCGGTATCGCCCACCCCAAGTTCCGCGACGAGCTGACCGCCGCGGCCAGGAAGCGCAATCTGATCTGACTACCGGGCCGCGGCGGCTCCTTCGGCGGCGGCCGCGCGCGCGGTGCTCGCGCCCCAGGCGAACGCTTCCTCGTTCAGCGGGATCATGGCGCACTTGTCCTGGAGCGCCTGTCGGATCGCCGCGAGGAAGGTCTCCTTCGGGAAGATGTTCGTGACTTCCTGCAGCGCCCCGAGCGCCACCACGTTCTTGACGACGACCTTGCCGAGGTCGCGGGCGATCTCGGTGAACGGCACGCCGACCGCCCTGACCCCCGCGGGGAGCGGCGGCAGCTCGGCGATGACCGAGCTGTCGTAGACGATCGTGCCGCCCGGCTGGACGGTAGGGCCGAACTTCGCGAGGCTCGGCGCGTTGAATGCGACGAGGACGTGCGGGTTCGGCGCCGCGGGCGAGAGGACTTCGGTGTCCGCGATGTGGACGTCGGCGTAGGAGGTGCCGCCGCGGGACTCGGGCCCGTAGCTCGGGATGTGGGTCGAGTCGAATCCCTCGTTGATCGCGGCGCGGGTGATGAGCAGCGCGGCGGTCTGCGCGCCGTCCCCGCCCGCGCCCGCCAGCTTGAGCGCGATGTCGTGCGGCGCGATCCGCGCCGGGAAGCCGGGCGCGAATCGCGGCGGCGCCTCGGCTGTCGACTCGACCACCTCGAGGACTTTCGCCGGCTCGAAACTGGGATGCTCCAGCGTGGGAAAGCGCGCCGCGTCCGTGACGTCCTTCTTCACGCCGAGCGGGAAGACCGGGACCATCTGCTCCTTCACCCAGGCCTCCGCCTGCTCCGGGTCGAGGCCGAGGTGCAGCGGGCACTCCGAGAGCACCTCGACGAAGCTGAAGCCCTTGTTCTGCACCTGCAGCTCCAGCGCCTTCCTGATTGCCTTCTTGGCCCGCACACGCTGCTTGTTGTCGTACAGTGCGACGCGCTCGACGTAGACCGGGCCGTCGAGTCCCGCGATCAGCTCCGCCATCTTCATCGGTTGGCCCGTGAACGCGGTGCGGCCAGTGGGCGACGTGCTGGTCCGCTGGCCCATCAGGGTCGTCGGTGCCATCTGGCCGCCGGTCATCCCGTAGATGGCGTTGTTGATGAAGATCACGCTGAGCGGGATCCCCATCTGCGCGGTGCTCACGATCTCGGCAAGGCCGATCGAGGCGAGGTCGCCGTCGCCCTGGTAGGTGATGACGATCGCGTCGGGGTTGGCGACCTTGTGGCCGATCGCCACCGCAGGCGCACGGCCGTGGGCCGCCTGGGTGTTCCCGACGTCCAAGTAGTAGTAGAGGAATACCGCGCAGCCGACCGGAGAGACGGCGACGGTGCGGTCCTGCACGCCGAGCTCCTCGATCGCCTCGGCGAGGTACTTGTGGGCCAGGCCGTGACCGCAGCCGGGGCAGTAGTGTGTCGAGAGTCCCTTGATCCCCTCGCCGTGGGCGTGCCGCTCGAACCGGCTGTAGAAGACGGAGCTCATGCGCGGGCCTCCTCGAGCGCCATGGCCCTCTCGACGATCTCCTGTTGCTGCGGCAGCACGCCGCCGAAGCGACGGACGTGCGCGATCGGCGGCGGCGCGTGGACGTTCGCGTGCGAGAGCGCGAGGCGCAGCTCATCCTCGAGCTGCCCGTTGCTCGCTTCCACCACCACGAGGCGGCGCACGCGCGGGAGCAGCGGCAGCAGGTGGCGGATCGGGAACGGCCACAGGGTGATCGGCCGGAAGAGTCCAGCCTTGACGCCCTTCTCGCGCAGCTCGCGCGCGGCGCCCTTCGCCATCTGCGACGGCGTGTTTGCGGCGACGATCAGCACCTCCGCGTCGTCGCAGTCGAACAGGTCGGCGCGCTGCTCGACCTCGGTCATCCGCGCGTACTTCTCGTTGATGTGGCGGTTGTGCGCCTCGAGGTCCGGCTCCGACAGCATGATCGAGCTGATCAGGTTGCCGCGGTGCGCGCGGTCGCCCCAGACCGCCCACGCGGGCAGCCCCGGCTTCACCATCGTGCGCGGCAGCCGCACCTTGCCGGTGATCTGGCCGAGGTAGCCGTCGCCGAGGATCACGACCGGGTTGCGGTAGTTCATCGTCAGCTCGAACGCGAGCATCGCGATGTCGAGCATCTCCTGCGGGGTCGCGGGCGCGAGCACGATGGCGTGGGTGTTGCCGTGGCCGAGGCCGCGGCAGGCGAGCTTGATGTCGGCCTGCTCGGGCGCGATGTTGCCGAGCCCCGGGCCGCCCCGCATGATGTTGACGAACACGCCGGGCAGCTCGGAGCCCACCATGTAGGAGATCCCCTCGAGCATCAGGCTGAAGCCCGGCGAGCTGGTGAAGGTCATGCAGCGCAGGCCGGCGCCGCCGCAGCCGTACATCATGTTGACCGTCGCGACCTCGCTCACCGCCTGGAGGAACACCCCGTCGAGCCGCGGCAGCATTTTCGCCATCAACTCGGCGCCCTCGGTGGAGGGCGTGATCGGGTAGCCGAAGACGTGGCGGCACCCCGCGAGCAGAGCGCCGATCGCCGCGGCGTACGTGCCCTTGATCACCAGCGCCTCGGCGGGCGGGAGCTCCAGAACCTTGTCCGGGATCGGCTCGGGCACGGGCGCGGTGGTGGCGCGCGCGCCGAACAGCTTCTCGGGATCCTTGAGCTCGAAAGCGGCCTGCTCGCCCACTTGCGGCAGCAGGCCGTACGGCTCCGGGCACGCGATGATGCAGAGCCCGCAGCCGTTGCAGGTGGTGAGGTCGAGGCGGATGGGGATGAGCCCCGTCGCGGGGTGGATCTCGGTGCCGAGGGTGATGCAGTCCTTCGGGCACGACGCGATGCACCGCCCACAGCCTTTGCAGAATTCGGGAAAGACGAACGGCTTGGGCTTCTCCTTCGCCGGCTTCGTCGTGGCGGCCTGGGCGGTCACGGGTTCCTCGCCCCGCGCCGGCCCATCACCTTCGCGCGAATGATCTCAAGGTCCGCCGGCGAGAGGTGGCGGATCGCGTGCGCGCACGTCTCGCAGTCCTTGCCCAGCTCGGTGCACGGTACGCCGTCGGCCTGCGCTTCAGGACACAGCGCCACGCCGTGCGTGGTCCACGCGCTCAGCGGCTCCAGCTGTTTGCCGGTCATCTGGCCCCCTGCTCGGGCTCCCGCGGCGCGCGCACGCCGCCCCACCGCCGGAGCGCGGCGCGCGGAGCCCCCATGGTCAGGGCCGCAACAGCCGTGCCGCTTGCGCCTCTTGTCACAATACTGAGCGGCGCAGTCGCATTTAGGCTGTGTGGGTGATGACTAACCGATAGTGTGGCTTGCTGTTACAGGCTTCGCCAGCGGTCGAGGCGGTACGGTCTGAGGCGGTCGCTATGGGACGATTCAGCCGCTCCAACTGCGCGAGGTTGAGGCACCTCAGCGCCGC
>CAYHQJ010000054.1:3886-13424 GCA_964358595.1 uncultured Gemmatimonadales bacterium
CTATGGGACGATTCAGCCGCTCCAACTGCGCGAGGTTGAGGCACCTCAGCGCCGCTGCTCGTGGCCCCGGCCGTGTGCGCGAGGCCGTAGGGACGACCAGCCGCCTGCCGGCGCGCGAAGGTCGACGGCGGCACCGCGGACGTTATCTTAGCGCGGCCTCCCGCGAATACCCGCACCCTGACGCCGAGCGCCCATGCGGCTGATCGCCCTCGACTGGATCATCGTCGTCGTCTCGATCGCCGTGTCGTTCCTCCCGGCGATCCTGCTCGCCAAACGGGCCGGCACGAGCACCGCCGAGTTCTTCACATCGGGGCGGGCGGCGCCGTGGTGGCTGGTGGGCGTCTCGATGGTGGCGACGACGTTCAGCACCGACACGCCGAACCTCGTCACGAACTTCGTGCGCGAGAGGGGCGTGGCGAACAACTGGGCGTGGTGGGCGTTCCTGCTCACCGGCATGGCGACGGTGTTCTTCTACGCCCGGCTGTGGCGGCGCTCCGGGGTGCTCACCGACCTCGAATTCTACGAGCGGCGCTACAGCGGGAAGGCCGCGGTGCTGGTGCGCGGGTTCCGCGCAGTCTACCTCGGCCTGTTCTTCAACTGCGTGATCATGGCCACCGTGAACCTGGCGGCGGCGAAGATCGCCAACGTGATCCTCGGCTGGCCGATGGGAAAGACCCTGCTCATCTGCGCGGTGCTGAACATCGCGTTCGCCGCGACGTCGGGCCTGTGGGGCGTGCTGGTCACCGACTTCATCCAGTTCGGCATCGCGATGACCGGCTCGTTCGCGGCGGCGTACTACGCGCTGAAGCAGCCCGAAGTAGGCGGCCTGGCGGGGCTGGTCGAGAAGCTCCCGTCGTCCACGCTCAACCTGCTGCCCGACTTCGGCAACTGGCACCTGGCGCTCGCGGTGCTGATCATCCCGCTCACGGTGCAGTGGTGGTCGGTGTGGTATCCCGGGGCGGAGCCGGGCGGCGGCAGCTACATCGCGCAGCGTATGCTCGCCTCCAGGAGCGAGAAGGACGCGGTCGGCGGGACGCTGCTGTTCAACGTCGCGCACTACGCGCTGCGCAGCTGGCCGTGGATCATCGTCGCCCTGAGCTCGATCCTCGTGTACCCGCAGCTCTCCGACATCGCGCGCACGTTCCCGTACGTGGACCCGGCCCTCATCGGCCACGACATGGCGTACCCGGCGATGCTGCGGTTCCTCCCGCACGGCATGCTCGGCCTGATGGTAGCGGGGCTGCTGGCCGCGTACGTCTCGACGATGTCCACGCACCTCAACTGGGGTACGTCGTACCTGGTGCACGACTTCTACCGGCGGTTTGTGCGCGGGGGCGCGGACGAGCGGCACTACGTCGCGGTGGGGCGGATCGTGACCGCGCTGCTGATGGTGGTCGCGGCGGGGATGACCTTCGTGCTCGATACCGCGCGGGCAAGCTTCGAGCTGATGCTCTCGGTGGGCGCGGGGACGGGCCTCATCTACCTGCTGCGCTGGTTCTGGTGGCGGGTGAACGCGTGGTCGGAGATCGCGGCGATGGTCAGCTCGTTCGTGGTCGCGGTGGCGTTCTTCGTCGCCGGCAGGAGCGGCCACCCGGTGGACGCGTACGTGTCGCTGCTGATCACGGTGGGCGCGACCACTGTGGTGTGGGTGACGGTGACGCTGCTCACGCAGCCGACCGACCGCAAGACGCTGGTCGAGTTCTACCGGCTGATACGCCCCGCGGGCCCCGGCTGGCGGTCGGTGCGGGCCGAGGCGGGCGTGGGCCCCTCGCCCGACAGTCTCACGCAGAGCATGCTCGGCTGGGTGCTCGGCTGCACGTTCGTGTACGCGGCGCTGTTCGGCGTGGGGAGCGCGCTGTACGGGCGGTTCCCGCAGGCGCTCATGTGGGCGGTCGCCTTCACGGTCAGCGGGATTGGGCTGCTGCGGCTGCTGCCGCGGATGTGGGCGGGCGCGGGAGCCGATGGCGGCTAGCGAGGGCGCGCGGCTCCGCACGGTGATCGTCCCGGACGCCGAGGACCTCGCGCGACTCGTCGCGGACCGGATTGTGGCGGTGATCCGGCGCGCGACGGCGGAGCGGGGGCGCTGCGTGCTCGGTCTTGCGGCCGGGAGCACGCCGCTCGGCATCTACGAGGAGCTGATCCGCCGCTGCCAGGCGGGCGAGGTCAGCTTCGCAAAGGTCGCCACGTTCAACCTCGACGAGTACTGGCCGATCGCGCCGGACGACCCGCGCAGCTTCCGCCGTGCGATGTGGCACCAGCTGTTCGCGCAGCTCGACATCCCTCCCAAGAGCGTGCACGTCCCGGCGGGCGACACGCCGCGCGACGCCGTTCCGGCCGCCTGTGCGGCGTACGAGCGCGCAATCCGCGCGGCGGGCGGCATGGACTTCCAGCTGCTCGGCATCGGCCGCGACGGACACATCGGCTTCAACGAGCCCGGCTCGGCAGCGGATTCGCGCACCCGTCTCGTGACGCTCGACGCGATCACGCGACGCGACGCCGCTGCCCAGTTCGGTGACGAGGCGAGCGTGCCGCGCGAAGCGATCACGATCGGTGTGGCGACGATCCTCGAGGCCCGCGAGATTGCGCTGCTCGCCATGGGCGAGCGCAAGGCGGAGATTGTGCGCCGCGCAGTAGAGGGCGAGCCGGCGGCCGAGGTCACCGCGACGTTCCTCCAGCGCCACCCGAACGCCACGGCGTATCTCGACCGCGCGGCAGCGTCGCGGCTGACCCGCATGGGAGGTCAGCCGGAGGGCTGAGGTGGGGCTACGCGATCCACGATGCGTTGCAGATCGGCGGCGCGCTCCACGAGCGACTCGAACAGGCGGATCTGCGTGCGCGCGCGGTCCAGATTGTGGCCGGGCCGCGCGATGTGGTAGTAGCGGTCGCCGCAGAGATGGTCGGTCAAGAACCGCGCCGCCTGCTCGAGCGTGATGAGCTGTCCCGCGAAGACCAGCAGCGAGCGCTCGCGCGGCGTGAGAATCAGGCCGGCGGTCTCGAGGAAGCCGCGCGCAAGCGCCGCGAAGAACTCCTCGCGCACCCGTATCCGTGAAAGATCGGGTTCGTCCTCGTGGGTCGGGCTGGTCGTCGAGCGCACCAGGTCGCCGAAGTCGTGCAGCGCGAGGCCCGGCATCACGGTGTCGAGGTCCACGACACACAGTGCCTCGCCGGTCCGGTCGTCGAGCAGGACGTTCGCGAGCTTGGCGTCGTTGTGCACGACCCGCACCGGCACCTCGTTGGTGATGACCAGCGGCGGCAACACCTGTGCGAGGCCGCGGTGCGCGCAGATCGCGTCGATCTCCGTGTGGGCGCGGGCGACGCGGCCACGGGAATCGGCGTGCACCGCGATCGCGAGCGCACCGAAGCGCGCGGCGGTGTCGTGGAAGCCGGGAATGGTCTCGTGGAGCGGCGGCCCCTCGTAGTCGGCGAGCAGCCGGAGGAACTCGCCGAAGGCGCGCGCGGCTCGGTACGCATCCTCGGGCGTGGCGGCGCGCTCCTTGGTGTGCGCGCCCGTCACCCAGGCGAAGCAGCGCCAGATGCCGCCGTCGTCGCCCAGCACCCACTGGCCGCCCTCGCGCGCGGGCACCAGGCGCAGCGCCCGGCGCCCGGCGTCAGCTACACCGGCCGCGCGCAGCCGCGCGCCGAGGTGCGCGGTCACCCGCGCGACGTTCTCGATCACCTGCACGGGGTTGGGGAAGACGCGCGGGTTGATGCGCTGGAGGAGGTACTGCGCGCCGTCCGCCGTGACGCGCCAGGAGTCGTTGATGTGCCCGCCGGGCAGCGGCTCCGCAGCGCGCACGCCGCCCGCGAGCGCGAAGCGCCCCGCCAGCGCGGCGGCGTTCACCCCCACAGCCGCTCCGGGTACGATCCCTCGGCGACCAGCCGCCGCATCGCTTCGGCGACCCGCGGCCGGTCGTCGGCGTAGGTCACGCCCCACCAGTGGCTGCGCGGATCGAGCACGCGGACCCGCGCGGCGCGGCGTCGCGCCGCCGCCGCCATCGCCGCGGGCAGCAGGAACTCGTCCTTCGCCAGGTCGCGCGAGCCCAGGAACTCGGCGAAGTCGTGGCGCAGCGTGTCGAACACCGCGGGGGTGAAGGCCCACATGTTCATCGAGACCAGATCGTCGCCGGTGAGTGTGACCGGGCCCGTCCGCGCGCGGCCGGCGAATGCGCCGGCCGGCGCCGCGGCGATGCCCTGTACCTCCTCGATCGCCGTGAGCCAGCCCTCGGGCGTCGCGCGGCAGGTCGCGCGGTTGACGCCGCCCGACGCTGACAGCGTGTCGCGCAGCCGGTAGCCGACCACCGCGTACGCGGGCGGTCGGCCTCCGGCGTCACCTCTCAGGAACGCCGACACCGCCTCGAACGCCCGACGGCCGTAGAAATCGTCCGCGTTCACCACCGCGAACGGGCCGTCCACGGCGCCCTGGGCGGCGAGCACCGCGTGTCCGGTGCCCCAGGGCTTCGCGCGCGTCGGGGGCACGGTCACCCACACCGGAACGTCGTCGAGTCGCTGGTGCGCCGCCGCGACCTGCACCCGCCCGCGGAAGCGCGTGTCGGCGAAGGCGTGAAGCACGTCCTCCATGTCGGGTCGGATCACGAACACCACGCGTGCGAAACCGCTGCGCCACGCGTCGTACACCGAGTAGTCCATCAGCGGGGCGCCACCGGGGCCCACGGGATCGAGCTGCTTCATGCCGCCGTAGCGGCTCCCCATCCCCGCGGCGAGGACGACGAGCGTGAGTGCGTCCCCGCTCATCGGGCCCGCCGCGCCTCGAGCGCGGACATCCGGCACGGGCAGTCCGGGCTGAGCGCGAGGCCCGCGGGTTCGAGCGTCTGGTCCGCGGGCAAGCGGGGTTGGCCGCCCGCGCCGGCCGGCCCGGGGGATGGTGGGCGGCAGCCCGCAGGCGCGGCCGCGAGGAAAACGACGCAGAGACGGATTCGCACGAGTGTCGCAGTCGTCTGAGGTGCGGCTCGAATATACCGCCCCGCGCGAGTGCGGTGCGAGCGGTCTGGCAGGGGTGGGGAGCACGTGTCATGTTACAGCGCCCATGCCGTCAACGCTCCTCGCCGGCGCGACCGGGCTCGTGGGCCGCGCGTGCCTCGACCTCCTCCTTGAGGACGACGCTTTCGAGCGCGTGGTCGTGATCACACGGCGGACGCTGGAAGGCGCGCGCTCCCCGAAGCTCGAGGCCCACGTCGTGGACTTCGACCACCTCGACGACCACGCGGCGCTGTTCCGCGTGGATCAGATCGTCTGTGCGCTCGGCACGACGATCCGGCAGGCGGGCTCGCTGGAGCGGTTTCGCGCGGTGGACTACGGTTACACGCTGAAGGTCGCCGAGCTCGGCGCCCTGCAGGGCGCAAGACACTTTCTCCTGGTCAGTTCAATCGGCGCGAATCCGCGGTCGCGGGTCTTCTACCCTCGGGTGAAGGGGGAGCTCGAAGAGGCGGTCGTGGCGCTGCGGTACCGGAGCGTGAGCATCGTGCGGCCGTCAGTCCTGCTCGGCGAGCGCGCCGAGTTCCGGCTCGGCGAGGAGATCGCCAAGCGCCTCGCGTTCCTCGCCTTCCTCGCGCCGGGGAAGTACAAGCCGATCCACGCGCGCGATGTCGCCGCCGCGCTGGTGCGGCTCGCGAAGGAGGATCAGCCCGGACGCCGGATCGTCGAGTCGGCGGAGCTGCGCACCTGGGCGCAGCGGCCTCCCGGCGCGAACCGCGTCCCGGTGTCCTGAGGGCGTTCCGGGCCACCTTCATTCACGCGACGCGGCAGGGTTTCAGCGCGCCGCAGGAGAACGACGCATGATCGCACGTTCGATGGGACTCGCTATCGCCCTGGCATTAGCCGCGCAGGCCGCGCGCGCCCAGACCGACGACGCCCGCATCCGCGCGGCGGTGGAGCGGGTGACGCCGCAGATCGTCGAGCTGCGCCACCAGATCCACCGGAACCCCGAGCTCGGCAACCGCGAGTTCCATACGGCCGAGCTGGTCGCGGGCCACCTGCGCGCCCTTGGTCTCGAGGTGCGCACCGGCGTCGCGCACACCGGCGTGATCGGCATCCTGCGCGGGGGCCGGCCGGGGCCGGTGGTGGCGGTGCGCGCGGACATGGACGCCCTGCCCGTCACGGAAGACACGGACCTGCCGTTCAAGTCCACGGTGCGCGCCACGTACCTCGGCCAGGACGTGGGCGTCGCGCACGCGTGCGGGCACGACGTTCATACCGCGGTGCAGCTCGGCGTGGCCTCCGTGCTGGCGGGGATGCGCGCGCAGCTGCCCGGCACCGTGATCTTCGTCTTCCAGCCGGCGGAGGAGGGCGCGCCGCCGGGGGAGCGCGGCGGCGCCGAGCTGATGCTCGAGGAGGGCGCGTTCCGGGACCCGCGGCCCGTCGCGGTGTTCGGCCTGCACGCGGCGGCCGACATTGACGTGGGCAAGGTCGGCTACACGCCGGGGCCCGCGCTCGCCGGCGCGGCGACGTGGCGTGCGCGCGTGATCGGCCGCCAGTCGCACGGCGCGCAGCCGAACCTCTCGGTGGACCCGATCGTGATGGCCTCGCAGATCGTGCTCGCGCTCCAGACCATCCGCTCGCGTAACCTCTCGCCGTTCACGCCGAGCGTGGTCACCGTCGGTATCCTGCGGGGCGGCGAGCGGATGAACATCATCCCCGGCGAGGTGATGATGCAGGGGACGATCCGCTACTACGAGGAGGCGGTGGGCGACTCGATCCGGCGGCGGATGCGCGAGATCTTCGACGGCATCACGCGGGCGAGCGGCGGGTCATTCGAGCTGGAGTTCGAGCGCGGCCTGCCGGTGACGGTGAACGACCGTCCTCTCAGCGAGCGGATGCGGCCCACGCTCGAGCGGGTCGTCGGACCGGGCAACGTCGCGGTGCTCGAGCCGGCGAGCGTCTCCGAGGACTTCTCCTACTTCGCCAACGCGGTGCCGGGCTTCTTCTACCGGCTCGGCACTCAGCGGCCGGGTACGGTCTCGGGTGGGCACCACACGCCGACGTTCCTCGCCGACGACGGATCACTCCCGGTGGGGATGCGGGTGATGAGCGCCGTGCTGCTCGACTACCTCAGCGGAGCCGCTCGAGCCGCTCCGTGATCCGGGCGTTGTTCGGGAAGTCGCGCTGCAGCGCCTCGAGCGCCGCGCGAGCGTCCTGCCGGTCCTCGAGCAGCGACTCCACCCCGAGCAGCTTCACGCCGAGGTCGTGCGGCACGCGGCGCACCAGCTCGGTCACGAGGCGCGCCGCCTCCTCGCGCCGCCCCTGCGCGCGGTCCGTCGCCACGCTGTGGTAGAGCCCCGCGACGAGAAGCCGCCTGACGTCGGCCGTATCGCCCGAGCGGATGCCGACACCGCCCGCGTACTTGTACACCAGATCCCCGCCGTGCTCGGCCGCCTCGTACAGCACGAACAGCCCGACCAGGCCGATCGCCGCCGAGGACGGGCTCCCGCGCCTCGGGCGCCGAGCCGCGCTTGACGAGTCGCGGCGTGACGCGGCAGCTTATCCGCGAAGCCCCCATCCGAGGAGGAACTATGCGGCCGTCACGCTGGTTCGTTCTTCTCGCCGCCGTGGCACCGGCGCTCCTGCGCGCTCCCTCGCTCCCGGCACAGGACCGCGCCGAGCGCCAGAGCCTGG
This sequence comes from uncultured Gemmatimonadales bacterium, assembly GCA_964358595.1. Taxonomy (GTDB): domain Bacteria; phylum Gemmatimonadota; class Gemmatimonadetes; order Gemmatimonadales; family JACORV01; genus CAYHQJ01. The sequence continues at coordinate 11,516 of CAYHQJ010000054.1, forward strand.
ACCGCGCGCGCGAGATGCTGCGGATCGTCAAGCGTGACATCGAGCGGGAGTACTACGACTCCACGTACCAGGGCATCGATCTCGCGGCGCGCTACCGGGTCGCGGATTCCGTGCTGGGCGTCTCGGGCTCGCTGCCCGAGATGTTCGCGGTCATCTCCCAGTTCGCTGCCGACCTCAACGATTCCCACACGCGATTCCTGCCACCCTCGCAGGTGGCGCGCGTGCAGTACGGCTTCCAGTGGCAGCTGGTCGGCGACTCCGCATACATCACCCGCGTCCAGCCGCAGAGCGATGCGGCCGCGAAGGGGCTGGCGCCGGGTGACCGCATCCTCGGCCTCGACGGGATGCAGGTCAACCGCCGGACCAACCGGATCGTGCAGTACGTCTACTACACGCTGCGCCCGCGGCCCGGTGTCCGTATCGCCGTCGAGAAGCCGGACCGCAGCCAGGTCCAGCTCGACATCCTGTCGCGGATCACCCAGGGCGTGGCGATCAACGACTACACCTCGATGCAGGATCGGGGCCGGATGATCCGGGAGATCGAGGAAGGGAGCTTCGCGTCGCGGCACCGCTGGCATGCGTTCGGCGACTCCGTGCTGGTGTGGCGGATGCCGGCGTTCCGGGGCGGTGACGAGGAGGGCATCGACGAGATGATGCGCCGCGCGCGGGGCTTCCGCGCGCTGGTGCTCGACCTGCGCAACAACGGCGGCGGCTCGGTCGCCACGATGCTGCGCCTGATCGGGTCGTTCTTCGACCGCGAGCTGCCTGTCGCGATCACGCGCGAGCGCTCCAAGGTGGACACGCTCGTCGCGCGGCCCCGTGACGAGCCCTACCGCGGCGAGGTGATGATCCTGATCAATAGCGGCTCGGCCTCGGCGTCCGAGATCACGTCCCGCACCTTCCAGCTCCAGCGGCGCGCGACGATCGTGGGCGACCGCAGCGCGGGCGCGGTGGTGGTGAGCCGCTTCTTCCCGCACGTGGTGGGGTTCCAGCGGGTGTACGGGTACGCCACGCAGATCTCGGTCATGGACCTCGTGATGCCCGACAGCTCGCGGCTCGAGGGCCGGGGTGTGACCCCGGACGTCCCGGTCCTCCCCACGCCGGCCGACCTCGCCGCGGAGCGCGACCCCGCCATGTCGGTGGCGCTGAACCTCGTCGGAGTGGCCCTCAACGCCACCGACGCGGCGCAGCTGTTCCGCGAGCGGCGCCGCGACTAGCCGCGGCTAGGGCCTCAGCGCGAGCAGGTCGCGGGCGGCCCGGTCGGCGCGTGCGGCCATCCGCAGGATCGCGGCGCTCACGAGCTGCGCCTGCGCCGCGGCCTGCGCGGCGTCGCGCTGCTCGACCGCCTCGCGGATCCCCGGCATGGTCTTCACCCCGTACCCCGTGTAGAAGCCCGGCGCGTAGAGCCGGTGGCGGAACCACGGCCGGCGCGGCAGCCCCGCGTCGTCGGTGAGATCACGCTCGCTCTGGTAGACGTCGCGGTTGATCGCCGCGAGCGCGGTGCGGTTCTGCTCCAGCCACGCCGTGCCCCGGCCGAGCGCCAGGTTCATCGCCCAGTCGAACCGCTGCCCGGCTGCGGCGAGCGAATCCACCGCCGCGCGGACCGCGGTGACATCCAGCCCGTTCCCTCCGAGCTTCTGGCGCGCCAGCGAGTCGATCTCGGCGGCGTAGCGGCCGTACGTCGCCGCCGCATCGCTGAACGAGAACGGCAGGATCGGCGCGTCGGCCAGGCGCAGCAGCGCCACGCCCATCGCCCCGGCCTGCGCCTTGCCGTAGGCGAACGTGGTGTCGTGGAAGCGCGCGTAGAACGTGTAGGTGTCGTAGATCGAGTGGTAGATCCCGTCATCCTGCGCGCCGCCGTGCCGCATGTCCACCTATGCGATGGCGAGGTGGTCGATGAACGCGGTGT
>CAYHQJ010000055.1:0-13174 GCA_964358595.1 uncultured Gemmatimonadales bacterium
GTGGGAGGAGGCGCTGGACCTAGTCGCCTCGGAGCTGCGGAAGATCCACGGCGAGCAGGGGCCCGACGCGTTGGCGGTCTTCTGCTCGGCCAAGTGCACGAACGAGGAGAACTACGTCCTCCAGCGCACCTTCCGGGCGGGCTTCACCACCAACAACGTGGACCATTGCACGCGGCTCTGCCACTCGTCGTCGGTGACCGCGATGCAGCGGGCGCTGAGCACCTCGGCCGCTTCGGGCTCGATGCGCGAGGTCGAGCACGACTCCGACGTGATCTTCATCGCCGGGGCCAACACCACCGAGGCGCACCCGGTGTTCGGCGCGGCGATCAAGCGGGCGCACGCCAGGGGGGCGAAGCTCATCGTCGCCGACCCGCGGCGCATCGAGCTCGCCGCGCGGGCCGACCTCTTCCTCCGCCTGCGGCCGGGCACCGACGTCGCCCTGTTCAACGCGATGCTCCGGCACATCATCAGGCAGGACCTGCACGATCGCACGTTCATCGCGGAGCGCACGACCGGCTTCGAAGCCGTCGCGGCCGCCGTCGAGCCGTACACGCTCGAGCGTGCCGAGACGATCACCGGCGTGCCGGCGCGGTTGATCGTGCAGGCGGCCGAGACCTACGCGAAGGGTCCGCGCACCTCGACGCTGTGGGCGATGGGGCTCACGCAGCACTCCACCGGCACCGACATCGTGGCGTCGCTGCTCAACCTCATCCTCGCGACGGGGATGATCGGGCGGTGGGGAGCGGCGATGATCCCGATCCGCGGCCAGAACAACGTGCAGGGCGCCTCGGACGTCGGCGCGATCCCGATGGTCTACACCGACTACCAGCCGGTCGGCGACCCCGCGGTGCGCCGCACGTTCGCACGGGCCTGGGGGGTGAGCGAGGAATCGCTGTCGCTCACGCCCGGCCTCCGGGTCACCGAGGTCGTCGCGGAGGGCTCGCCGGTGCGCGGGATGTACATCTTCGGCGAGAACCCGGTCATCTCCGACCCGAACGTCTCGCACGCCGAGCACTGGTTCGAGCAACTCGAGTTCCTCGCGGTGCACGACCTCTACCTGACGGAAACCGCCCGGCTGGCGGACGTGGTGCTCCCCGGCTCGTCGTTCGCCGAGAAGGACGGCACGTTCGTGAACACGGAGCGGCGCATCCAGCGGATCCGGAAGGCGACCGATCCCCCGGGCGAGGCGCGCGGCGACCTCGAGATCCTGATCGAGCTCTCCGAGCGCATCGGGTTGCGGACGCCGTTCGCCGACGCCGAAGCGGTGATGCGCGAGATCGCCCAGGTCACGCCGTCGTGGGCCGGCGTGACGTATGACCGGCTGGACTTCGCGGGCCTCCAGTACCCGGTGCCCGACGCCGGGCACCCGGGAACCGACTTCCTGTTCCAGGAGCGGTTCCCGACGGCCGACGGCCGCGGGCTGATGGTGCCGGTCGAGTACCTGCCGGCGGCGGAGCTGCCGTCCGAGCACTACCCGTTCATGATGAACACCGGGCGCCAGCTGTATCACTGGCACACGGGAACGATGACCCGGCGCTCGAAAGGGCTCGACGCCCGGGAGCCGGTGCCCACCGTGGAGATGCACCCGGCGGACGCGGCGGCGCTCGGCGTCGCCGACGGTGATCAGGTCCGCCTGGTGTCCCGCCGGAGCGCCATGACGATCGCGGTGCGGCTGTCGCACCGGGTGCAGCACCGGGAGGTGTTCGTCCCCTTCCACTTCCGGGAGGCCGCGGCCAACCTGTTGACCAACCCGGCGCTGGACCCGCACGCGAAGATCCCCGAGTTCAAGGTCTGCGCCGTGAGGATCGAGCGGCTGTCCGCTCCCTAACCCCGCTCCCCATGAAAGCCATCGTGAAAGCCGGCCCGGGACCCGGGCTCGTCGTACGCGACGTTCCCAAGCCGGCCTGCGGGCCGGCCGACGTCCTCATCAAGGTCCACCACGCCGGCGTCTGCGGCACCGACCTCCACATCGCGGACTGGGACGCGTGGGCCCAGGGGCGGATCAAGCCCCCCGTCACCCTCGGCCACGAGTTCGCGGGCGAGATCGTCGCGGTGGGCAGCGCCGTGCGCGGCGAGTTCGAGCCCGGCCAGGTCGTCACGGCGGAAGGCCACATCATCTGCGGCCATTGCCTCCAGTGCCGCACCGGCAACGGCCACATCTGCCGCAAGACGTCCATCATCGGCGTGGACCGCAACGGCGCCTTCGCCGAGTACCACGTGATGCCGGCGAGCAACGTCATGCGGCTCGACGGGATCCCGACCGAGATCGGCGCCATCATGGACCCGATCGGCAACGCCGTGCACACGGTGCTCACGGCCGAGATCGCGGGCGCCGTGGTGCTGGTCCTGGGCTGCGGGCCGATCGGCTGCTTCGCCGTCGGGATCGCGCGGGCGGCGGGCGCCAAGGCGGTGATCGCCGTGGACGTGAACCCGAAGCGGATCGGCCTTGCGAAGGCGATGGGCGCCACGAAGGCGCTCCACGCGCAGCACGACGACCTCGCCGGCGCGGTGCTGGAGCTGTCCGATGGGAACGGCGCCGACGTCGTGTGCGAGATGTCGGGCGCGCCGAGCGCCCTGCACGACGCGTTCCGGCTGGTGCGCTACGGCGGCCGGGTCCAGCTGCTCGGCATCCCCAGCGGCGAGATCCCCGTCAACCTCGCCACCGAGATCATCTTCAAGGGGATCACCGTGTACGGCGTGATCGGGCGGCGGATGTACGAGACCTGGCACCAGATGTTCCGGTTCCTGCGGTCCGGCCTGTTCGACCCGCGGCCGGTGATCACGCACCGCTTCCCGCTCGAGCAGATCGACGACGCCCTCGCGGCGATCCGCGGCGGCGACGCCGGCAAGGTCATCCTCTCCATCGGATCGTGAGGATGATGAACCCCGCCCTGAATGCGCGCCTGACGGCCGAGCTGGACGGCTTCAAGAAGGACGGCGTCTACAAGCGCCTGAACCACCTCGACGCCCCGCAGAGCGCCCGCACCAAGATGGAAGGGCGGGGCGACGTCGTGATCCTCTCGTCGAACAACTACCTCGGACTGTGCGACGAGCCGGAGGTGATCGCGGCCGGCCGGGAGGCGCTGGACCGGTACGGCGCCGGCACCGGCTCGGTCCGCTTCATCTGCGGCACGTTCACGGTCCATCGCGCGCTCGAGGCGGCGCTGGCGCGGTTCGTCGGCACCGAGGCGTCACTCAGCTACGGCTCCTGCTGGAACGCCAACGAGGGGCTAATCCCCACGGTCCTGGGCGAAGAGGACATCGTCATCTCCGACCAGCTCAACCACGCTTCGATCATCGACGCGATCCGCCTCGCAAAGGTCATCACGAAGTGCCAGACCGCGGTCTACCGGCACTCCGACCTGGACGACCTCCGGGAGAAGCTCGAGGCCGCGAAGGGGGCGCGCACGAGGCTGGTGTTCACCGACGGCGTCTTCTCGATGGAAGGGGACATCGCGAAGCTCCCCGACATCCTGGAGCTCGCGCGGACCTACGACGCGGTCGTGGCGGTGGACGACTCGCACGCCACCGGCGTCCTCGGCAGGACGGGCCGCGGCACCGCGGAGCACTACTGGCTGCACGGCCGGGTGGACATCGTCACCAGCACCCTCGGCAAGGCGCTCGGCGGCGCGGCGGGCGGGTTCACCGCCTCGTCGGCAGCGCTGTGCGACTACCTCACCCAGCGCTCGCGGCCCCAGCTGTTCTCGAACGCGCTCCCGCCGACGGTGGCCGGCTCGGCGCTCGCGGCGGTGAAATTTGTCGAGGCGCACCCCGAGCGCGTCACGCGCCTGCACGAGAACGCGCGCTACTTCCGCGCAGCGCTCGCCGAGGCCGGCTTCAAGCCGCTCTCCGGCGACACGCCGATCATCCCGGTCATCCTCGGCGAGACGGCACGGGCGATCCGGATGAGCGAGATGCTGCTCGATGAAGGCGTGTTCGTGACGGGCTTCGGCTATCCCGTGGTGCCGCAGGGCCACGCGCGGGTGCGGTGCCAGGTCAGCGCCTCGCACACGCGCGAGCACCTCGACCAGGCGCTCGCGGCCTTCAAGAAAGTGGGCAGGGCGCTGGGGTTGATATGACCGTGGGCAGTCGCCGGAGGCGCAGAGGCGCAGTGGGCGCGGTCGGTCTTGCGGTCATCAGGCAGCAGAGCGCGTTCGTGGTTCTGGCGGCGGTGGTGCTCGGCGCCCTCCGGCCCATCGGCCTTGCCGCCCAGGTCCCCGCTCCGGAATCCGTGCTCGGCTTCCGGGTCGGCGCCGACTCGATGCTCGCCTCGTGGCGCCAGATCGGCGAGTACTTCGCGCGCCTCGCTTCGGCGTCACCCAAGGTTCGCGTGGACACCCTCGGCCCGACGACGCAAGGCCGGCCCTACCTGCTCGTCACGATCTCCGACCCCGCGAACCTCGCGCGTCGCGCCGAGCTGCTGGCGAACCAGCGGCGGCTCGCCGACCCGCGCACCTTGGGCGCCGCGCAGGAGTCGGCGCTGGTGCGCGCCCAGCCGGCCGTCGTGCTCATCTCCTGCTCGATCCACTCGACGGAGATCGGCGCGAGCCAGATGTCCATGGAGCTGGCCTACCGGCTCGCGACCGACTCTTCGCTGGGCGAGGCGCTGAAGCAGGTCGTGGTGCTACTGGTGCCCTCCGCCAACCCCGACGGCATCGACATCGTCGGCGACTGGTACCGCGCCTCGCGCGGGACGCGCTGGGAGGGCACGGCGCCGCCGTGGCTTTACCACCCGTACGTCGGCCACGACAACAACCGCGACTGGTTCATGCTGACGCAGGCCGAGACGCGCCTGCTGACGCGGGCGCTCTACGGCGACTGGTTCCCCGAGGTGTTCTACGACGTGCACCAGAAGGGCGCCACCGGCTCCCGGATGTTCGTGCCGCCGTTCGCCGACCCGCTGAACCCGAACCTCGATGGGATGCTGGTCGAGGCGATCAACCTCGTCGGCACGCAGATGGCGACCGCGCTCTACGACGCGGGGTACACCGGCGTCGCGCACCAGGAGCGCTTCGACCTCTGGTGGCACGGCGGCAACCGCACCGTGCCGGCCCGCCACAACATGATCGGCATCCTCACGGAGGCCGCGAGCGCGCGCCTCGCCACCCCGCTGTGCACCGACTCGACGTACCGCGTGCCGGAGCGCGGGGTGAACCAGCCGATCCCCTGGACCGGCGGGTGCTGGCACCTGCGCGACATCGTGGACTACGAGCTGGTCGCGGCGCAGGCGCTGGTGCGCCTCGCGGCGACGCAGCGCGCCGAGTTCGTGCAGCGATTCGTGCGGCTCGGGCGGCGCGCGGTCGAGGCCGGGCGCACCGGCGCGCCGTACGCGTTCGTCCTCCCCCCCGAAGGCGACCAGGGGCGGCGCGCGCACCTCGCCAACCTCCTGATCGCCACCGGCGTCGAGGTGCACCGCAGCCGCGCGGAGTTCACCGCGGGCGGCCGCACCTACCCGGCCGGCAGCCTCGTCGTGCGCATGGACCAGCCATTCCGCGCCCACGCCAAGGACCTGCTCGAGCGCCAGGACTACCCCGACCGCCGGCGCTTTCCCGGCGGTCCCCCCCTGCCGCCGTACGACGTGACCGGGTGGACGCTGCCGCTCCAGATGGGCGTGAGCGTGGCTACGGTGGACGCGCCGTTCACCGCCGACCTCGAGCGCGTGGACACCGTCACCGTGACGCCCGGGACGATCGCCGGCCGCGGCGACGTCGTCCTCCTCGACAACACCACCAACGGGATGATCACGGCGGTGTGGCGGGTGCTGGCGGCGGGCGGCACGGTGCGGATCGCCACCCAGCGGTTCTCTGCGGCGGAACGGACCTGGCCGATCGGGACGCTGCTGGTGCGCGGCGCGCGAGCGAGCCTCGACAGCGCCGCCCGGCAACTGGGTTTCGACGGCCTCGCGGTGCCCGACCCCGGCACCGCGGAGCCGCTCACGGTCGGCTCGGTCCCGCGGGTCGCCCTCTACCGCTCGTGGAACGCCAACATGGACGAGGGGTGGACGCGCTGGGTGCTCGAGCAGCTCGGGGTGCCCTACACGACCCTCACCGACTCGGCCGTGTGCGCCGGGGACCTCGGGAGCCGGTTCGACGTCGTGATCCTTCCGTCCGACTCCGAGCAGGCGTTCGCCGCCGGACGGCGCGCCGGGACCGCACCGCCCCGGTACACGGGCGGCCTCGGCGAGGCCGGGGCAACCGCCCTGCGCGCCTTCCTCCGGGGCGGCGGGACGCTCATCGCGCTCGACGAGGCGAGCCGGTACGCCATCACCCGGCTCGGCGCGCCGGCGCGGTTCGTGCCGACCTCCCGAGGCAGCGATCCAACCGCCGAACAGGGTCCTGAACCGGCCGCGGACCATGGCAACGTCTCGCGGTTTTACGCCCCGGGTTCGATTCTCGACGTGACCGTCGACCGGAGCCACCCCGTCGCGTCGGGGATGGGCGAGCGCGCGGCGGTGTACTTCATCTCGAGTACGATCCTCGAAGCCGGGCCTGGCGCGCGCGCGATCCTGAGCTATCCCCGCGACCGCAAAGCGCTACTCTCAGGCTACGTGTACGGGCCGGAGGTGCTCGCCGGCCGCGCGGCGCTCGTGGAGGCGCCCGTCGGACCGGGCCGGGTGTTGCTGTTCGGGTTCCGCCCGCAGCACCGCGGACAGACACAGGGGACGTTCAGGCTGCTGACCAACGCGATTCTCTACGGAGCGGCACACGCCCCCGCCCGCGGGCAGACCGGGCTGACGCGCCCCTCCGTGCATCCTACCGCTGGCACGCCTCGAACCCCTGCACCTCGACCTGCATCTGGTGCGAGACCCGCAGACCCACCGCCCCGCTCGTGAGCAGTTCGGCGGCCGGCACGCGCGCCACCTCGGTGCCGTTGACGTGCACGGCCACCTCGTGCGGCCCCACGACCACCTCCAGGACGTTCTCGGCGCGGTTCTGCGCGTCGTCGGGGTGCACCGCCGCCGCGCTCGTCCAGTCGCGCACCACCGGAGTCGCGGCGCCATCGCGCTTCTTGACCAGCACGCCGCCGTCGCCGCGGATCATCACGTACGAGTACCGGGCGCTGTCCGTGCCGAGGTTGCTGCCGCCGAAGATCAGCCCGTAGCCCTCGTGCTGCCGTCCGCCGAGCTTGCGCAGCGTCGCGCGCACCGTGTAGGTGCCGCTCAGCGCGCGCGAGCCCTCGCGCCACAGGTCGGCGCCGACGCGCGCGGCGTTGCGGATCGTGACGCGGCCGCCCTGCTCGGCGACCTCGACGCCCGCCGGAAGGGACGCGCGCCACGCGCCGGACTGCCGGGCGAGGGCGAAGGCGGCCAGTGCCGCCAGCATGGTCTTCGTCACGTTGCGTTCCTCCTCAAGGTTTGCTGACGCAGGGATTCCCCCGCACGTAGTAGCGCAGCTTCCAGTCGGCGGCGTGCCGGATACCCACGCGGGTCGTCACGCGCCGCCGCGGCGGCGGCACCGGCTCGCCCGGCGCGATCCACAGCGGCGGCCGGCGCAGGGGGTGGCGGTCATGCGCACGCCGGATGCCGAGTGCCTCGGCGAGCCGCGCTGGCCCGGCGCCGATCAGCCGGTCGGGGACGCCGCCGCGGCGGCGGCGCATCGTCGCGAGGCCTTCGACCGGCTCGATCGCGCGCACCAGGACCGCCGACGGGTAGCCCGGCCGGCCCGTGACCACGTTGAAGCACCAGTGCATGCCGTACGTGAAGTACACGTAGGCGCGGCCCGGGGGTCCGTACATCGCCTCGTTGCGCGCGCTGCGGTGCCACCCCGCGGCATGGCTCGCCGGGTCGTCGGGGCCGAGGTAGGCCTCCGTCTCGACGATGCGTCCCACGCAGCGACGCCCGCCGGCCGTGGAGACGATGAGACACCCCAACAAGTCGCGCGCGGCGCGGCCGGCGGCGCGCGCGAAGAAGGAAGCCGGGAGCGGCGCGGGCGTCACTCGGACTTGCGAGGTTTCTTCGCCTTTCCGCCGCCGCGACGCGTGCTGCCGGCACGCGAGCGCTTGGCCTTCGCCGCCGGAGCCGCGGCCGGCTCCTCCACCACCTCGACCACGCCGACGAGCGGGATCTGCGCCGCCTCCGCCGACGGCCCCTTCTTCGACCCCCTGCGGTAGCGGATGCCGAGCTTCGGTGCGACCGCGGCCGCAGCGGCGGGGGCCGCCGGCTGCGCCGCACGTTCCGCCACGGGCGCTTCCGCTGCCACCTCGGCCCGCAGCGTCAGCTCGTAGCCCTTCTCGTGCTTCGAAAGGTCGATGATCGAGGCGTCGTGGGCCTGGCGCAGGAAGCGCCCGAACCGCGGACGGTGGAAGATCGGCTCGTCGGTCTTGCCGTGCATTACCGTCATCCGCTCCCGCACCTCGTCCTCGCCGATGGTGCGCGGGGCGAGGGCGCCCAGCTCGCGCAGGGCTCGGCGCAGCAGGTCGAACGCCTCAGCGAGCGACAGGGCACCGGCGCTTTCGGGCGCGCCGCCGCGCTCTGCCGCGGCTGGCCGCTCCTCGCGGCCCCGGCCGCCGCGGCGCCCGCGCCGCCGGCCCTCGCCGCGATCCTCCTCCCGCGCGCGCTCGGCGCGCTCGCGGCTCTGCCGGTCCTCGGTGCCGCCCGGGATCGGCGGCAGCGCCTTCTCGCCCCCCGGCGCCGCCGCGCCGAGGTCGATCTCGTACTGCCCGTTGTCGAGCTTCGTGGCCGACAGCAGACCGCGCCGCCGCGCCTCGTCCACGAACTTGGAGAAGCGGTTCATCCCCACGTTCTTCTCGTCGAACGACGGGTCCATCTCCTGCATGACCTGCTTCAGCCGGTCGGAGCGCATCACGTCGCCGCGCTTCTTCATCTCGAGCACGGCGTCCACCACGAGCTCCCACGGATCGCGGTGCTCGGTCTGCTCGTCGCCGACCTTGGTGAGGCCCGCGAGCTCGTTGTACGAGTAGTACTCGTCGCAGTTCTGGATCAGCAGGTCGGAGGACGACTCGCGGATCCCGACGCCGATGATGTACTTGCCGTACTCCTTGAGCTTGATGACGAGCGAGGAGAAGTCCGAGTCGCCCGAGAGCAGGATGAAGGTCCCGATCTCGGGGCGCGTGAAGATCAGCTCGAGCGCGTCGATCGCCAGGCGGATGTCGGTGGCGTTCTTCTTGTTGGAGCCGAACGCCGGGGCGAAGATCAGGTCGATCGACGCCTCGGAGAGCGGCACGATGTACTGCGGGTAGCGGCGCCAGTCGGCGTACGCCCGCTGGACCGCGACCTTCCCCCGGATGATCTCCGAGTTCATGAGGCGGCGCAGCTCGACCTGGAGATCCGAGCGGATCCCCATGGTCACGTTGTCGAAATCGATCAACAGCGCCGCGTTGGGCGCGTGGACCGGCGGCTGCTTGGAAGCCGGTCGCGTAGTCGGGAGAGTCATGGACTCCTTCAGGAAGCTGTGTGTTCAAGGGCCACGACCTGCGCCAGCTCACGCCGCCGGATCTTCCCGCTCGCGGTCATCGGGAGGGCGTCGAAGAAGCGCACCAGGTCGGGCACCTTGTAGTCGGCCATCTGCTCGCGCGCGAAGTCCAGAATGTCCTCGCCGCGCACGATGGCGCCTTCGGTCGGTACGATGCACGCGCAGATCATTTCGCCGAGGAGCTCGTTGGGGATCCCCACGACGCAGAGCTCCTCGACGGCGGGGTGCGCGCGCAGCACGTCTTCCACCTCGCGGGGGTACACGTTGAACCCGCCGCGGATGATCATCTCTTTCCGGCGCCCGACGATGCGGACGTAGCCGTCCTCGTCCAGCATCGCGAGGTCGCCGGTCAGGAAGAACCCCTCCGGCGTGAGCGAGCGGCGCGTCTCGGCGGGCATGCGGTAGTAGCCCTGCATCACGTTGGGCCCCCTCACCGCCAGCTCGCCGACCGCTTCCCGCCCGTGCAGCTCGCCGGTGGTCACGTCCACGATCCGCAGTTCCACGCCGGGGAGCGCTCGCCCGACCGTCGCAACACGGCGCTCGGGGTCGTCCTCCGCTCGCGTGATCGTGACGGTCGGCCCCGTCTCCGTGAGGCCGTAGGCGATCTCGACGTCACACACCGCGCGAATACGCTGCACCAGGTCCGGCGGGACGGGACTCGCCGCGACGATCCCAGTCCTGAGGTGCGGCAGCCGCTCGCGCGAGAACCCAGGCTCGCGCAGCAGGAGCTGGAACAGCGTGGGCGCGCCGTGGCACAGCGTGACCCGCTCCCGCTCGAGGAGCGCTACCGCCTCCGTCGCCTGGAAGCGCTCCTCGAGCACCAGCGCCGAGCCCGCGGCGATGGCGCCGACCACCACGCTGGCGCCGAACACCGTGAAGCACGGCACCGCCACGAGGGCGACGTCGTCCGCGCGGCCGCCGAGCGCCTCGCCGGTCAGGCGCGCGTTCCCCACGAGGTTGCGGTGCGTGAGGCACACCCCCTTGGGCTTGCCCAACGTGCCCGAGGTGTAGAGCATGGCGAGCAGCGCGTCCGGGTCGCGCGGCCCCGCGCTCGCGTCGAGCTTCCCGCCCTTCGAGACCAGCTCCCGGTACGGGAAGATCCGGTCGTCGTACCAGAGGTCCTCCGCCCCGACGGCGACGAGGTACAGGATGTCCGGCAGCTCCGCGATCAGCTCGTCGAACCACTCGAGGTAGTCGCGCCCCTCGTAGCTCGGCGCCGTCACCACGAGCGACGCTTCGGCGTGCCGCAGCTGGTACTTCAGCTCGTGGTAGCCGAGGGCGGGGTTGATGGGGACGAGGACCGCGCCGACGCGCGCCGCCGCCAGGAGCGTCGTGACCCACTCCGGCCAGTTGGGGAGGACGACGGCGATCCGGTCGCCCGCCGCGATGCCGAGGTCGGCGAGCGCCGCCGCCAAGGCGCGCGACTCCCGGTCAGCCTGGCCATACGTGAGGCGCCGGCTCCCGGACACGAGAAACGGACGGTCCGGGCCCCGAAGGACGGCGGCGTCGAACGCGTCCGCCAGATGCGGCGCTTCCTGCGACGATCCCGCAACAGACACCAATGGTTAAGCTTACACTGCCGGGGCGCGCCATGCCACCCGACGGCCGCACGGCCCCTTGAGCGGCGCTGCCCGCGGGCCCACCTTTGGCGCGTGAGCCTCACCTTCCGGCGCCGGATCTTCGCATGGCTGGTGGTCATCGCGGTGGTGCCCGCCGCCATCGCGACGGTGGTCGGGCTGTACGCGCCGGACATCGCCGCGCCGCTCGGCGGCGTCGCCGCCTGGGAGCGCGCGGGAGCCACCTGGCGCGAGGCACAGCGCGCTCTCGCCGACCCCAGAGTTTCGCCGGCGGCCCGCCGCGCGCTCCGGCAACACGGCGACGAGCTCAGCCTCTCGCTGCGGCGCGCACGGCAGGCGCAGGCCATTCGCGCCGCCTTCTCCGGGATCCTCGCCGCCGTCGCGGTCGCGCTCGCCGTGCTGGTAAGCGGCGGCGCGATCCGGCTCGCGGGCCATCTCTCGCGCCAGCTCTCGCGCCCGATCGACGAGCTGGTCGCCTGGACGCGCCGGATCCAGCGCGGCGAGCCCCTGCCCGATGCGCCGCCGGCCAGGGGCGCGCCCGAGTTCGCGGTGCTGCGCGAGGCCTTCCGCACGATGGCCGGCGAGCTCGACGCCGCCCGCTCGCGCGAGGTCGAGGCGGCCGAGCTGCGCGCGTTCCGCGAGCTGGCGCGGCGGGTCGCGCACGAGCTGAAGAACCCGCTCACGCCGATGCGCTTCGCCATCCAGCGCCTGGCGAAGGACGCGGCGCCACAGACGCAGGACCTGATCGAGATCCTCGACGCCGAAAGCGCGCGCATCGAGCGCATGGCGCGGGACTTCTCCGACCTCGGACGGCTGCCCGAAGGGCCGCCCGCACCGGTGGACCTCGGCGAGCTGCTCGAGGAGCTGGCGCGCGGCGGCGCGCCCGACGGCATCCAGGTGCGCGTGGAGCACCCACCGGAGCCGCTGCGCGTCACGGGCCACTACGAGCCGCTGCGGCGCGCGCTGCACAACCTGCTCATCAACGCGATTGAAGCGGTCCAGACCGGGGGCGCAGGGGCGCAGGGACGCAGGGGCGCGGGAGAAATCGTGCTGGCGGCCGCCGCTGCGCGCGACGCCTCCACGCCGGTGGTGCAGGTGACGGTGCGGGACACCGGCGCCGGGATGCCGCCCGACGTGCTCGCCCGCGTCTTCGAGCCGTACTACACCACCAAGGCGAAGGGCACCGGCCTGGGACTCGCGCTCGTGCGCCAGACGGTCCACAACCACGGCGGCACCATAGCCGTCGCCAGCGAGCCCGGCGCCGGAACGACGTTCACCATCACCCTCCGCGCCGAACCCGCATGAGCCGGGCCCCCCAGGTCCTGATCGTGGACGACGAGGCGAACCTGCGCCGGATGCTCTCGGCCGTGCTCGTGGCGGAGGGGTTCCGCGTGGCCGAGGCCGCCTCGGGCACCGACGCCATCGCGGTCGTGCAGCGCCGCCGCCCGGACGCCGTGCTGCTCGACCTGGCGATGCCGGGCGGCCCGGACGGCCTCGCCACGCTCGAGCGCCTCACCGCCGAAGCACCCGGACTGCCGGTCATCATGATGAGCGGGCAGGCGCTTCTCCAGGACGCGGTGAAGGCGACGAAGCTCGGCGCGTTCCACTTCCTCGAGAAGCCGCTCACCGCCGAGGCGGTGCTGGTCACCCTGCGCTCGGCGCTCGCGCTCGCCAGGGCGCGCGCCGAAGCCGAAGCGCTGCGCGAGGCGCTCGGACCGACGGCGACGATCGTCGGTGGCTCGCCCCAGCTGGCCGAGGTGCGCGCGCTCATCGCGCGCGTGGCGCCAACCGAGGCGCGCATCCTCGTCACCGGGGAGTCCGGCACCGGCAAGGAGCTGGTGGCGGCGGCGGTCCACGCGGGGAGCACCCGCGCCGACGGCCCGTTCATCAGGGTCAACTGCGCCGGGATCCCGCGCGAGCTGGTCGAGTCGGAGATGTTCGGCCACGAGAAGGGCTCGTTCACCGGCGCCTCGGAGCGCCGCATCGGCCGGTTCGAGCAGGCCGACGGCGGCACGCTGTTCCTCGACGAGGTCGGCGACCTCTCGCCGGAGGCGCAGGCCAAGCTCCTGCGCGCGCTCGAGGCGGGCGAGATCGAGCGCGTCGGCGGCGAGCGCGCGAGCCCGGTGGACGTGCGCGTCGTGGCTGCGACCAACAAGGACCTCCGGC
>CAYHQJ010000056.1:0-2693 GCA_964358595.1 uncultured Gemmatimonadales bacterium
CGGTGGGTTGTTGCCGAAGGCGACGCTGATGTTCGCGAAGTGGTCGCCCGACGGCACGCGCGTCGGTTACGTGAGCGGGAACGACCTCTACGTCGAGGATGTCGTCACGCGGAAGCAGACGCGGCTGACGAAAGACGGCTCGCGGACGATCATCAACGGCACGTTCGACTGGGTGTACGAGGAAGAGCTGATGGACTACTGGGCCGACGGCTGGCGCTGGAGCCCCGACGGCCGGTCCATCGCCTACTGGCAGCTCGATGCCAACGGCGTGCGGGACTACACCCTGCTCAACACTACCGATTCCCTCTACTCGTACGCTTGGCAGGTGCAGTACCCCAAGGCGGGCGAGCGCAACTCCGCCGCGCGCATCGGCGTGGTGAGCGCCTCCGGCGGCGCGACCCGCTGGATGCAGGTGCCCGGCGACCCGCGCGGGAACTACATCGCGCGGATGGAGTGGGCGCCGGCCGGCGACGCCGTGCTGATCCAGCAGCTGAACCGGCTCCAGAATCGCCTGCTGCTCTTTGCCGCCGACCCTCGGAGCCGAGCGGTCCGTCTCGTCACGGAGGAGTCGCACCCGGGCGGATGGGTGGACGCGGACACCGCGGGACCGTGGGCGTTCCTGGCGGGGGGGCGCAGCCTGATCTGGATGAGCGAGCGCAGCGGGTGGCGTCACTGGTACGCCCAGCCGCTGGACGGCTCGCCGGCGCGGCCCGTGACACAGGGCGCCTTCGACGCGAAGTCGCGGGTGATGGTCGACACCACCGGCGGCTGGCTGTACTACGTGGCCTCACCCGACAACCCGGCGCAGCACTATCTCTTTCGCACGCGACTGGACGGCACAGGTCAGAGCGAGCGGCTGACTCCGACGGACCAGCCCGGATACCACCAGTACAGCGTCGCTCCCACCGGCCGGTTCGCCGTCCACACCTCCGAGCGCTTCGGGGTGCCGCCGGTGACGGACATCGTCATGCTGCCCGACCACCGCGTGGTCCGGACGTTGGTGGACAACGCGCCCCTGCGCCAGCGCCTCGCTGCCCTGCGGCGTGGTACCGAGGAGTTCTTCACGGTGGATGCCGGCGGTGGGGTCCGGCTCACTGGGTGGATGTTGCGCCCGCCCGACTTCGATCCCAGCCGGCGCTACCCGATGCTCGTGTTCCTGTACGGCGGACCTTCTCCCAACATCCAGAACGCGACCGTGGTGGACCGGTGGCCGCTCGGCAGCGGGGGCAGCTATCCCTGGTTCACCATGCTCGCGCAGCAGGGCTACCTCGTCGCGAGCCTCGAGAACCGCGGCACCGGACTGCACGGGCGGGACTGGCGGCAGGCGACCTACGGCCAGCTGGGCGTCCTCGAAAGCGACGACTTGGCGAACGGGGTACGGGCCATGCGCCGCCAGTGGCCTTGGATCGATTCGGCGCGCGTCGGCATCTACGGGCACAGCTACGGCGGCTTCATGGCGCTCAACGCGATCCTGCGCTACCCGGACGTGTTCAGCACGGCGATCTCCGCCGCGCCGGTCACCGACTGGCGCTTCTACGACACGATCTACACCGAACGCTATCACGGGCTGCCGCAGGACAACGCCGCTGGCTACCAGCGCGGCTCGCCGATCACCTATGCGGCGAACCTGCGCGGGAACCTGCTCCTGGTGCACGGTACCGGCGACGACAACGTGCACGTCCAGAACTCCGAGGCGATGGTCAACGCCTTGGTACGCGCGCAGCGGCAGTTCAGCCTGATGGTCTACCCGAACCGGAACCACAGGATCGCGACCGACGGCGCCGAGCGGCATCGCTTCGAGCTGTACACCCGGTTCCTGGAGGAGCGCCTGCCGCCGGGCGGGCACTGAGCGGGAGAGCGGGAGAGATCGCAACCTGTAACCTCCCGGGCAGTTCCTGCGTAGGGCTCCCAGGGGTTGCAGCATCGTACGTTCACGGAGGCAGGGGTCAATGATGCGACCGATCGCGCAGCTGGCCGGACTGGGGCTGGCCGGGGTGGTGGTGTTCAAGCTCCTCGGCATGCTGTTGTTCCCGCTGCTGGGGGTGTTCCTCGGCTTCCTGATCTGGGCCGTCAAGATCGCGGTGATCATGGCGCTGGTCTGGTGGGGGTTCCACCTGTTCAAGAAGTGGAACGAGGGCGGGAAGCCGTCGGAGGCGTAGCGGGGTTAGTTTTCGCCCCGTGAAGGACAAGTCCATCGCCTACATGCTGTGGGCCGCATGCTTCCTGGGGGTGTGCGGCCTTCAGCGCTTGTACTGCGGCAAGATCGGCACCGGGCTGCTCTACCTGTTCACCTTCGGGATCTTCGGTGTCGGGCAGCTCATCGACCTGTTCACGATTCCCTCGATGGTCGAAGACGCCAACAACCGGCTGTTTGTCGGGGGGATGCGGGCGGCGCAGCTGGCCGGTGGCGCGGGGCTCGCGGCGCTGCCGGGCCGGCGGCAGCCGCGGACGACCGAGGAGTTCCAGGTCGCGCTGGTGCAGGCGGCCGAGGAGCACGGCGGCAAGCTGACGATCGCCGAGGCGGTCGCCGCGACGGGCCGGGGCTTCAAGGAAGTGCAGAGGCAGCTCAACGGAATGGCGGTCAACGGCTTCATCGAGACCGACTCGGACGATACGGGCACGGTCTTCTACCGCTTTCCGGGGTTAGAAGCGTAGTCCCTTTCGTCCCCTTCGTCCCCCTCGTCCCCTTCGTC
>CAYHQJ010000056.1:2793-13103 GCA_964358595.1 uncultured Gemmatimonadales bacterium
TCGTCCCCTTCGTCTTCAGTCACACATCCCGCAGCACTTCCATCGCCGTCCGCCGGAACACCTCGCGGCTCGCCGTGACGCCGACGATCGCCACGGCGAGGGCGGTGAGCCCCAGGACGGCGGCGAGGGGCCCGACGGGCACGCTGAAGCCGATCTCGAAAACCCAGTGGGTGAATGCCCACGCGCCGGCGGCGGCGAGCGCGATCCCGACGACGGCGGCCAGCCCGCCGAGCGCGAGGTACTCCGCGAGCAGCATGTGCTCGAGCTGGCGGCGGGTGGCGCCGAGGGTCTTGAGGAGTGCGCCCTCGCGGATTCGCTGGAGCCGCCCGGCGGCCACTGCGCCCAGCAGCACGAGGGCGCCCGTGGTCAGGCTGAGGCCCGCCATGAACCGCACCGCGAGCGCGACGCGGCTGAAGACGCGCTCGACGGTGCGCTGCACCAGCGCGACGTCGAAGCTGGTCACATTGGGGAACCGCTCGATGAGGTCGCGCTGGAGCCCGGCGCGCTGTGCGGCGTCGTCCACGCGCGTCAGCACGACCCACGTGGCCGGGGCGCGCGCGAGGCCGGCGCTGCTGAAGACGACGAAGAAGTTGGGCTCGAAGCGCGCCCAGTCCACTTCGCGGAGGGCGACGATCCTGGTCTCGACCGTCGCGCCCTGCACGTTCCAGGTGATCGCGTCGCCGATACCCACGTGCAGGTCGGCGGCGACCTCGGTCGAGAGCGAGACCGGATAGGCGCCGCCGGCGCCCGCGTCGCCGCGTCCCCGCCACCAGGCGCCGCGCACCAGATGCTCGGACGGCACCGTCGAGTCGCGCCAGGTGGAGCGGTACTCGCGGCGGAGGGTCCACCCGGCGGGCCGGCGCGCGCCGGTGTCCGCCTGGAGCTGCTGCGGGGTGCGGCCGTTCACGGCGGCGACGCGCATCGGTACCATCGGCACGACCTGGAGCAGCGGATGGTGAGCGCCGCGCACCAGCTGGCGCACCCCGTCCACCTGGTCGGCCTGGATGTCGATGAGCACGAGGTTGGGGCGGCCGCGCGCCATGGCGGTGCTGCGGAGCACCTGGCGCAGCAGGTTCGCTTCGACGAGGTAGAGCGATGCTAGCAGCGCGACGCCGAACCCGAGGGCGGTCACGACGGCGCGGGTCTGGTTGCGCGGCCGGTGGAGGTTGGCCATCCCCTGGCGCAGCACGTACGGCCAGCGCCCGCGCAGCTGCCCAAGCGTGAGCCGCCGCGCCAGAGCGACGGCGCCACGGGCCGCGAGCGTCAGGACGGTGATCGATACGCCGATCGCGACGGCGAAGCCGAGGCCCACCCAGGGGTCCTCGTTGCGCGCGAAGCAGAGGCCGGTGACGAAGATCGCGAGCGCACCCTGCGCGGCGAGCCGCCACGGGTCACGCGGCTGGAGCGCCTCGCTCTCGTACGCCTTGCGGATCGCCTGGAGCGGCGAGACGAGCCGCACCTCGAGCAACGGCCGCAGGGCGAACAGCAGCGCGACCGCGAGGCCGATGCCGATCCCGGCGAGCACGACGCCGGGCGCGAGGGCGACGTGCACGGTGATCGGGAGCACGCCGCGCAGGAACCGCGGCAGGAGCAGCTGGAGAGCGACGCCGAGCGCCACGCCGACCGCGGACGCAGCGAGCCCTAGGGCGGCGGCCTGCGAGAGGTAGATGGCGAAGACCAGCGGCCGGCTCGCGCCGAGGCAGCGCAGCACCGCGACGGTGTCGAGCTTGCCGGCGAGAAACGCGCCGACGCCGCTCGCCACGCCGATGCCGCCCAGGAGCAGCGCGATCAGCCCGACGAACTGGAGGAAGCTGGACAGGTTGTCGAGCGCGGCGGTGAGCTCGCGCTCGGTATCCTGCGCGGTCTGCACCCTGACGCGCTCGCGCTCGAACAGGCCGCGGTGCCGGTTCTCGAACCGGCGCGCGTCGGCGGGCCGGTCGAGCTTGAGGAGCGCGGCGTAGCGCACCCGGCTTCCGAACACGACCAACCCCGTCTCGCCGACGTAGCGCAGCGGGATGTAGACTTGCGCGCCGAACGCGGTGACGCCGCCGGCGAGGTGCCCCGGCACCTCCGCGACGGTGGCGGCGATGATGAACCGCCCGCGCCCCAGCTCCAGCGTGTCGCCGAGCCGTGCGCCGAGGGCGACGAGCAGGGCGGTGTCCACCACCGCGACGCGGCCGGTGTCGAGCGCGCTCCACCGTCCGGCGGGGCTGGTCACGACGTCGCCATAGAACGGAAAGCCTGGCCCGATGGCGCGCACGTCGAGCAGCCGGGTCGGCACGGTGCGCCGGATGTAGCCCATCGAGGAGAAGGTCATGCGGCGCGTCACGGGCGTGCCGGAGCGCTGCATCGAGTCGAGCAGCGCCTCGACTCCTCGCGTGAACGGGCGGTTGCTCCCCAGCATCAGGTCGGCGCCGAGCAGGCTGCGGGCCTCGCGCCGCACCGCGGTCTCGAGGTTCGCGGTGAACGAGCCGATGGCGACGAGCGCGGCGACGCCGACCGAAATCGCGGAGCCGAAGAGCATGAGCCGGCGCCGCGATGCGCGGCTCTCCCGCCAGGCCATGGCGAGGATGAAGCGCAGCCGCTTCACTGCGAGGCGTCGGGCGGGACGACGGCGCCGTCCCTGAGCCGCAGGGTCGTGCGGGCGTGCGACGCCAGGCCGGGGTCGTGCGTCACGAGCACCAGCGTCGTGTGCAGCTCGCGGTTCAGCTCCGTCAGCAGGTCGATGATGAGCCCGCCGGTGGCGGCGTCGAGGTTCCCCGTCGGCTCGTCGGCGAACAGGATCTTCGGCTCGTTGGCGAAGGCGCGGGCGATCGCCACCCGCTGCTGCTCGCCGCCCGAGAGCTGGGCCGGATAATGGTGCTCGCGACCATCGAGCCCCACGCGCGCGAGCAGGTGGCGCGCCCGCGCTTCGGGCCCGCCGTTCCTGCCCGTCAGCCCGTCTGCGCGTCGGCCGACCAGCTCGATCGGCACCGCCACGTTCTCGAGCGCGGTCAGCGTGGGGATCAGCTGGAAGGTCTGGAAGACGAAGCCGACTTTCTCGCCGCGCAGCCGCGCGCGGTCGTCCTCGCCCAGCGCGCCGAGGTCCGCGCCGTCGAGGAGCACCGTGCCCGAGCTGGGCACGTCGAGGCCGGCCAGGAGGCCGAGCAGCGTGGTCTTGCCGCATCCCGACGGGCCGACGACGGCGAGGAATCCGCCGGCGTGGACCTCCAGGCTAACTTCCTTCAGCACCGTGAGCGGCCGGCCGCCGCTCTGGTACACTTTGGTGAGGTTTCGCGCGACGAGCATGCGGAAGAAGATAACGGGGGCGCTCTGGCTACTGCTCACCGCTAGCGCCTGCTCGCGTGGCGAGTCTGGTGGTCAGGGGTCAGAGGCGCAGGGGGCGCAGAGGGCGCAGTCGGCCGACAGTGATCAGCTGCCGGTCGTGCTGTTTCTCGGCACCAGCCTCACGGCGGGTTACGGATTGGAACCCGACCAGGCGTATCCCGCGCTCGTCCAGCACAAGATCGACAGTCTCGGCCTCCGCTGGCGGGCGGTGAACGCGGGGCTGTCGGGGGAAACGTCGGCCGGGGCGCTGCGGCGGCTCGACTGGCTGCTCCAGGGGCCGATCCGGATCGTAGTCGTCGAGACGGGCGCGAACGACGGGCTGCGCGGGCTGGACCTCGACTCGACGCACGCCAACCTCGAGGCGATCCTCGCCAAGGTGCGCGGCTACGATACGACCATCACCATCGTGCTCGCCGGGATGGAGGTGCCGCCGAACCTCGGCCCGCGCTACGCGAGGCGGTTCCACGACCTGTACGCGACGCTGGCGCGGCAGCGCCGCCTGACGCTGATCCCCTTCCTGCTCCAGGGCGTCGGCGGCAGCGACTCGCTCAACCAGGCCGACGGGATCCATCCAACGGCCCGCGGGCAGCAGATCGTCGCCGAGAACGTGTGGAAGGTGCTGCGGCCGCTGCTCGCCGACTGGGTCGCGGCGCGGCGCGCGGCCTCGTGAAGCGGGTCCCCGTCCCGTACCGGATTCAGCGCCTCGAGGAAGGGCGCGCGATCGAGATCCAGTGGGAGGCGCAGGGGCACCTCGCGCGCTACGAGGCGCGGATGCTGCGGCTCGCGTGCCAGTGCGCGGCGTGCGTCGAGGAGATGAGCGGCCGGCCGATGGTTGACCCCGGCGGTGTCCCGGCCGATGTCCGCGCGCTCGCCCTTCGCCTGGTGGGCGCGTACGCCGTCCACTTCTCCTGGAGCGACGGCCACGGCACGGGCATTTACCCGTGGGAGCGGCTGCTCGCGAACTGCCCGTGCCCGGCATGCGCAGCGGGGCGGGAGGCGTAGCGGTCCGCTCGCCCACGATCGCGACGGGCAGGGTCACCGTCTTCATCAGCGGATGGTCCCCCCGCGTCTCCCGCTCTCTTGACCGCGCCGCCAGTCGAGCCTAGTGTGCTGTCGTGCACTACGAGCGCATCATCACCATCGAGCCCGGCAAGCGCGGCGGAAAGCCGTGCATCCGCGGGCTGCGCATCACGGTGTACGACGTGCTCGAGTACCTGGCGTCCGGGATGACGCAGGAACAGATCCTCGCTGACTTCCCGGACCTCACCCGCGATGATATCCGCGCCTGCCTCGCCTTCGCGGCCGACCGCGAACGCCGCCTGATCGCGCTGCCCGGCGCCTAGCGGCCCCGGCTGCCGGTGCGTCTGCTCTTCGACCACAACCTCGCCCCCCGCCTGGTCACGGCGCTCGCCGATCTGTATCCCGACTCGGTGCACGTCGCCGGAGTGGGCTTGGAGCGCGCCGGCGACGAGGAGCTTTGGTCGTACGCCGTCGCGCGCGGTCTCGTGATCGTCTCCAAGGACGCGGACTTCCACCAGCTGAGCTTCCTGCGCGGTCACCCGCCCAAGGTGGTGTGGATCAGGCGCGGGAACTGCTCCACAGAGGTGATCGCGACCATCCTCCGGGATCATCACGCGGACGTTCTGCGTTTCGCCGATGATCAGGAGGCCGCCTTCTTGGTCATTGACTGACGTCCAGCACGACGTTGGTGTCGAACAGCACCCTCGCCGGTGCTTCTCAACCAGGTAGTTCCGGTAGTCGTCCTCCGCCACCCGCCGGCCCCTGAGCGCGCCGACCAGCGATCGCACCGCCGGCGACAACGGCTCGGCCGGTGGGTGGCGCGGGGAGCCGGGACGGCGCTATCGTCGGGGCCATGAACTGGCTCGCCGATCCCCAGACCTGGGTGGCCCTCGTCACCCTCACGGTGCTCGAGATCGTCCTCGGCATCGACAACATCATCTTCATCTCGATCCTCGCCGGGAAGCTGCCGGACGCCACGCGCGACAAGGCCCGGCGCGTCGGGCTGCTGGCCGCGATGGTGACGCGCGTCCTCCTGCTCCTGTCGCTGG
Organism: uncultured Gemmatimonadales bacterium; assembly: GCA_964358595.1. Lineage (GTDB taxonomy): Bacteria > Gemmatimonadota > Gemmatimonadetes > Gemmatimonadales > JACORV01 > CAYHQJ01. The sequence goes on from CAYHQJ010000056.1 coordinate 8,190, forward strand.
CGTGGATCATCCGGCTGACGCGGCCGCTGTTCACCGTCCTCGGCAACGAGATCTCGGGCCGGGACCTGATCCTGATCGCGGGAGGCCTGTTCCTCCTCGCCAAGAGCACGCACGAGATCCACCAGAAGCTCGAGGGCGAGGAGGGGGAGGGGAGCGGGCGCGTTGCGGCGACGTTCAAGGGCGTCGTGATCCAGATCATGCTGCTCGACATCGTCTTCTCGCTCGACTCGGTGATCACCGCGGTGGGGATGGCGCAGCACGTCGAGGTGATGGTCGCGGCGATCATGATCTCGGTGGTGCTGATGATGTGGTGGTCGAAGCCCATCGGCGAGTTCGTGGAGCGGCACCCGACGATCAAGATCCTCGCGCTGAGCTTCCTGCTGCTGATCGGCGTCACGCTGATCGCGGACGGCCTCGGCCAGCACATCTCGAAGGGGTACGTCTATTTCGCGATGGGCTTCTCGGTATTCGTGGAGATGCTGAACCTGCGGATGAAGGCGCGGGCGAAGGCGAAGCCGATCCACCTGCGCACGCCCTACGTCTCGGAGAGCGGCGCGGCGTGACCGGTCGTATGCTGCAGGGGTCACTGTGGGCATGAGGAGCCGGCAACTGTGCTTGGCGATCGCGGCGACGTTGATGGCGGCGGCGTGCGGGGAATCCCTGCGGATTCCGCAGGCGCAGGGCGGCCCGCTCGGGCCGAGCGTGTGGGGTGGACAGGAGGCGGGCCTCGTCGTCACGGACACGGGTGCGACGGTGCAATTCGCGTGCGCGGTGGGCACCATCTCGGTCGCGATCGTCCGCGACGCAGCCGGCCACTTCCGCGTGCCGGGGATCTACGCGCTCACCCCGGGGCCGGCGTACCTGCCGCACCCGGCCACGTACGACGGCACGGTCATCGGAGATGCCATGGCGTTGTCCGTGATCGTGCCGGAGGTGTCCGCGCAGCCCGTCGGGCCGTTCGCGCTGGCGCGCGGAGTGCCCTTCACCGGGCCCGTGTGCCTGTGAATCCGGCGCGCTGATACCGCCGGCGCGCCCGCGGTGCGAGATTAGCTGACGGTGATCACCGTCAGCGCGCTGTATCGCTATCCAATCAAGTCCTGCCGAGGTCATTCGCTCGCCGAGGCCACGCTCGATGCGCGCGGCATCGTCGGCGACCGCCGGCTGATGCTGGTGGACGCCGAAGGCGAGTTCCTGACCCAGCGCGAGCTGCCGCGCATGGCGCTGATCGCTCCATCGCTGGACGGCGACTTGCTCACGGTGCGCTCGCCCGGGGTGGACGAGCTGCTAGTGCGGTGCACCGGCGGCGGGCCGCGCGTGGAGGTCACGATCTGGCGCGACCGGTGTGTCGCGGTGGACCAGGGCCAGGAGGCGGCCGACTGGTTCCGCGCGATCCTGGGCGTGCCGTGCCGGCTGGTAGGCATGGCCGACGAGCACGTGCGGCGAGTGGACGCAAAGTACGCGCGCCGGCCGGACGACCAGACGGCGTTCACCGACGGCTTCCCGCTGCTGCTGATCTCCGAGGCCTCGCTCGAGGACCTGAACCGGCGCCTGCCCGCGCCGCTGCCGATGAATCGGTTCCGGCCGAGCGTGGTCGTGCGCGGTTGCGACCCGTACGCCGAGGACGGCTGGGGTGCGATCCGGATCGGATCCCTCGGATTCGATGTGGTCAAGCCGTGCGAGCGGTGCGTCATCACCACGACCGACCAGGACACCGGGGAGTTCGGCCTCGAGCCGCTGCGAACGCTGGCGACCTACCGCCGCCACCCGGGTGGCGGCGTGATGTTCGGGCAGAACCTCGTGCACCGCGGCCCCGGCACGCTGCGCGTCGGGGATTCGGTCGAGGTGGTGGAGCCGGCGTGACGCTTACGCGCCGGCGGCGCTTCGCTAGGGCGCGCGGCTCCAGCGGTTGTTGGCGCGGTCCACGTCGGGGTAGGCGCGCCGCGGATCCACCTCGACGGCCATCAGCCGGCGCCCGTTCGTCGGCACCGTGAACGCGTGCCGCGGACCGTAGTTCCACATCTCGACCGGGACCACGCGCGTGTCGGCCGCGCCGTCGCTCCACGTGAGCCGCACCTCGGCCGGCATCACCATCTCGCGCCGGTTGCCGAGCACGACGCGCACCGAGTCGGCGCCGAGCGCGGCGACGGAATCCACCGACTGGTCGAGGCGTGACGTGGTGAACACCCAGGCGCGCCAGAACCAGTCGAGGTCGCGCCCGCTCACGTTGGCCATCGTGCGGAAGAAATCGGCGGGCTGCGGGTGTCGGTTCTGCCAGCGACGCGCGTATTCGCTGAAGGCGCGGTCGAACGCCTCGCGCCCCAGCACCTCCTCGCGTAGCAGCCGCAGCATCAGCGCCGGTTTCTGGTAGGCGGTCCAGTAGAGGTCCCGCGACTCGACGGGGCGGGTGATCAGCGGCTGCTCCTCCCCCGGCACGGCGTTCTGCGGGTAGGCGCCGAGCGGGCCGTCGAGGACCGAATCCGCGTACACCGGCGCGCTGGTTCGGAAGTACTCGCTCACCGTGTAGAGATCGATGAAGCTGTTGAACCCCTCGTCCATCCACGGGTGGCGCCGCTCGTCGTTGCCGACCATCATCGGGAACCACTCGTGCCCCAGCTCGTGCATCAGCGTCCAGCCCGTGCCGGTGCGCGACGGGTAGGCGGGCACGAACACGATCATCGGGTACTCCATCCCGTTGATCGGCCCCTCGATGACGCTCGCCTGCGGGTAGGCGTACATCAGCCACCGCTCGGAGAAGGAGCGGATGGCGTGGACGGCCATCCGGATCATCTCCTCGCCGTTCGGCGCGCCCAGCCGATAGAATGTCTGGACGAGCTTCGTGCCCTGCACGCCGGCGTCGTAACGCACGGCGTCCCAGCGGAAGTTCGGCGCCGCGGCGAAAGCGAAGTCGCGCACGTCGCGCGCGGCGAAGTGCCAGGTGAGCATCCCCTGCGCCGTGGGCCGGGAGCGCGCGGGGCTGCCCGCCTCCTCGCGCGTGACGATCGCGACCGGCTCGTCGGACTGCGCCGCGCGCGCCAGGCGCTGGCGCTGCGCGGCCGTGAGTACCAGCTCGGGGTTCTGCAGCTCTCCCGTCGCCGCGACGATGAAGCTCGCCGGCACGATCAACCGCACGTGGAAGTCGCCGTACTCGAGGTAGAACTCGCCGGAGCCGATGTAGGGCAGCGTGTTCCAGCCGTTCACGTCGTCGTACACCGCGAGCCGCGGGTACCACTGCGCGATCTCGTACAGCCGGCCGTCGCGCCCCATCCGGCCCACGCCGTTGACCGGGATCCGGAAGTGCCAATCCACGCTGATCTGGATCGTGTCGCCGGGCGCGAGCGGGTGCTGGAGGTCGATGCGCAGCATCGTGTCCCAGACGTACGTCGAAAACGGGCCCCGGTTGGTGGAGAGGCTGTCGATCACGACGCCACCGGGCTCCTTCACCGCCATGTCAAAGGGCTCGCCCGCGAACAGCAGCAGCGGCGGCGGGGTCATCCGGTTGATCGAGCGCTCCGCGAAGATGTTCTGGTCGAGCTGGAGCCACACGAAGCGCAGCGTGTCGGGCGAGTTGTTGGCGTAGCGGATCAGCCCGGTGCCGCGCAGCTCCTCGCGCAGCGTATCGAGGCGGGCCTCGAGGACGTAGTCGGCGCGGTTCTGCCAGTAGCGGTGGCCCGGCGCGCCGCCCGCGGAGCGGTACTCGTTGGGCGTCGGAAGGTCGAGCCGGCGGAACGGCGAGCTGTCGGCAACCTGCGCGGCGAGCGGGGCGGCCGCGGTCAGCAGGATGAGGAGCGGCGTGGTACGCATCGGGAGTCGTCTCGCGGAAAGGGGGATCGCGCGCAAAACGATAGCACGCGCAACGGCGTGCGGCTACCGTCGCGCGGGTCGGCGATTCCCGGCGCCGCTACCGCACGAGCTTCCGGTACTTGAGCCGGTGCGGCTGGTCGGCCGCCGCGCCCTTCCGCTTCTTCAGATCGGCGTGGTACTCCTGGAAGTTGCCCTCGAACCACTTCACCTCGCCGTCGTCCTCGAAGGCGAGGATGTGCGTGGCGATGCGGTCCAGGAACCAGCGGTCGTGGCTGATCACCACCGCGCAGCCGGGGAAGGCGAGCAGCGCGTCCTCGAGCGCGCGCAGCGTGTCCACGTCGAGGTCGTTGGTCGGCTCGTCGAGCAGCAGCAGGTTGCCGCCGCTCTTCAAGAGCTTGGCCAGGTGCAGCCGGTTGCGCTCGCCGCCCGAGAGCGTGCCGGCCTTCTTCTGCTGATCGGCGCCGCGGAAGCCGAAGCTCGCGCAGTAGGCGCGCGTGTTCATCGTGCGCTTGCCGAACTGGAGTGTGTCGTGCCCGCCCGAGATCTCCTGGTACACGGTCTTGCCCGGGTCCAGCGCTTCGCGTGACTGGTCCACGTACGCGATCTGCACCGTCTGCCCGACCTTCAGCGTGCCGCCGTCGGGCTGCTCCTGGCCGACGATCAGCCGGAACAGCGTCGTCTTCCCCGCGCCGTTCGCGCCGATGACGCCGACGATGCCGCCGCGCGGCAGCCGGAAGCCCAGGTTCTCGAACAGCAGCCGGTCGCCGTAGCCCTTCTTCAGGGTTTCAGCGATCACGACGTCGTCGCCGAGGCGCGGCGGCGTCGGGATCAGGATCTCGGCGGTGTCCTCGCGGCGCTGTTCCTCCTCGGCGAGCAGCTGCTCGTAGGCGGTGATGCGTGCCTTGCCCTTGGCGTGGCGTGCCTTGGGCGCCATCCGGACCCACTCCAGCTCGCGCTCCAGCGTGCGCCGCCGCGCCGAGGTCTGCTTCTCCTCGGTCGCGAGCCGGTTCTGTTTCTGGTCGAGCCACGAGGAGTAATTGCCCTTCCACGGGATCCCTTCGCCGCGGTCCAGCTCGAGGATCCATCCCGCCACGTTGTCGAGGAAGTAGCGGT
>CAYHQJ010000057.1:0-12396 GCA_964358595.1 uncultured Gemmatimonadales bacterium
GCGATGCCGCCCGTCTCGATGTCGCGGATCTCGCCCACCATGATGATGTTCGGGTCCTGCCGCAGGAACGCCTTCAACGCCGCCGCGAACGTCATCCCGATCTCGTTGCGCACCATCACCTGGTTGATGCCCATCAGGTTGTACTCGACCGGGTCCTCGGCCGTCATGATGTTCACTCCGATCGTGTTGACCCGGGACAGCGCCGAGTACAGCGTCGTCGTCTTCCCCGAGCCCGTCGGGCCGGTGACGAGCACCATGCCGTAGGGGTTCAGGATCGCCTTCATCAGGTCCTGCTCGGCCTTGGGCTCGAAGCCGAACTTCGAGAGGTCGAGCGTGAGGTTCCCCTTGTCGAGGATCCGCATCACGATCTTCTCGCCGAACAGCACCGGCAGCACCGACACGCGATAGTCGATCACCCGCTTGCCCATCTTCAGCTTGATGCGGCCGTCCTGCGGCACCCGGCGCTCGGCGATGTTGAGCGAGGACATGATCTTGATGCGGCTGGTCAGCGCCGCCTTCAGCTTGAGCGGCGGCTTCATGACCTCCTGCAGCTCGCCGTCGACCCGGTAGCGCACCCGGATCTCGTGCTCGAACGGCTCGATGTGGATGTCCGAGGCGCCGCGCTTGACCGCGTCGGTGAGGATCGCGTTGATCAGCTTGACCACCGGCGCGTCGTCCGCCACGACCGCCGGCGCCTGGTCCTCCTCCTGCTCCTGGAGGACCTCCAGCTCCTCCTCGGCCTCCGCATCCATGTCCTTGAGGATGGTGTCGAGCTGCGCGTCCACCTGCTCGTAGTTCTTGTCGAGCGCTTGGCGGAGCGTGTACTCACCGGCGATGACGGGGAAGATGTCGTAGCGGGTGATGAACTTGAGGTCGTCGATGACGTTCAGGTTGGTCGGGTCCGCCATCGCCACGGTGAGCGTGCGGCCCTCCCGCTTCAGCGGCAGCACGAGGTGCTTCAGGGCGAGGTCGGCCGGGATCATCTTGACGATCTTCGGATCGACCTCGAAGCGCGCCAGGTCCACCGCGGGCATGCGGTACTGGCGCGCCAGCATCTTCGTGATCTCGGTCTCCTGGACGAACCCCAGCTTGACCAGGTTGTAGCCGATCCGCGTACCGTTGGCGCGCTGCTCCTGGAGCGCCTTCTCGAGCTGCTCCTTGGTGATCAGCCCTTCTTTGATCAGAAGGTCGCCGAGACGGTCGCCGGGGGCTGCCTGGGGTGCCGACATGTCCTCTGTGGAGGCTGGAGATGGGTTCTGATTTGGAAACCTACCGGGGCCCAACCGTGTGTCAAGGCAGGGCGACGGCTCCGGCGAGCCGCTCCGCGAGGCGCGGGCCGATGCCCGGAACCCGTTCCAGATCCTTGAGTTGGCGGAACGGGCCACGCCGCGTACGATCGGCCACGATCCGCTCCGCGAGCGCCGCGCCGATCCCCGGCAGGCACTCCAGCTCGGCGGCGCTCGCGCGGTTGACCGGCACCGGATGGCCGGCGGCGCAGCGGCCCGTGGGCGATGCGCTCCGCGGCCGCTCCGCGGCGGCGCCGGGCGCCGTCGCGGGCGCACGCACGGGCGCCGGTGGCGCCGGGCTCGCGGGCGCCACACCGGGTCGCGCAACCCCGGAGAAGGTCACGGCGCGGTCCAGGTCACGCAGCATCGCTGCACCGACGCCCGACACCCGGTCCAGCCCCCCGAGCGAACCGAACGGGCCGTGCGCGTCGCGATCGGCCGCGATGCGCCGCGCCAGCTCCGGTCCCACCCGCGGCAGCCGCTCCAGCTGTTCCGCGGGGGCGCGGTCCACGTCGATCCGCTCGCCGGGACGGAGCGGGCGTGCCAGCAGCGTCGCCCGCCGCACCGCCTCCAGCTGGCGCTGCACGTCCTCGCCCCGGATTTCGGGTGCGACCAGCGGCGCGCCCGGGGCCTCGCCGGCGCCGCGCACGACGCGCAGCACACCCCCCGCGGCGGCCAGGAGGGCGAGATAGAGGAGCGCGCGCCGCTCGTCCCGCGTGAACACGAGGGGAAGCTAGGGGTCGGGGGTCAGGGGTCGGGGATCAGGGAATCGCAGCGCGGCGCATTTCCGCGCGCGGCGCCGGCGCTCCCTGACCCCCGGCCCCCGATCCCTGCTATCGCACCAGCGCCAGGGCGACGCGGCCCACGTTGGCGAGCGACTCGGCCGAGAGCTTGTCCGGCGTGTCGGCCGTGGTGTGCCAGTATGAGTTGTTGGGTCCGTACTCGAGGTCGATCACGTCGATCGCGCGCAGGCCCGCCTCCAGCAGCGGGACGTGGTCGTCGGTGACGTAGCCACCGCGGCGCGCGCGGAAGACGCGCCGCAGCCCGAGGTCCTCGGCCGCGGTCCACACGCGCTCGACCACCTCGGGCGCGCGGTCGAGCGAGTAGCCCTCCTGCTCGAAGACCTGGTCCCGGTCGCCGACCAGGTCCCACACCACGGCGAACAGCGGCTGGTAGCCGGCCGGGAGGTTCCGCGCGAAGTGCCGCGAGCCGAGCAACACGTCCGGTCCGTCGAAGTCGCCCCAGTCCTCGCCGTCCACGAAGACGAGGTCCACGCCGACGGACGGCGGCGCGCGCTTGAGCGCGTCCGCCACGCCGAGCAGGACGGCGGTGCTCGAGGCCCCGTCGTTGGCGCCCGGCACGGGGAGCCGGCGCTTCGCGGGGTCGCGTTCCTGATCGGCGTGCGGCCGGCTGTCCCAGTGCGAGACGTACAGCACGCGGTTCGCGTCGGCAGGACGGAACCGCGCGATGATGTTCCTGAGGTGCAGGGTGTCGCCCGTCTGGGTGACGTGGGTGAACTCCTGCACCTCGACCGAATCGGCGCGCGTGCGCAGCTCGGTCACGAGCCAGTCGCCGATCGCGCGGTGCGCGGCCGTGTTCGGGAGCCGCGGTCCCGCGGCCACCTGGTGCTCCACCCAGCGCAGGGCCTGGCGACCGTCGAACTGCTGCGAGGCGAGCGAGGAACCCCGGCACCCGATCGCCAGGGCCAGCGCGGCGCCGGCGGCGGCACGCATCACCGGATCTCCCCGGCCGTGTAGATCACGCGCACGTTCGCCGTGAGGACGAACTGCGAGAACTTGCGGTTGGTGTGCCGGTCCTCGGTGAGGACGTAGCTGACCGACAGCCCCGCGGTGACGCTGGGCGGCATGTCCGTGTCCATGAGCAGGGTGTACTCCTTGCGCCGCGAATCCGAGATCGGCGTGCAATCGGGCGCCCGCGGGTTCTGGATGCAGCCGGTGTTGACGGTGTTCGCGTAGCGCAGCGTCGTGCGCACGTCCGAGCGCAGCGGGATGATGTCGGGCGGCACCCGGAACGAGAAGGTGACGTCGGCGCTCGTCTGCCGCCGCTCGTTCAGCGTGAGACTGCCCGAGCGCTCGGTGCGCGACCTGTCCACGCTTCGGGCAATGTTCGTCATGACCCTCGGCGCCCAGCTGATGCCAAGGCTGAGCGGCAGCGAACGCGTCTGGGAGGTCGACCGGATCTCGCCGCCCGAGATCACCTCGCCGGAGGGCAGCTGGAGCGGCGGCTGCACCGACTCCGATTCGCGCACCCGCAGCGTCGCCGTCGCGGTGACGCTGGTGATCACCTTGCGCAGCAACCCGCGCCGTGGGGACAGGACCCACTGCCCGCTCAGGTTCGGCCAGTCCGTATCGGTCGTCCGCTGCTCCTGCTGGGCCGCGCCGCGCAGCGACCAGAGCAGCGTCGTGCGCGTCTGGTACGAGGTCGTGACCCGCAGGTTGAGCGGAAAGCGGACCGCCGTGCCGATGCGGTCCAGGCGCGACTCCGAGGCCGAGTTCGCGAGCCGCGACGCCTGGCTGCGGAACCGGTCCCGACCCCCGAGCCCGAGCTGGTAGCCGAGCGACGGGTCGAAGCCCGGCCGGTCGAACTGCGAGCGCCGGTCGGTGCGCGTGCCCAGGTCCACGCTCTGGATCCGGTCGAGCGCCCGCCGGAGCCCCGCCGAGTCGCCCAGCAGCCCCGCCAGGGCGTGCGCGAGCTCCACGGTCCCCGACAGGTCCGACGTCTGGGTGTTGGTGAAGGCGCTCGGCAGCCGGAAGGCCCCGGCGCTGTCGCCGTTCGTGCGCTCCGCTTCCCGGCCGTTGGGATCGCGCTGCAGAGCGAAGGTGGACGTAAAGCTGTAGCGCGGTCGCAGCCACGCGGCGATCGGCGGCGCGTACGAGAGCCGCAGGTTCACCTGCCGCGCGCGCTCGAAGCCGAGGTCCACGCCCGCCAGCTCGCGCCGGCTCTGTCTCGCGACCACGCCCATCGTGGTCGTGTTGCCGTAGTCGCGCAGGTCGCGCTCGGAGGTGAGCGCCAGCCCGAGCTGGGTCGAGCCCAGCGGGCGCAGCTCGAAGCGGGCGGCGCTGCGCATCGCGGCCGTCGTCACCGTCACCGGCTGCGCCACGCTGTCGGCCGCGGTCGGGATCGGCGAGCGGAAGGTCGCGCGGTCGTTCTGCGAGCGCGCGAAGTCGGACGAGAGCCCGATCTGCGCGGGCGTCACCCGCAGCCGGCCCTCCTCAAGCCCGCGCACCAGCTCGCTGCGGCGCAGGAAGCCCGGGAGCCCTTGCAGCAGGCCGCGCAGGAAGCCCGGCAGGTAGCGGAAGCCGCGCTCCCCCGGCTGGACGCTGTACTCGCCCCGCAGGGTCGTGGCCCGGCTCGCCGACGTGGACAGCTCGGTCGTCGCGTTGCCGCGCGAGAAGGCCCCGCTGAGCGCCACGTTGTCCACCCGCGCGCGCTGCCACCACAGCGTGCCCCGGCGCGAGCGCCGCACCGAGAAGGCGTACGACGTGCTGGTCTGCCGCGGCCGCCGCAGCCCCTGGAGGCCGCTCGCGAGCACGTCGGAGCGGTTGAGGTAGTACGGGTCCAGCGCCGAGCGGTCGGTGCGGAACGAGAACGGCGCGGTGATCCCCAGCCGCTCGAGGCCGATGCGCTCGAGGCGTACCGTCGAGGCGAAGGCAAACTGGCTGGTCGTGACGTAGCTCGGGTCCTCGCCCAGCTGCCGGAAGGTCGCGTCGCGGCGGCTGAGCGAGGTCGTGATGTCGGCGATGTCGGCCGCGGTGACGTGCAGGTTCACTGCGCCCGCGTAGCCGGCGTCGCTCACCACCTGCGTGAGGCGGATGTCGTCCACCCACAGCTCGGCGCTGTCGAGCGCCGCGCCGCTGTCGCGCACGAGCCCGACGGCCAGCTCCTGCACGCGCGAGAGGTTCGGCGGCGCGACGCCCGGATTGAGAACGTGCACCAGGTACCCCAAGAGCGTGTCGCACGCGACGTAGGGGAGGGGGAGGCTGAGGGTGTCGGCGCCGCAGGTGCGCGCCTCCCGGCGCAGGCCGGCACGGACGACGCTGTCGGGCTGGCCCAGGTCGAGCAGGTAACGGCTCTCGATCTGCGCCCGCAGCTGCAACCAGCGCGCGAAGTCAACCACCACCTCCGGCTCCCAGCTGGTGGTTCGTGCGCCGGTGCGGTACAGGTAGAAGTTGTTCTCGTCCTGCGCGATCTTCACGTAGAACGACAGCCCGCCCTCGTCCCAGCCGCGGCCGCGCCCCCGCGCCCACACCCGCATCTGGCGGTAGCCGAGGAAGTTCCGGTCCCCCTCGGAGAAGCGGAAGAACGCCTCGGCCCGCTCGCCCTGGCGCACGTCGCTCGCGACGATCCGCAGCGACTTCTCGTTGATCTGCTGCGCCCCGACCTGGAAGGTGCCGCCGCGGTTGGCGCCCTCGTCGGTGACGCCCGGGGGCGACTCGTAGCCGAGGTCGTTGCGGTTCTCCGTCGTCACCACGCTCGCGATCACCTCGCCGTGCGGCGCGCCGCGCGAGCCGGCGAGTCCGGCGATCGGCGACCCGGCGCGCTTGACCCACGGCGCGCCCACCAGCTTCATGCGCGCCAGCGCGACGTGCAGCGTGGACTCGGCCGGCACGTCGGGCGCGATCATCGTGAGGCGCAGCGCCCGCACCTGCCGGAGGTCGGGGAAGCCCACCTGGAGCGTGTCGGCCCGGAACGGGATCCGGTACAGCCGCCACTGGCCGAAGCCCGGAATGCCGCCGCCGTCGCGCACGTAGTACCGGTCGTCCCCGAAGCGGAACACGTAGCGGACGTGGCTCTCGTTCACCGCCGCGATCAGCGTGTCGAGGTGCTGGTCGTTGTTGAGGTCCTCGGTGTCCGGCTGGCCGTTCCTGCGGGTGCAGCGCGCCGCGACGTTGCCCCAGTTGTAGACCACCAGCCCCGCGCTCAGCAGCGACCGGCACAGCGGCAGGCGGCGCACCAGCGTGTCGGCGCCGGCGTCGCGGATGCTGTCGGCGACGTCGCCCAGGATCCCCTCGTCGTTGAGCGCGGCGTTGAACGCGTTGGTGAGCGTGTCGCGCTCGGTGTCGAGCCGGCCCTGCCCGGCGCGCCGCCGGCCGGCGTACGCGGTGTCGCTGCCCGTCACCCGGAGCTCCGTCGGCTGGAAGTCCACCGCGTCCTCGTACACCGTCCCGAAGTCGAAGACCAGCGTCGCCCCCTGGGTCCTGGCGCGCCGCGCGTCGTCCTCGAAGACCCAGAACTCGAGGAACTCGGTGCGCGACAGGTCGACTCCCGTCGTCGAGAGCGGCTGGGTGATCGACCGCCAGCGCGGCCCGGGGACATGGGGCAGCACCCACCGCGGCTTGAACGAAACGGGGTCCGGCAGCCCGCCCAGCGTGTCGGGATGGAGCGAGAGCCAGAGGACCGTCTCCGCGGTCTCGCCCGCGCCCTGGAGCCGGATCGACGGGTCGATGTCCCGCGCCCGGAACTGGACCGCCGTATTCTCCGCGGCGGCGATGAGGCTCTGCCACACCAGCGACGCCGCGTCGGCGTCGCCGAACCCACCCACCGGATCGATCCCCGTGCCGAGCAACCCGCGCGCCGAGGACGGCCGGCTCCCGTACTCCCAGACGTTCTCGCTGAGCGGCAGGAACGTCCCGCCTTCGGCCTCGAACGTCTCCACGTAGGCGACGCCGAGCTGGTTGGGCGAGGGGCGGCTCGTCGCGATCTCGGCGTCGAGCGTCACGAGCGAGGGCGCCTCGGTCTGGATCAGCGGGAGCGCGTCGAGCAGCCGCGTCAGCCGCCGCGGCTCGAAGCGGAAGTTCCCCGAGATCCCCATGATGAGGTTCGAGGACGGCTCGAAGCCGAGCGGCGGCCGCGTGAAGGTGGACCGCTCGCGCTGCAGCAGGCCGAGCATCGTGACCGCGCCGCGGTCGCCCATGTCGTAGCGGGCCTGGAGTCCGTAGATGGACGTGGGGGCGATCGCGAAGACCGGGTTCTCCTCGTACTGCACGGTGACCTGCGTCGGCTGGCGGAACAGCGAGTCGGGCGCCAGGAAGGTGACCTGCCCGATCTCGTAGTTGACCGTGTAGTCCACGTTCCGCTGGAGCTGGCGGCCGTTCGCCACGATCCGCTCGCTCCCCTCGCGGATCTGGAACCCGCCGAGCGAGAGCAGCCTGCGGTCGTCGCCGCCCTGGGCGTCGTAGGCGAGCCGGAGTTGATAGAGGGGCGTCGGCCCCTGGCTGCGCAGCAGGTAGGTCGGCGTCCGGTACAGCGAGTCGGTGCGGAACTGGGCCTGGAGCCGGGTGCTGTCGGCGAACGGCGTCAGGTGCGGGAACACCACGAAGAAGTCCCGCAGCGGCGCGCCGTTGCCGGGGTCGCGCTGGCGCGGGAACAGGCGGTTGTACTGGTCGAACGTGGTGGCGTCGCTGGGGAGGGCCAGGCCGAACAGGCTGAGGAAGGTCGGCGCCCCCGAGGCGGGGCGCTCGGACTCGGCCACGAGGACCTGGACCTTCGTCGAGGCGCGCAGGATGTCGTCCACGCCGCCGATGCGGTAGGCGTTGCGCATCTCGTAGCGGAAGGTCGGCACGTCGGCGCCCCGGCGCGGCTCGTAGATCAGGCGCACCGTGTCCACCCGCCCCGGCGTTGAGACCGCGGGGAACGTGCCCACGGTGTCGCCCGCAGCGGTGACGTACGAGACGGCGAGGTAGTCGTCCTGGTCGAGGCGGCTCGCGAGGGCGAACCAGGCGCCCGACGGATCCAGGTAGTAGTCGCGGTTCTCGATCAGCGCTTCCCAGGGGAACGGGCCCGCGCGCTGCGGGCCGTCGTCGCGCAGGGCCACGGCGTCGATGCCAACGAGGTTCTGCTCCGCGCTGCTCGGCCTTCCGGCGGTGCTCCGCCGCCGGTAGACCCGCACCTGGGTAATCCGTGCCGCGGCCGGAAGCGGAGCCGCCTGGAGGTTCAGCACGTCGATCGCCGGGTATCCCGGCAGCGTCGCCGGGTCCACCACGAAGAAGAACCGCAGCGGCTCGAAGTCGAGGTCGTCGTCCGTCCGGTCGATCGGCTGGAGGGTCCGGTCGCCGATCGTGAACGTGCGGCCGCGCACCACGTTGCCCTTCTGCTGCGCGACGATCCCGCTGAAGTCCAGCGCGCCGAGTTGCCCCTCGAACTGCGCGCCGAAGTTGTTCGAGGGGATGCCGCCCGTGATGAACCGCGAGTTGGGTGCCGTGAAGGTGACGTTGCCCACCTGCACCCGCCGCAGGATCTCGTCCTCCAGCCCCTGGTAGGAGACCTGGATGTTGTTCGAGGCCTCGAACTCACGTTCCGAGTCGTAGTCCACGTTGACGTGCACCCGCTGGCCCACGACGCCGCCGGTCCGCACGCTGAACTGCGGATCGAGCCGCGGGGGCGTGAAGCCGGTGCGGCACCCCGAGGCGATGTTGGTCACGTCGGCCGCCGTACAGCGCAGGTTCCTGAGGCGGTCCCACCGCAGCTCGAACCGGGCGTTCATCTGGATGCCGAGATCGGCGACCTGGCGCAGGATCGTCGGGGCCACCCACCCTCGCTGCGGCGGGGCGATACCGGGCTCCTGCCCTCCCAGGGGGGCCACCGCGGGCCCGAGCAGGCTCTCGGCGCCGCCGACCAGCCCCACCCGCCAGCGCGCTGCGGCCCGCACCGCCAGGCGGCGAAGGGCCGCGTCGGCCCACCGGCGGGCCAGGGCGGCGGGGTCCGGCCGCGGCATGACCAGCCGGCCCGCCCCGCTGAGCGGTGGCGGGGACTGGACCTCGAGCGCCTCCGTACGCAGCCGCAGCGGACGCACACCCGGCACGGAATCGGGCTGCTGCGCGAGGGCACGGGGAGCGGCGAGGAGAAGAGCGACGGTGATCGCGACGAGGGTACGCGTCACTTTTCCCGCGCTAGGGGTATTATTTTCGCCGGTACCGAGAGCGAACAATACCGACGCCCTCAGGGCGCCTCAACCCCGACGGTACCCGCGGCACGGCATGAAGATCCTGAGCCGTTACCTGTTGAAGGAGCACCTGGGCCCCTTTCTGTTCGCGCTCGGCGCGCTGACGGGGCTCATGGTCGTCAACCAGGTCGCGCGCCAGTTCGCCAGCCTCATCGGCAAGGGACTCCCGTGGAGCGTCGTCGCCGAGGTGTTCGGGCTCTCGCTTCCGTTCATCTTCGCCATGACCCTGCCCATGGCCGTGCTGATGGCGGTGCTCTATGCCTTCAGCCGGCTCGGCGCCGACAACGAGATCACCGCCTGCAAGGCCAGCGGCATCGACCTCGTGCGGGTGGTGCGGCCGGTCATCCTGGCCGCCTGCGCGCTCGCCGCCTTCACGTTCGGCTTCGTGGACCAGGTGCTGCCGCGCTCCAACCACCGGCTCAAGACGCTGCTGATCGACATCGCGCGCAAGAAGCCCACCTTCGAGCTGCGCGAGCAGATGGTCAACGAGGTCGTCCGCGGCCAGCTGTTCCTGCGCGCCGGACGCATCGACCAGGCCGCCGACCGGCTGCGCGACGTCGTGATCTACGACCTCGCGAACGAGACCCGCCGCCGGACCATCTACGCGGACAGCGGCTACATGCGCTTCAACGCCGACCGTACCAACCTCTACCTCACGCTGTTCGACGGCTACCTGCACGACTACGACCGCGGCCAGTCGCAGATCTTCCGCCGCGTCTTCTTCCACACCGATTTCGTGAACGTGCGCGGGGTCTCCAACCGGCTCGAGCGGACCGGGCAGGACAACTTCAAGGGCGACCGCGAAATGTCGGTGTGCGAGATGGAGGCTGTGGTCGCGGGGGACCAGCGCAGCCTCGGCGGTATGGCGCGCGAGCGCGCGGCGCTGCTCGAGAACGACGCGCGCGCGCTGGTCGGCGCCCCGCGGCGGCCCGCCGCCGACACCACCCTGCCGCCCCCACCCCGCCGCGGCCTCACGACGCTCTACTGCGGCGTGCTCGCACGGCTGGGGGGCTGGGCGGCGCCGGCCAGCGCCGAGGCGCAGCAGCCCCAGAGGCCCGGGAAGCCGCGCCGGGCCGCGCCGCCTTTCGCCACGCCGCCGCGCACCGCCCCGCGCGCGCCGCCGGTCACGCAGGCCCGCGCCGCACCCGCCGCGCCCGGGCGCGAGGCGTCCGACCCGAGCGGCGCCCGGCTGCGCGGACAGCTCGCCGTGCTCGAATCCCGCCGGCGCAACGCCGCGCAGCACGCGGCGAGCTTCCAGGTCGAGATCCACAAGAAGTTCTCGATCGCCGTCTCGTGCCTGGTCTTCGTGCTGATCGGGGCGCCGGTCGCGCTGCGCTTCCCGCGCGGCGGCGTCGGGCTCGTGATCGGGGCGAGCGTGGCGATCTTCGGCGTCTACTACGTGGGGCTCATCGGCGGCGAGACGCTCGCCGACCAGCTCATCATCTCCCCATTCTGGGCGATGTGGGGCCCCAACCTCCTCATGACCGGCGGCGGCGTGGCGCTGTTCGTCCGGCTCGGCCGCGAGCACGCCGCGAAGCGCGGCGGCGGCTGGACCGAGGCGCTAGCCGAGCGGTGGCGCGCCTGGCGGGGCCGGCCGTGAGGCGCGCCCCGCTCCGCCTCCTCGACCGGTACGTGGGCCGCGAGTTCGTGCGGATCTTCGGCATCACCGTGGTGGGGTTCCCGCTGTTCACCATCGTGGTCAATCTGGCCGACAACATCGACAAGTACCTCAGCCGCAGCATCCCGGTCGGCCGGATCGCGGCGGCCTACGTCTTCGCCGTCCCGGAGCAGGTGTTCTTCATCATCCCGGCGGCGGTGCTGTTCGCGACGGTGTTCTCGGTCGGCTCCTTCTCCCGCCACTCGGAGATCACGGCGGCGAAGGCCTCCGGGGTGTCGTTCCACCGGCTGGCGGTGCCGGTGTTCGTGCTCGCGGTGTTCGCGGCGATCCTGACCTACGGCGTCGGCGAGATCGTCCCCGTCGCCAACGAGCGGCGAGACGTGCTGCTCGGCGAGCGTGAGCTGCGCTCCCAGTCGGCGCGCTACAACTTCGTCTACCGTGCCGACGGCGGCCGCACCTACGCCGTCCGCTCGCTCAACATCCCGCTCCACGAGATGGTGGACGTGCAGATCGAGCGCGAGGGCACCGGCCCCGAGTTCCCCGGCTACTTCCTCACTGCCACCCGGGCCGGGTTCGACTCGACCCGCGGCTGGATCCTCGCCCGCGGCACGATGCGGCTGTTCCTCAGCCCCGACCGCGAGCTCGCCTTCACCTTCGACTCCCTGCGCCAGCGCGCCCTCACCGAGCGGCCGGCCGACCTCTTGACCGAGCCCAAAGCGCCCGACCAGATGAACTACCGCGAGCTGGGCCACTACGTGCGCACGCTGGAGCGCTCGGGAAGCGATGCCAACAAGCTCCAGGTCGAGCGCGCCCTCAAGATCGCCATTCCCGTCACGTGCCTCATCATCGCGCTGTTCGGCGCGCCGCTCGGCCTGACCGGCCACCGCGCCGGACCCGCTTACGGCGCGGCCGTCAGCCTCGGGACGACCATCGTCTTCCTGATGCTGGTGCAGCTCTCCAAGGCGGTCGGCGCCGGCGGCGTGGTGCCCCCGGTCCTGGCGGCCTGGCTTCCCAACGCCCTGTTCGGCGGGGGCGGGCTCCTGCTGTTCGTGCGAGCCCGCACCTAGCTCCCACCCGCGCCAGGCCCAAACGCCCAGGGGGCCGGTCGCCCGGCCCCCTGGGTGTGATCAGCGGCGCACCGGTGGAAGCCTACCAGACATACCGCGCGCCCAACTCCAGCTTCCAGCGCGAGGCGTTGGTGTCCAGGACGCGCACCGGGCTCGGCAGGGAGAGGTTGTAGGTGCCCCGCCCATTCGCGGTGTCATACCCCGAGCGGGTGAGCATCTGGATATTCTCGAAGGCCCCCGACACCGAATAGATCCGGCCGCCCACGCTGAGCAATGAGAGCACGTTGTACAGGCTCGCCGTGAACTCGACGGACTGGCCGCGCATGGTTCTGAACGACTTGGTCACCCGGGCGTCCAGGAAGCTCTGCCACGGGTTGCGGCAGCTGTTACGCTCCATGATGCGGCCACGCTGGTCGTTCAGACACTCTTGGCTGGTGATGAACGAATCGAGCGTCGACCACT
>CAYHQJ010000058.1:0-12383 GCA_964358595.1 uncultured Gemmatimonadales bacterium
CTCGGGGTTGATCGGCTCGCCCACCGTGCCGAGCAGCCGCAGCGAGGAGAGATCGTGCCGCGCCGGGTGCTCGGTGCCCCACTTCATGAACGCGCGGATCGCCGTCGGCGCGGTGTAGAAGACCGTCACCGCGTAGCGCTCGACGAGCTCCCAGAAGCGGTTCTTGTCCGGCCAGTCGGGAGCGCCCTCGTACATCAGCACCGTGGCACCGAGCGCCAGCGGGCCGTAGACGACGTACGAGTGCCCCGTCACCCAGCCGACGTCGGCGGTGCACCAGTACACGTCCTCGTCCTTCAGGTCGAAGACGAGCTTCGTCGTCGCCACGACCTGCGTGAGGTAGCCGCCGGTGGTGTGGACGATCCCCTTGGGCTTCCCGGTCGTGCCGCTCGTGTAGAGGATGAAGAGCAGGTCCTCGGCGTCCATCCGCTCCGGCTCGCAGTAGGCGGGGGCGTCCTGCATCAGCCGGTGCCACCAGTGGTCGCGGCCCTCGCGGATGTGCACGAACGCCTCGTCGCCGCCCGAGGCGCCGACGCGGCGCTGGAAGACGATGACGTGCCTGATGGTCGGGCATCCCTCGAGCGCCTCGTCGGCCTCGCGCTTGAGCGGCACCACCTGGCCGCGGCGGTAGCCGCCGTCGGCGGTGACGAGGACGACGGCGCCAAGGTCGTTGATGCGGTCGCGCAGGCTCTCCGCCGAGAAGCCGCCGAAGACCACCGAATGCGGGGCGCCGATGCGCGCGCACGCCAGCATCGCGATGGCGACCTCGGGCACCATCGGCAGGTAGATGGCGACGCGGTCGCCGCGCTTGACGCCAAGGGCCTTGAGGACGTTGGCGAACTTGTTGACCTCGCGATACAGGTCGCGGTAAGTGAGGACGCGCCGATCACCGGGCTCGCCCTCCCAGATCAGCGCCGCCTTGTTGCGGCACGCCGAGTGCATGTGCCGGTCGAGGCAGTTCACCGCAACATTCAGCCGGCCGCCGACGAACCACCTGGCGTGCGGCGCCTTCCACTCCAGCACCGTGTTCCACCGCTCGTACCACTCCAACTGCCCGGCCCACCCGGCCCAGAACGCTTCGCGATCCGCCGCCGCCTCGTCGTAGACCGCATCGGAGTGCGCGTGGGCGGCGGCGCGGAACGCGTCGCTCGGGGGAAACTCACGGTGTTCGTCGAGCAGGGTTTCGAGCCGCATGGAATCCGTCATCGGCCGCTTCCTCATGGGTCGGAGCTGGGGTCCGAAGTTGCCGCGCCTATTGCGCTTAGGCAGGTCGCGCCTTATTTCTGTGTCGCTCTGTACGGATCTCGGAGAGCCTGCTGCGCTGCAGGCGGCAAGAGATTCGTCGTATACGCCACCTGTCAGAGGAGTTAGGTATGGAGCGCATCACCGGCCGGGTCAAGTGGTTCAACGATGCAAAGGGGTTCGGCTTCATTGAGCGGGAGGGTGGACCGGACGTGTTCGTCCACTACTCCGCCATCCAGTCGGAGGGGTTCAAGTCGCTCAAGGAGAACGACAAGGTGGAGTTCGAGGTTCGTGAGGGCCCGAAGGGTCTCCAGGCCGCGAACGTCACGAAGATCTGAGCCGCTCGAGTCCGGACGGACGGGCGGGGCCTGGGCGACCAGGCTCCGCCCTCTTTTTCGCTTGCATTCTTACCGCTAGCTTGCGAATCGCAACAGATCGGCGTTGTAATTCGCATCACACCAGTTTCCCTAATCGCTTGATTTGCAAACACTTACGTCTTCCATCCCCAGCGCGGCACTAAACGTTCGACGTTCTGGGGGCATGGGCGAGCACACCGTGCAAGCACCTGCCACCCTCAGCGCCGACACCCGGGGCAAGTTCCAGACCGAGGCGCTCGAGGCTCTGCGGGCACTGGGCGAGGGGGCGCCGGGCAAGCTCGTGGTCGATTTCTCGGGGACGGACCGGGTGGATAGCGCCGGACTCTCGACGCTCGTGCAGCTCCAGCTGCGCGCCGCCGAGCGGCGCCACACGGTCTGCCTCCGGGGCGTGTCCGAAGAGGTCCGCTTCCTGCTCCTCATGACGCGCCTCGACGATCGGTTCGAGATCCAGCCCCGCGCGTAAAGCTCCGATCGCTACGGGCCCGCTATATTTGGGGCCGCTCATGACGGCACCGGCCCGACATCCCGTCCTCACCGTTCGCGACCTGGCGCGCAGCTTCGGCCCGGTGCGCGCGCTGCGGGGCGTCGATTTCACGCTGGACGCCGGCGAGGTGCTCGCGATCTTCGGCCCCAACGGGGCCGGCAAGACCACGCTCCTGCGCATCCTCGCGGGGCTGCTCAGGCCCGAGCGCGGCGAGGTGCTCCTGGGCGGCCAGAGCGCGGTGCGGGCGGCCGCGAGCCAGCGGCGGCGCGTGGGCCTGATTTCGCACGCCACCTTCCTTTACGACGGCCTCACCGCGAGCGAGAACCTCGAGTTCTACGGGCGGCTGTACGGGGTGAGTGATCCGCGCGCGCGCGCGCTCGCGGCCCTCGAGGCGGTCGCCCTCGCCGAGCGCGCCGCCACGTTCGCCGGGACGATGAGCCGCGGGATGCTCCAGCGGCTCGCGCTCGCGCGCGCGCTGCTGCACGAGCCGGACATCGTGCTGCTGGACGAGCCGTTCACGGGGCTGGATCAGGCCGCGGCGGCCGCGCTGCGCCGCCAACTCGTGCGGCTGCGCGAGGAGCGGCGCACCGTCGTCCTCGTGACGCACAACCTCGATGAGGGGCTCGAGCTGGCCACCCACACTGCGTTCCAGGTGGCGGGCAGGTTCGTCGAGTGCGCGCCGAAGGACGGGGACGCGGCGGACTACCGCCGCCGCTATGCGGAGGCGACGGCCGCGCATGGGTGAGGTGCTCCGCCACGCCCTGGCGATCGCGGGCAAGGACCTGCGGCTCGAGTTCCGCAGCCGCACGGCGTTCCTCTCGGCGCTGGTCTTCACGGCGCTGGTGCTGGCGATCTTCCAGTTCGCCCGCGACCCGACCGCCGTGAGCGCCGTGGACCTGGCGCCGGGAATCCTGTGGATCACGTTCAGCTTCGCGGGCCTGCTCGGCCTCAACCGCGCCTTCGCCCTGGAGCGCGAGAACCGCGCGCTGGACGGGCTGCTGCTCTCGCCGGCGAGCCGCACCGCGCTCTACCTCGGCAAGGTGCTGGCCAACCTCGTCTTCGTCGGGCTGGTCGAGGCGATCGCGCTGCCGCTGTTCGCGATCTTCTTCAACGTGCCGGTGCTCGGCGTGCTCGGGCCGCTGGTCGCGGTGATCGCGCTCGCGACCATCGGATTCGTGGCGGTCGGGACGCTGATGAGCTCGATCGCGGTGAGCACCCGCTTTGCCGAGCTGATGCTGCCGGTGCTGATGCTGCCGTTCCTGATGCCGCCGATCACGGCGGCGGTGCAGATGACGGCGCGCATCTTCGCCGGCCGACCCTTCTCGGAGATAATCGGGTGGCTTAAGTTGCTCGTCGCGTACGACGTCGCATTCCTGGTGGTATGCATCCTCGTCTTCGAGCACACGATCGAGGAATGACCGCGATCGAGACGGCGGAGCTTTCGTTGCGCCGGAGCCGGGCGCTGATGGTGGCGGCTCTGGCGCTACTGGCCGCGGTGTACGTGCGCGCGCTGGCCTTCACCCCGGTCGAGGCGACGCAGGGTCCGGCGCAGAAGATCTTCTACGTCCACGTGCCGAGCGCGTGGGTGGCGTTCCTGGCGTTCGCCGTGGTCGGCGTCTGCAGCGTGCTCTACCTGATCTTCAAGGAGCCGCGGCTCGACCGCATCGCGGCGGCCTCGGCCGAGGTCGGCGTCGTGTTCACCACGGGCGTGCTGCTGACCGGGCCGATCTGGGCGAAGCCCATCTGGGGGGCGTGGTGGACGTGGGACGCGCGGCTGTCGTCCACGCTGTTCCTGTGGTTCCTCTATTTCGCCTACCTCGTCCTGCGAACTGCGGTGCAGGAGCAGGGGCAGCGCGCGCGGTACTCCGCCGTGCTCGGCATCCTCGGCGCCCTGCTCGTGCCGTTCATCCACCTCAGCGTGCAGATGTTCCGCACCCTCCACCCGCAGGCGGTGGTGATGAACCCCGAGGGTCCGACGCTGCCGGGCTCGATGCTCGCGACGCTGCTGTTCTCGCTCGCCGTGATGACCCTGCTCTACACCGGCCTGGTATGGCACCGCTACGCGCAGGCGGAGCGCGACGAGGCCAGGGCAGAGCGCGCGGCGGACGATGCCCGATAACGGCGGGTTCATGGTCGCCGCGTACACCGTGGCGGCGGTGCTGTACGTCGGCTATGCCCTGTGGCTGTTGCGGCGGGGCAGGAAGTAGGAGGAGGACGCCTACTCCTTCTTCATCAGCACCCTCTCGTACACCTGCGCCGCGACGACGCCGCCGAGGATCGGGCCGATCCAGTAGACGGCCTGGCCGATCCACGTGTGGCTCGCCAGGGCGGGACCGAAAGCGCGCGCGGGGTTCACCGCTGCGCCGGTCAGGTTGCCGCCGGCCAGGACGCAGAACAGCAGGGTGATGCCGATGCCGAATCCGCCGATCTTCGGCGCGGCGGGGTCCACCGCGGTGCCGAACACCGCCGTCACCAGCAGGAAGGTGAGGATCGCCTCGAGGACGATGCCCTGCACGGTCGTCACGTCGGGGGCGAGCTTCGGCGTGCCGAGCTGGGTCACGATGCCCGCCATCTCCGGGAAGAGGCCCTTCACCGCGAAGGCAGCGACGGCCGCGCCGAGCAGCTGGGCGACGATGTAGAGACCGGCGTCCTTCGCGCCGATGCGTCCGACCGAGAAGAGGCCGGCGGTGACGGCGGGGTTCAGGTGGCCGCCGGAGATCTTCATGGTGGCGCTGACGCCGACGGCGAGTGCCAGGCCGTGGGCCGCGGCGATGCCGAGCAGGCCGCCGGAGCCGTCGCGGTAGGCGTTCGAGACGATGGCGGCGACGCCGATGAACACCAGGAAGAACGTCCCGATGAACTCGGCGACGAGCGGGCGCAACGTGTTACGCATGCGCGTCCCTCACGGTGGGGAATGGCGGTGCGGTCGTCATGGCGAAACGGCGGCGCCAATATGCCCGCGCCGCCGCGCGCGGCGCAAGCGGCTCAGTCGGCGCGCTTGAGCACGAGGGCGGCGTTGATGCCGCCGAAGCCGAACGAGTTCGAGACGGCGATCGCGGCGCTCCGCGCGCTGCCGCCGTCGGCGAGGTAGTCGAGGTCGCACGCGGGGTCGGCCCGGCTGAGGTTCAGCGTCGGCGGGAGCCAGGCGCGCTCGAGGGCGAGCGCCGTGATCGCGGCCTCGATCGCGCCGGACGCGCCGAGCGGGTGGCCGTAGTAGCCCTTCGTGCCGCTGATGGCGAGCCGCGGCGCGTGCTCGCCGAAGGCCAGCTTGAGCGCGAGCGTCTCGGTGGAGTCGTTGAGCGGCGTGGACGAGCCGTGCGCGTTGACGTACTCCACCTCGTGGGGCCGGATGCCGGCGTCCTCGAGCGCGGCGGTGACGCAGCGCGCGGCCTGCCGGCCGTCGGGACGAGGGGCGGTCATGTGGTGCGCGTCGTTGGTCGAGGCGGCGCCGAGCACTTCGGCCAGGACCCGCGCGCCGCGCGCTAGGGCGCGGCCGCGCTCCTCGAGCACCAGCACCGCGGACCCTTCGCCCATCACGAAGCCGTCGCGCCCCGCGTCGAACGGGCGGCTCGCGGTCGCCGGGTCGTCGTTGCGGGCCGACATGGCGCGGATGATGGCGAACGCCCCGAAGCACAGCGGGGCGAGCGGGGCCTCGGCGCCGCCTGCGAGCATCGCGTCGGCGCGCCCGTCGCGGATGGCGTGGAAGGCGTCACCCACGGCGATCGTGCCGGAGGCGCAGCTCATCCCGTTGGTCGAGTTGGGGCCGCAGACGCCGAACTCGATCGCGATGTTGCAGCTCGCCGCGCCGCCGAAGACCGCGAGCGCGAGCGAGGGGTCCACGCCGCGCAGCCCCTGCGCCGCGTAGACGCCCGCCTGCTGTTCCTCGAACGCGACGCCGCCCAGCGCCGACCCCATCATCGCACCGATCCGCTCGCGGTCCTCGCGCGCCAAGTCGAGCGACGCGTGCTCGAGCGCCAGCCTGGCGGCGACCACCGCCAGCTGCGAGAAGCGGTCGTAGCGCCGCGCACGCTTCGCGTCGAGGAAGTCCTGCGGCCGGAAGTCGGGGATTTCGGCCGCCATCCGGCTGCGGAACGGCGTCGGGTCGAAGCGCGTGATCGTCCGTACCGCGGAGCGCCGCGCCTTGAGGCCCGCGAACAGGCCGTCGGCGCCCGTACCGATCGGCGTGACGGCGCCGATCCCGGTGACGACGACGCGGCGGCGCGTGCTCAGGCGGCCTCCGCGGCCTCGGCCACGCGCGCGATGCCCGCGAGCGTGCGCTGCGCGATCGCGTGGACGAACCAGGGCCCGATGACCAGCTCCGCCGCCGCTCGCCGGATGAGCGGCCACGCCGGCCCGTCCCACGCGTGGGTGATCGTCACGAGCGCGCCGCGCTCTCGAGCCTCGAAGTCCCAGGCGACGTCCATGCCCCGGGTGATACCCCGCACGTGGCGGAACCGGATCCGCGGCACGTCGCGCTCCAGCGTCATGTCGGACACCCACCAGGTGGGGTAGTTGAAGGGACCGAACGGCCGCCACGCCGCCATCTCGACCACGCCGCCGTCGTCGCGCCGCGCGTGAAAGCGCACCCAGCGGTAGTGCGGCAGCCACTCCGGCCAGCGCTCGACGGCGGCGGCGGTGGCGAAGACGCGCGCCACGTCCGCGGCGACCTCGCGGCGATCGATCCGGATCACGGGTGCGCGGGGGCGGGCCGCCAGGCGGCCGTGAGGCACCAGCCGGGGTGGCTGCGCACCACCGCGCGCACGCCCCCCGCGGCGCACGCCAGGCGCAGCTCGCCCGGGGTGAAGCCCCGGAAGACCGAGATGACGCCGTCGCGGCGGGTCACGGGGTGGAAGCGCAGCACGTGGCCGGCGAGCCAGATGCCCGCCGCCGCGAGCGCGCTGCGCCGGATGTCGGCGACCACCACGCCGAGCCGCGCCACGCGGTCGAGCTCCGCGATCAGGCGTGCGCCTGCCTCACCGGGGGCGTGGTGCAGGACCTTGGAGCAGAGCACCAGGTCCACGGCGCGCGCGCGCAGCGGCAGCAGCGCGCCGGCGGCGAGGATGGCGGCGAGGTCGCCGCTACGGGCGGCCTCGCGCGCCGCCGCCGGATGGCGCTCCAGGCCGAGCAGGCGGAGCCGGATGCCGCGCCGTGCCGCCCGCCGCGCCACCGCGCGCGGGATGTCGCCGCTGCCGGTGCCGACGTCGAGCACGGTGAGCGTGGTGCCGGGCGGCGTCGCGCCGAGGAACTCGTCCACCCGCCGCGCCGCGGCGCGCGCTCCGCCGAAGATGCGGTTGATGCGCGCGATGTCGCGCAGCGACGCGACGACGACGCTGGCGTCGGCGCGGGGGTCGTCGAGCGTCTCGACGGCGCGCGCCGCCCAGGACCGCAGCGGTCCCATCATGCCCCGAGCGTCCGGTAGGCGGAACGGAAGTAGCAGAGCGGCGTGCCCTCGCGGACCTGGACCCACTCCACGACGCCCGCGACGATCGAGTGGTCGCCGCCGCGGAAGACGTCGGCGCGGCGGCACTCGAGCTGCGCCAGCGCGCCGTCGATGAGCGGTAGCCCGGCGGGCCCCGGATGACCTTCGTCCGGGGCGAACCGCTGGCGCTCGCGCGCCGCGAATCGCTCGGCGACGTCCTCCTGCCCGGCGGCGAGGACGTTCACGCCGAAGATCGGTGCCCCGACGATCGCCTCGTGGATCTCGGCCGCGTGGCCCACGCAAACGAGCAGCATGGGAGGCTCGAGCGAGAGCGACGCGACGGCGCTCGCCGTCATGCCGATCACCTCGCCGTTCAGGCGCGCCGTGACCACGGTGACGCCGGTGGGCAGGAGGCCCATGGCGTGGCGGAAGCGGGAGGCAGCGATCGGCACGGTCATATCATGAGCGCCGCGAGCTGGCGCGGCGCAAACAGGGCGCGGACCGGGACCGAGTCGCCCGCGGCGCCGACCCAGAGGTCGGCCACGCGCGTGCGCGCGGCGAGCCGCCGCGTGAACCGGCGCATGACCAGAGGGCAGGCGGCGCCGTGGGCGACGATGCGCTCGAGCACCCACTTGCCGAGGAACGCGCGGCGGCGCGCCGCCACGTACGGCCGCAGCGCCGCGGCCGTGGCCTCGCCCGCGGCGAGGGCGCCGGCGATCGCCTCCGCCGCGAGAGCGCCGCCGCGCAGCGCCGCGAAGATCCCCTCGCCCGTGAACGGGTCGTAGAAGTCGGCGGCGTCCCCGACGAGCAGGGCGCCGTCGGCGACGACGCGGCGGCTGCCGCGGGCGAACGGTCCCGTGATCATGCCCTCCCGCACGGTGCGCGCACCGGCGAGGCGCCGCGCGAGCTCCGGCACCGCCCGCAGCTCCGCCGCGAAGAACGCCTCGGGGTCGCGGGCGATGCGCGGCGCCTCGGTCCCGGGCACCACGGCCGCGACGTTCACCAGGCCGCGGCCGATCGGCGCCATGCCGACGTACCGCCCGCGGCGGGCGAACATCTCGCCCACGTCGCTGGTGCCGGCGACCCCCTCGAGGTGGGCGACCAGCGCGAGGCGGCGCAGCCTCCCCTGCCGGGCCACGCCCAGCTCGCGGGCCACCAGGGAGTTGAGCCCGTCGGCGCCCACGACCACCCGCGCGCGGATCTCGGCGCGCCGGCCCTCCTCCCGCACTAGGGCGCCGCAGACCCGCCCGCGCTCGACGAGCAACCGCTCGAGGGCGACGCCCTGCCGCACCTCCGCGCCCGCCCGCCCGGCCGCGCGCAGCACGATCGCGTCCAGCGTCGCGCGCGGCAGGGCGAGCCCGTACTCGCGGTAGGGGATGAAGGGCACGGCCCCGGCGAAAGTGCCGGTGACCGCGGCGCCGTCGTCCGCGACGAGGCGGAAGCCGCGCAGCTTCGCCGCGCCCGCGGCCTCGACCTCGTCGAGCACGCCGAGGGCCTCGAGATCGCGCGCGGCCTCGGGGCTGAGGTATTCGGCGCAGGGCTTGTGGCGGGGGAACACCGCGCGCTCGACCAGCAGGACGGCGAGGCCGCGGCGCGCCGCCAGCGCGGCGGTCGCCGCGCCGGCGGGGCCGCCACCGACGACGAGCACGTCGCAGCGGGTCGCTACCATTTCCGAGCCCATCGTTTGGTTAAGCTAGGCCCGCACTGCGCAGCGCGACAGGTGCCGCGGCGACCGCGAGGGTCCTTCCTCGCCGGGCGCCGGCGCCGCTATCTTGCGCCCGCACGCCGTGACCGACCGCGATCGCCTCGAAGCGCACAGCATCCTGCCGCTCGCCGTCCTCGAGGCGATGCGGCACCTCGACTCGCCCAGCGACGAGGAGGTCGCCGAGTACGTGGACGAACTGCTCAAGAAGCGCCTTGGAATCTCGGACACGGTCGCCGCGCAGATCGCGCGCTACGAGGCGGTGGTGCGCCGCGACCAGGGAATCAGCGCGGCGGAGCTCGAGCAGGTGCTGCGGCTCGCCGGCCGGCGCACCGACGCCGCGCTCGTGTTCGCGGACGGGGGACGCCGCGCGGCCCGCCGCGCGCTCCGCCGGCTCCCGCTGCTCTCGCGCTGGGGGGCGCGCCACCTGCCTTCTTTCCTGCGGCGCCCCATCGGGTTCCGCGCCGCGCGGCGGGCCGCGCTCGAGGTCCTCGGCGCGCGGCTCGCGCGCGATGCGGGCGGCACCGTGGCGCAGGTCGAGGCGGCGCTCGCGGTCCGCGCGACCCCGGACGGGTCGTCGTGCACGTTCTTCGCGGCGGCCCTGGCGGAGCTGCTGCGGCGCCTGCAGGACTTCGAAGGCGCCGTGACCCACAGCCGCTGCCGCGCGCGCGGCGACGCCGTGTGCGAGTGGCGCACCACCCCGAGCCCGGCGAGCCTCCGATGAACGTTGCGGACTGCCTGACTCCCGACGTCCTCGCCACCGTCCGCAAGATGCTCGGCGAGCTGAAATGCGACGGCTGGCTGCTGTTCGACTTCCACGGCCTGAACCCCGTTTCGGTGCGCGTCCTCGGCCTGGGCGGGTTGGCGACGCGGCGGCTGTTCGTCCTGCTCCCGGCGAGCGGCCGGCCCACCGCCGTGGCGCACAAGATCGAGCTCGGCCGGATCGAAGGCTTCCCGGGCGAGGTGCGGCCGTATGCGGCGTGGCGGGAGCTGGAGCAGGAGCTGTCGCGGCTGCTGTCCGGCAAGAAGGTGGCGATGGAGTATTCGGCCCGCGACCGCGTGCCGTACCTGGACCGCGTCCCCGCCGGGGTCATCGAGTTGATCCGCGCCTCGGGCGCGGAGGTGGTGTCGTCCTCCGAGCTGGTCACCGCCATCGCCGCGCGCTGGACGCCGGACGAGCTGGCCGGCCACCGGCATGCGGCGGAGCTGCTCCGCGAGATCGCGCTGGCGGCCCTCGCGCGGGTGCGGACGTGGTTCGCCGAGGGGATCGTGCCGACGGAGCAAGGTCTGCAGCGCTGGGTGCTGGAGGCGATGAGCCAGGCCGGGCTCGCGTCCGACAGCAGCCCGATCGTCGCGGCGGGTGAGCACTCCGCGAACCCGCACTACGAGCCGACGGCGCAGCGGGACACGGCGATCCAGCCGGGTGACGTGCTCCTGATCGACCTGTGGGGCGGACCGGCGATCGACACCGTGTACGCCGACCAGACGTGGATGGCGTTCGTCGGCGGCGCCCCGCCGTCCGAGGTCGCTCGCGTCTTCGACGTCGTGCGCGACGCGCGGGACCAGACGGTCGGCGTGCTGCGCGACAAATGGCGCGAGGGGTGGCCGGTCACCGGGGCCGAGCTGGACGACGCGGCGCGCGGGGTGATCAAGACCGCCGGCTACGGGGACTATTTCGTCCACCGCACGGGGCATTCCATCGACCGCGAGCTGCACGGCTCGGGGCCGCACCTCGACAACTTCGAGACCCACGACGACCGGCGGCTGCTGGCGGGGATCGGCTTCTCGGTGGAGCCGGGCGTGTACCTGCCGGGCCGCTTCGGCATCCGCAGCGAAATCAACGTCGTGCTGCGCGAGGACGGTCCGGAGGTGACGCCGGCCGAGCCGCAGCGCGAGCTGCTCTGCCTCGACGTACCGGGCCGGTGACGCCCTAGCGGGTCCCGGACGAGCGCGGTAACATAGGGCCACTTTTCGTTGGAGCAGACGGCGTGAGCCAGCCTTCCGGTGCATCGTCAGAACTCGACACGGTCCGGCAGCTCCTGTTCGGGGCCGAAGTCGCGCGGCTCGAGCAGGCGCTCGCGAACGACCAGCAGGCGGCGGCCGCACGGGCCACGGACTTCGAGCAGCGGCTGGAGCGCGGACTCCGCGAGCTGGAACAGCGCATGGAGCGGCGGCTCGAGGAGGTCTCGCAGCGCGTGAGCACGCAGCTCGAGGAGCTGTCGCGGCGCCAGCAGGCGCACGCCGACCGCGTCACGCAGCTGCTCGACCAGGTGATGGCGGAGCTGTCCCGGCGCAGCGACGCGTTGACGGCTGAAACGCGAGCGGGGTTTGAGGAGATAAAGTCCCGGACGGCGGAGCTGGAACGGACCAAATTGAACGTGGCGGACTTCGGGGCCTCGCTGGCGATGCTCGGCCAGCGGTTCGCCGCCCCGGCCGACGCCCCCCGCGCGCCGTAGGATGGCGCGGCACGCCGTCCCAATTCCCGCTTGACACCGGCGAATTGGGTGGATGATATTGGCGGTAGATAACCTCTCGGCCGCGCCGCTGCTACCGGCGCGACCCACGTTGCAGAGTCGCTTCGTTGGTTTGCACTGACAATTGATGTGGTGCGCAGGACGCTCAACCGAAGGGAGGTGGCGTGTCGCTGCCTGGTTCGTTGTTCGTCTCCTCTGGTTATGTCCGCTTTTGGAGGTCGTCCATGACGCAACCTAGTCGCTGGGGCTTCGCTCGTCTCGCCCGTGTGGCGGCGGCCGGCCTGGCGGTGGTGCTGCTCGGCGCCGGCCGGCTGGCCGCGCAGGGCACCACCGGCAAGATCGAGGGCCTGGTCCGCGAGCCGTCCGGCGCGCCGATCGGCGGGGCGCAGATCCGCATCGTGGGCACGGCGTACGCCGCGACCACGAACGAGCGGGGCTACTACTTCATGAACAACGTGCCGGCCGGCGTGAAGGTCGTCCGCGGCCAGTACATCGGCTACGCGCCTGCCGAGGTGCGCAACGTACGCGTCCTCGCGGACCAGACGATGACGGTCAACCTGACGCTCGAGCAGCGGGCGGTCGAGGTCACCGGGATCACCATTACGGTCCAGGAGAACCCGATCGTGCCACGCGACCAGGTGACGAGCAAGCCGATCGTATCGGGCGACCTGATCGACGAGCTGGCGGC